>NZ_CP040899.1:3140568-3454625 GCF_006349365.1 Georgenia wutianyii
CGGCGCCCTGGCGGCGACGGCTCGCCGGGAGGAGGCAGACTTGGGCACGATGCACGACCTCCACACCACCGTCGCCGCCTGGTATGCCCGCCATGCCCGCGACCTGCCGTGGCGCCGGCCCGGCACGACGCCGTGGGGCGTGCTCGTCAGCGAGGTCATGTCCCAGCAGACCCCGGTCGCCCGGGTCGCCCCGGTGTGGGAGCAGTGGATGGAGCGCTGGCCGCGGCCCGCCGACCTCGCCGCCGCCTCCCCGGCCGACGTCCTGCGTGCCTGGCACGGTCTGGGCTACCCCCGGCGGGCCCTGCGGCTGCGCGAGTGCGCCGCCGCCGTCGCCGGCCGCTTCGCCGGGGAGGTGCCGGAGGGTGAGGAGGAGCTGCGCTCGCTGCCCGGAGTGGGGGACTACACGGCGGCGGCCGTCGCAAGCTTCGCCCACGGCCGACGGGCCCTCGTCCTGGACACGAACGTCCGGCGCGTGCTCACCCGGGTGTCGGAGGGGCGGGCGCTGCCGCCGCCCGCACTCACCGTCGCCGAGCGCGCCCACGCCGCCGGTCTGCTGCCCGCCGACCCGGCGCTGGCGGTGCGGTGGAACGAGGGGGTCATGGAGCTCGGCGCGCTCGTGTGCACCGCGCGCTCACCGCGGTGCCCGCAGTGCCCGCTGGCCGACCGCTGCCGGTGGCGCCTGGCCGGCTCCCCGCCGGACGCCGACGCCCCACGGCGCCGCACCCAGGCCTGGCACGGCACCGACCGCCAGGCACGGGGCCGGGTCATGGCGCGCCTGCGCGCGCTGCCGGACGGCGCGAGCCTGGCCGAGGAGGAGCTGCTCGCCGGGCTGACGGCCGCCGACCCGCAGCAGCCGCAGCGCGCCCTCGCCGGACTCCTCGCCGACGGCCTCGTCGGGCAGCCCGCCCCCGGCCGTTACGCCCTGCCGTCCTGACCCTGTGGCCCGTCGCACCCGCCCACCGCGCCGGGCAGGGTCCTGGCCACCGTAGGGTTTCGGGTGTGGAGAGCCCCTCGGTACCCCAGGACGTCCTCGTCGCCCGCGCGATCCGCGCCCTGCGTGACGCGGTCGTGGCGTGCGGCGCCGCCTGCCTCGGCCTGGCGGTCGTCGCCGCCGCGATCCTCGCCCTCAGCGGCTCGGACCCGACGCTCGTCGGCCCGGCGGTGTCCGTCCTCGGCGGCGGGCAGCTCCTCGCGATCGTCGGGGCGGTCGTCGGCGCACTGGGGCTGCGGGGCGTGCTCGCCGGCCGTCCCCCCGCGCAGACCCTCACGGTGACGTCGGCGCGCCTGCACCGGGTCCAGCTGGCGGCGCTCGTGTGGTGCGTCGTCGCGGTCGCGGCGTGGACCGTCGTCGAGCCGGCGACGGCGGTGCTCACCCTCGCCCTCGGTGTCGTGTCCGCCCAGCTCACCCTCGTCGTCGTCCTCGTCCGCCGGCGGCTGGCGCAGGCGCGCTGACCGCGCCCGGCCATGGCCGCAACGACCCGTCCCGTCGTCCTGTCCGCGGACGTGCCCACGCTCGTCGCGCGCGCCCGGGCGATGCTCGCGGGCGAGGGCCGCCGGGTCCTCGGGCTCGCCGGGCCACCCGGCGCGGGGAAGTCGACCCTGGCCGCCGAGCTCGTCGCGGCGCTGGCCCCCCACGCCGCGCTCGTCCCGATGGACGGCTTCCACCTGAGCAACGCGGTGCTCCACGCGCTCGGCCGGCGCGGCCGCAAGGGCGCCCCGGACACCTTCGACGCCGCCGGCTACGCCCACCTGCTCGCCCGGCTGCGCGACCCCCGGGAGGGCACCGTCTACGCACCGGACTTCGACCGCACGCTGGACGAGCCGGTCGCGGCGGGCATCCCCGTCGGGCCCGAGGTGCGGCTCGTGGTGACGGAGGGCAACTACCTCCTGCTCGACGACCCGGCCTGGCGGGCGGCCGCGGCCCACCTCGACGCCACCTGGTACGTCGACCTCGAGGACGAGGAGCGGCGCCGCCGGTTGCGGGCACGGCACGAGGCCCACGGGATGGACCCGCGGGCCGCCGCCGCGTGGACGCTGGGCACCGACGAGCCGAACGCCGCGCTCGTGCGCGCGGTGCGGGACAGGGCCGACCTCGTCCTCACCCTGCGCGAGGCCGCGTCGGGCTAGTCGAGCTCGAGGAGCATCCGGGAGTTGCCCAGGGTGTTGGGCTTGACCCGGGCGAGGTCGAGGAACTCGGCGATGCCGTCGTCGTGGGAGCGCAGCATCTGGGCGAAGACGTCGGTCCCCACCGGGGTGCCCTCGATGACCCGGAACCCCAGCTGCTGGAAGAAGTCGACCTCGAAGGTGAGGCAGAAGACCCGCCGCAGCCCCAGGATCCTCGCCCGCTCGAGGAGAGCGCTGAGCACGTGGCGGCCCACCCCGCGCCGCTGGTGCTCCTGGGAGACGGCGAGCGTGCGGACCTCGGCGATGTCGTCCCACATGACGTGCAGGGCGCCGCACCCGACGACCTCCCACGTGCCGTCCTCCCCCGGGAGCTCCGCGACGAGGAACTCCTGGATCGCCTCGAAGTAGCTGATGAGCTCCTTGGCGATGAGGATGCGCTCCTGCGCGTAGGGGGTGACGAGGTCGTAGATGCGGCGGGCGTCGGCCGGCAGGGCGGGACGGACGATGACCGAGGGGTCGGCGGGGCCGTCCGGGTAGGCGCCACTCGTCGTGCTCATCGCCGAATGATGGCAGAAGGCCCGCCGTCGCCCGTCCCACGACCGGGGTGCGGGCGCTGACCGGAGTCGTTCAAAATCTTGACCTATTCCAGAAAAGACCCTATGGTCGACACATGCCCACAGACCACGCCGAGCTGCTCCGCGCCGCCGACCTCCGGGTCACCGCGCCGCGGCTCGCCGTGCTCGCGGAGGTCGCGGCCCAGCCGCACGCCACGGCGGACGACGTCCGGCGCGGGGTGCACGAGCGCCTGGGCACGGTGTCGACGCAGGCCGTCTACGACGTCCTGCACGCGCTCACCGACGCGCGGCTCCTGCGGCGGATCGAGCCCGAGGGCTCACCCGGCCGCTACGAGCTCAACCGGGGGGACAACCACCACCACGTGGTGTGCCGGTCCTGCGGCGACATCGGCGACGTGCCGTGCGCCGTCGGGCACGCCCCGTGCCTGACCCCCAGTACCGACCACGGGTTCACGGTCGACACCGCCGAGGTCCTCTACTGGGGGACGTGCCCCACCTGCCGCTGACGGCAGCAGCACCATTCGTATCGCAGAAGGAGACACCATGACCCAGAACGCCCCCGGCCCCCAGCCCACGGGTTCGACGACCGGCTTCGGCATGCCGAACGCCTCGGACCGCAACTCGCTGTCCCTGGGCAGCAACGGCCCGCTGCTGCTCCACGACGTCCGCCTCGTCGAGACGCTCGCGCACTTCAACCGCGAGCGCGTGCCGGAGCGCAACCCGCACGCCAAGGGCGCCGGCGCGTTCGGCACCTTCACCACCACCGAGGACGTCAGCCGCTACACCAAGGCCGCCCTCTTCCAGCCGGGTGCCAAGACCGAGATGCTCGCCCGCTTCTCGACCGTCGCCGGTGAGCAGGGCTCGCCCGACACGTGGCGCGACGTCCGCGGCTTCTCGCTGAAGTTCTACACCTCCGAGGGCAACTACGACCTCGTCGGCAACAACACCCCCGTCTTCTTCCTGCGCGACCCGATGAAGTTCCCCCACTTCATCCGCTCGCAGAAGCGTCTGCCGGGCTCCGGCCTGCGCGACAACACCATGCAGTGGGACTTCTGGACGCAGAACCCGGAGTCGGCCCACCAGGTCACCTACCTCATGGGTGTGCGCGGCCTGCCCCGCACGTGGCGCCACATGAACGGCTACGGCTCGCACACCTACATGTGGGTCAACGCCCAGGGTGAGCGTTTCTGGGTGAAGTACCACTTCCACACCGACCAGGGCATGGAGTTCCTCAGCAACGAGGAGGCCGAGGCGCTGGCCGGCTCGGACGCCGACTACCACCGTCGCGACCTCTACGAGGCGATCGAGCGCGGCGAGAACCCCTCGTGGACGCTGTCGGTCCAGGTCATGCCGTACGCGGACGCGAAGACCTACCGGTTCAACCCCTTCGACCTCACCAAGGTGTGGCCGCACGCGGACTACCCGCTCATCAAGGTCGGCACGATGGAGCTCAACCGCAACCCGCAGAACTTCTTCGCGGAGATCGAGCAGGCCGCCTTCGCGCCGTCGAACACCGTCCCGGGCATCGGGGTCTCCCCCGACAAGATGCTCCTCGGCCGCGTGTTCTCCTACGCCGACGCCCAGCGCGCCCGCATCGGGACGAACTACCACCAGCTCCCGGTGAACAGGCCGATCGTCGAGACCAACGACTACCTCATCGACGGCAACATGACGTTCACCCACTCGGGCACCGCCCCCGTGTACGCGCCGAACTCCTACGGCCGTCCCTACGCCGACCAGACCGGCCCGGTCGAGGACGGCTGGGAGGCCGACGGCGACATGGTCCGCAGCGCCTACGCGCTGCACTCCGAGGACGACGACTTCGGCCAGGCCGGCACCCTCGTCCGCGAGGTGTTCGACGACGCGCAGCGTGAGCAGCTCGTCCGGACCGTCACCGGCTCGCTCCTCGGCGGGGTGCAGGAGCCGGTCCTGTCCAACGCCTTCCAGTACTGGAAGAACGTCGACCAGAGCATCGGTGAGCGCATCGAGGCCGCCTACTGGGCGGGCAAGGGCGACGAGCACGTCGGTGGCGACCCGCTCGCCCCGACGACCGACGCCCAGCTCGACTCGGCCCGGGCCTGACACCCGACGCCTGACCCACGCAGGGGCCCGGTGACCGCGACGCGGTCACCGGGCCCCTGTGCCGTTCCCTACCGCGGCGCCAGGCGGGAGCGCGCGGCCGCGTAGCGGGAGCGCCCCACCGTGCGCCACACCAGGCGCAGCGGCGCGGGCATGTGCTTGCGCTGCCACTCCACGCCGCCGTCAGGCTGGGCGGCCATGATGGCGCCGATCATCTCGAAGGCCTTGCCGCGCGGCGTCGAGCGCCGCCCGTGGGCGGACCCGGCGTCGACCTCCGGCTGGGTGAGCACCTGCTCCATCACCGGGACGATGTGCTCCTCCTCGTCCGGCAGGTGCTCCGCGAGTCCCGCGTCGATCCGCCCGAGGGCCGCCAGCACCGGTTCGGCGTCGGCGCCGCGGCCGCTCGCCCGCCAGGCGGGCAGGGCCTCGTCCAGCGCGGTGAGGTGGACGAGCATCTGGGCGTGCTGGCCCCTCATCCGCCCGACGTGGAGCGCGCAGGCGGGCGCCCGGCTGCTCAGCGTGTCCCACAGGTTCTCGTCCTCGAACTCGTGGTGGGAGTGCAGGGAGCCGGACAGCAGGGACAGGTGGTCCCCGACGGCGTCGGCGTGGGCGGCGTCGCCCTCCGCCACTCCCGCGACGAGCGCGGGCCCCTCCCGGAAGCCGGCACGGAACATCCGGTGGATCTCCGCCATGCCGCTCGCGTCGCACGTCGTGGCCATGGTCGTCCCCCTCGCTCGCACTGTCACGGGTCCGCCCGAGCCGGACTGTAGTCCTGCCCGTGCCGTGCCGGAACCCCCCGCAGGCGACGACCGTCAGGGGAGGGGGCCGAGGAGGGCGGTGGCCCAGGCGCGGTGGACCGACTCGTCGTCGCTCGGGTGGAAGATCCCGGCGAGGACGTCGCGGTAGAGACGGGAGAGCTCGCTGCGGTTGAAGTACGACGCGCCGCCCGAGACGCGCACGGCGTCCTCGACGACGTCCTTGGCGGTCTCGGTGGCCCGCGCCTTGAGCGCCGAGAGCCGGGGCAGCCACAGCGCGCCGCCGCCCGTCTGCTCGTCGACGTCGCGGGCGAGCGCGGCGATCTGCGGGTGGATGCCGTCGAGCGCGATCGCCGCTCCCGCCAGGCGCCGGCGGATGTCGGGGTCGTGGGCGTAGGGCGTGCCGTCGTGGGTGCGGCGCGCGTGGACCCGCTCGACCGCGACGTCGAGCGCGCGCCGGGCGATGCCGGTGTAGACGCTCGACAGGAGGATCTCGAAGCTCGCGAAGATGCCGAGGACGAACGGGTCCGTCGTGGGGCCCGGCGGGACGCGCCGCACGATGCGCTCGGCGGGCGCGTGGGCGCCGGTGAGCACCGTGGTGCAGGACTGGGAGGCGCGCATGCCGAGGGCGTCCCAGTCCTCACGGACCTCCACTCCCCCGGCGTCGCGGGTGAGGAAGCCCCAGACGTTGTGGGTGCCGTCGGACCCGGAGGTGTCGGCGCCGAAGGTCCCCAGCCGGGTCCAGGCCGGTGACAGCGAGGTGAAGATCTTCGTCCCGGTGAAGGAGTAGCCGCCCGCGCCGTCGGGCTCGGCGAGGCTCTGCGAGCCGAACAGGACGAGGTCGTTGCCCGGCTCGGACACCCCGAAGGCGAAGACCTCCCCCGCGGCGGCCTCCTCCAGGACGACGTCGCACGAGTGGTCCCCGCGCGCCCGGACGGAGCGCGCGACCGAGACCCACACGTGGTGCATGTTGACCGCGAGCGCCGTCGCGGGCGCCGCACCGGCGAGCCGCATCTGCTCGCGGGTCAGCTGCTCGAGGGACAGGCCGGCGCCGCCGAGCTCGGTGGGCACCATCGCCGTGAGGTAGCCGGCCGCGGCGAGCTCGGCGAGGTCCTCGGTGAAGAAGGCGTTCTCTCGGTCGTACCCCGCGGCGCGGCCGCGGATCCGCTCGAGGAGGTCGTCGGGCAGCAGCTCGCTGGTCATCACCCGAGCCTAGGCCCGCCTCCGCCCGGCTGTCGGCCCGGCTGTCGGCCCACTGTCCGGGCGGCTGAGCGCGCGCCCGGACCCGTGCCGTGCTTCCGTTGTCCCCGGGAGGGTGAGGATGACGGGGACCCAGGAGAAACCGGCCACGCAGGGCAGACGGCCGTCGCGCCGTTTCATGTTCGGCAAGGCCGTGCGCGACTTCTTCGCCGACGAGTGCCTCGACCGCTCGGCTGCCCTCACGCTCTACGCCGTCCTCGCCCTGCCCGCGGTCGCGATCATGCTCACCTCGGTGCTCGCCCTCATCGGTGAGGGGCCGCAGAGCACCGACACCATGCTCGAGATCCTCGGTCTCGTCGCGCCGGAC
Organism: Georgenia wutianyii; assembly: GCF_006349365.1. Taxonomy (NCBI): domain Bacteria; kingdom Bacillati; phylum Actinomycetota; class Actinomycetes; order Allobogoriellales; family Allobogoriellaceae; genus Georgenia; species Georgenia wutianyii. The sequence goes on from NZ_CP040899.1 coordinate 3,147,669, forward strand.
GAGGACGCGCTCGCCGTCATCAGCCAGCCGGTCCGCGACGTCCTCGAGCAGCCGGCCGCCGGGTGGTCCCTCGTCCTGGGCGTCGTGACGTCGCTGTGGATCGCCGCCGGGTACGTCGCCTCCTTCGGGCGGGCGATGAACCGGGTCTACGGGGTGGCCGAGGGCCGCCCGGGCCTCCAGCTCATCGGCCGCCACCTGCTCACCACGCTCGTCCTCGTCCTGTTCGCCGCGCTGGTCACGCTCCTGTCGGTGGTCTCGGGACCGGTCGCCGACGCGGTCGGCGAGACCCTGGACCTGCGCGGTGCGCTCACCGTGTGGGAGCTGGCCCGCTGGCCGATCTCCCTCGCGGCGTTCCTCGCCGTCGTCTCCCTGCTCTACTACGCGACCCCGAACGTGCGCTCCCTGCGCCCGCGGCTGCTGTCCGCCGGCACGCTCGTCGCGGTGGGCGGCGCCGTCCTCGCCTCCCTGGCCTTCCAGCTCTACCTGCGTCTGGCGGGACGCGTCGAGTCGACGTACGGCGCCGCACTGGCCGGCATCGTCGTCTTCGTCCTGTGGCTGTGGCTCGTCAACGCCGCCCTGCTCCTGGGCGCCGAGCTCGACCGGGAGCTGGCCCGGGCCCGCCAGCTCGTCCGCGGCATCCCGGCCGACCGGAAGATCCAGGTGGACGTGCGTGACGAGCGGGCCTCCACCCGCGCCGAAGCGCGCCGCGACTCCGACGAGGCGCGGGCGCGGAGCCTGCGCCGGTCGTGGAACGACAGCGCGGAGTAGCCCTCCCGGAGGGTCACGTCCCGGTCCCGGTACGGTCACGGTTCGGCCACACCTGCCGGTCCGGGGGGCCGGGCTAGTTAGCGTCGAAGGATGAGACTCCTGCGGACGGTGGCCCTGCTCCTCGTGCTGCTCCTCGGGGCGGCCGCCTGCAGCGGCGCCGACGACTCCACGACGGGCACGGACTCCGGCGGCGACGCCGCCCGCGCGGGCATGGCCTCCGCCGAGGACGCGGAGGAGGCTGACGAGGCGCGCGAGGTCGTCGTCACCGGCTCGCTCACCCTCGTCGCCGACGACGCCCAGCGGGCGATGGACGAGATCGTGCGCATCGTCGGACAGGTCGGCGGCAGGATCCAGGAGCGCTCGGAGCACACCGGGCAGGACGGGGAGGACGTCTCGGGCGCCCTCACCGTCCGGGTGCCCGCCGCCGAGGTCACCGGCACGCTCGACGCCGTCGAGCGGCTCGGGGAGGTGACCGACGTGGCGATCGGCTCCGAGGACGTCACCCGCCAGGGCCGCAACCTCGACGCGCGCATCACCGCCCTGGAGACCTCGACCGAGCGACTCCTCGAGCTCATGGAGGACGCCGACTCCAGCGACCAGCTGCTCGCCGCGGAGGCCGCGCTGAGCGAGCGGCAGGCCGAGCTCGAGGCCCTCCAGGCCGAGCGCGCCTACCTCAGCGAGCAGGTCACGATGTCGACGCTGCACATCTCGGTGACCACCGACCACCCCGTCCGGCTCGAGGCCGGCGGGTTCGCCGGTGGCCTGCGCGGCGGCTGGGACGCGCTCGTGACCGTCGCCGACGGCCTGCTCGTCGCGCTCGGCGCGGCGCTGCCGTGGCTGCTCGTCCTCGGCCTCCCGGTCACCGCCGTCGTGCTCGCGCGCCGCCGCCGGCGGCGCCCGGCCGTCCCCCCGGCCGAGCCCGCCGCCACGGCGTAGGGCCGCTAGAGCCGCTTGACGAGGGGGAAGGTGATCGTCTCCCGGATCCCCTGGCCGGTGAGGGCCATGAGGAGACGGTCGATGCCCATCCCCATGCCACCGGCCGGCGGCATGCCCTGCTCCATCGCCTCGAGGAAGTCCTCGTCCAGGACCATCGCCTCCGGGTCCCCCGCCGCGGCGGCCAGTGCCTGCGCGGCGAAGCGCTCCCGCTGGACGACGGGGTCGACGAGCTCGGAGTAGGCGGTCGCGAGCTCGAACCCGCGCACGTACAGGTCCCACTTCTCCACGACGCCCGGCACCGACCGGTGCGCCCGGGTGAGCGGGGAGGTGTCCACCGGGTAGTCCCGCACGAAGGTCGGGGCGTGGAGGTGGTCGCCCACGAGGTGCTCCCACAGCTCCTCGACGACCTTGCCCGGCGTGTGGTGCGGGGCGACGGCCAGCCCGAGGCGCTCGGCGTGCCGCTCGAGCTCGGCCATCGGGGTCTGCGGGGTGACCTCCTCGCCCAGCGCCTCGCTCAGCGAGGGGTAGAGGGACAGCTCTGCCCACTCCCCGCCGAGGTCGTAGTCGCTGCCGTCGGCGAGCTGCACGGTCGTCGAGCCGAACGCGTCCGTCGCGGCCTGCTGGACGAGACGACGGGTGAGGTCGGCCATCGTGTCGTAGGAGCCGTACGCCTCGTAGGCCTCGAGCATCGAGAACTCCGGGGAGTGGCTCGAGTCGGCGCCCTCGTTGCGGAAGTTGCGGTTGATCTCGAAGACCTTCTCGATCCCACCGACGACGGCGCGCTTGAGGAAGAGCTCGGGGGCGATGCGCAGGTAGAGGTCGATGTCGTAGGCGTTCATGTGCGTGACGAACGGGCGGGCCGCGGCCCCGCCCGGCTGCACCTGGAGCATCGGGGTCTCGATCTCGACGAACGCACGCTCGTCGAGGGTGCGGCGCAGCGACTTCACGACGGCGGCGCGGGTGCGCACCATGTCGCGCGCGGCGGGCCGCATGATGAGGTCGAGGTGGCGACGGCGCACCCGCCCCTCCTCCGAGAGCGCGACCTGCTCCCCGGACTCGGTCTCGTACGTCTTGGGCAGCGGGCGCAGCGACTTGGCGGCGAGCCGGTAGGAGTCGGCGAAGACGCTGAGCTCCCCGCGACGCGAAGCGATGACGCGCCCGTGGACGAACAGGTGGTCCCCGAGGTCGACGTCGGCCTTGAAGGAGGCGAGGGCCTCCTCGCCGACCTCCGCGCGCGAGAGCATGGCCTGCAGCCGGCGCCCCTCGCCGTCCTGGAGCGTGACGAAGCACAGCTTGCCGGTGTTGCGCAGGTACATGACCCGGCCGGCGACGCCGACGACGTCGTCGGTCTCCTCCCCCGGCTGCAGGTCCGCGTGCTTCTCCCGGACGGCGGCGATGGTCGTCGTCACGGGCAGGGTGACCGGGTAGGGGTCGGTGCCGGCGGCCAGCATCCGGGCCCGCTTCTCGGCGCGGACACGCACCTGCTCGGGCACGTCCTGGTCGAGGTCCTCGATGCTGTGCGGGGTCGTCTCACTCACACCCAGATCGTACCCAGCGACGCAGCGGTGGCCGGACGGGCCGATATCCTCGGGGTGATGTCGCGGGCGAGCGCGACGCGCGCGAGGGGATGGGAATGAGCGGAGCGGAACCGGGCGACGCACCTGCCGGGCACGAGGAGGAGGACGTCCACCAGCCGGGCCTCTTCGACATCCCGCCGGGCGCACGCCGCGCACCGGTGCGGATCGTGCTGCTCACCGGCCCCTCCGGCTCCGGCAAGACGTCCCTCACCGGCCGCCTCGGCGTGCCCGTCGTCTCCCTCGACGACTTCTACCGGGACGGTGACCACCCCGACCTCCCCCGCCGCTACGGCATCGTCGACTGGGACGACCCGCGCAGCTGGGACCACGAGGGCGCGCTCGCCGCGCTGCTCGAGATCGCCCGGACGGGCCGCGCGGAGCTGCCGCTCTACGACATCCCGACCAACCGCCGCACGGCCACCCGCGTCTTCGACGCCGGGGGCAGCCCGATCGTCCTCGCCGAGGGGATCTTCGCGGCCGAGCTCATCGCCGACTGCCGCGAGGAGGACATCCTCGCCGACGCGCTGTGCCTGTGGCGCCCGCGGGCCCAGACGTTCTGGTTCCGTCTCACCCGTGACCTCGGCGAGGCCCGCAAGCCGCCGCTCACGCTGCTGCGCCGCGGCCTCAACCTCGCGCGCATCGAGCCGGCCATGATCACCGAGCTCATCGCGCGCGGGGCCCGCAAGATGCGGGTGAGCGACGCCGAGAGCTACATCCGCGAGCTCGCCGCCCGCCCGCCCGTCGCCTGACGCCGCGCTGGTCCTCAGGCGGCCAGCGCGGTGATGACGACGATCGCGGGCACCGCCCCGATCGTCGAGAGGAAGATCGCGTCGCGGGCGAGGACGACGCCGCGGTCGTACCTGCTCGCGAGGACGAAGACGTTCTGCGCGGTGGGCAGCGCCGCGAGCACGGTGACGGCGTACAGAGCGCTGTCATCGAGCCCCACCGCGAGCCCGACGAGGTGGGCGAGCAGCGGCTGGACGACGATCTTGAGCCCGACGACGAGCGCGAGCTCCGCGACGGGCGCGCCGGCACCGGGCCGCGGTCCCAGGCGCAGCGAGACGCCGTAGGCGAGGAGCATCGCCGGCACGGCCATGGCGCCGAGGAGGTCGACCGGTGCGCGCACGAGCGTGGGCAGCGTGACGCCGGTGAGCGCGAGCACCAGCCCGAGGAGCGCGCCGATCATGAGCGGGTTGCGCACCGTCCGCAGGAGGATGTGGCCGGCCCCCGCGGCGCGCCCGGAGGTCGTGCGGTCGAGGACGGCCAGGGCGAGCGGCTGCAGGACGAGCAGCTGGAGCAGGAGGATCGGGGCGACGAGCGCGGCGTCGTCGAGCACGTAGGCCGCGATGGGCAGGCCGAGGTTGCCGGCGTTGACGTACATCGAGCACAGCGCCCCGACGACGGTCTCGGGGGCCGGGCGGCGCGCGAGGAGCCGCGACAGGAGCAGGTAGAGCGCGAGCGAGCCGGCGATGGCCCCGGCGGAGGCGACGAGGCTGGCGGAGAGGACGACGCGCACGTCGGCGTCCGCGACGACGGTGAGGAGGAGCGCGGGGCTGGCGACCCAGAACGCCAGCCGGACGAGCATCGTCTGGCTGGCGTAGGTGAGGAAGCCGACGTGCGCGAGGAGCGCGCCGAGGGCGATGAGGACGGCGAGGGCGGTGAAGCCCTCGAGCACCCCCAGCACGTCAGCGCGGCCCGGGGGCAGCCTCGGCGCGGTAGTCGGCGAAGGGGACGCCGGACGGCTCGACGGGGTAGGAGGTCTCCTCGGCGCAGTCGGGCACCTGGCCGGGCTCGTCGCCGATGTCGAGGACCCGGTTGTGCTCGTCGACGAAGACGACGGAGGGGGTGTAGGTGCGCGCGTCCGCGTCGCTGAGCATGCCGTAGGCGATGAGGATGACCAGGTCGCCGGGGTGGACGAGGTGGGCGGCGGCGCCGTTGATCTGGACGTCGCCCTTCCCGCGCTCGCCGGGGATGACGTAGGTGGTCAGCCGTGCGCCGTTGGTGATGTCGACGACGTCGACCTGCTGCCCGGGCAGGAGGTCGGCGGCGTCGAGGAGGTCGGCGTCGACGGTGATGGAGCCGACGTAGTGGAGGTCGGCCGCCGTCACGGTGGCGCGGTGGATCTTGCCGATGAGCATCGGCCGCTGCAGCGAGCTGGGCGCTGGCATCATCACTCCTGCAGGTCGAGGATCGCGTTGTCGATGAGCCGCGTGCTCCCCACCCGGGCGGCGACCGCGAGGAGCGCGCGCCCGCCGTGGCCGGGAGGCACGGGTTCCATGGTCTCAGGGTCGACGAGCTCGGCGTAATCGACCTCGACGCCGGGCTGGGCGGCGAGCACGCCGCGGGCGGCGGCGAGCACGGCACCGGGTCCGGAGGAGGCGACGGCGCCGGCGGCCCGCAGCGCGGCCGAGAGGGCCAGCGCCGCCTGCCGCTCGTCGGGCGAGAGGTAGGCGTTGCGGCTGCTCATCGCCAGCCCGTCGGGCTCGCGCCGGATCGGCACGCCGACGATCTCGACGTCGAGGTCGAGGTCGCGGACCATCGCCCGGACGAGCGCGAGCTGCTGGGCGTCCTTCTGCCCGAACAGCGCGACGTCGGGCCGGGTGAGGTGGAGGAGCTTGAGCACGACGGTGAGCACCCCGCCGAAGTGGGTGGGCCGGGCGAGGCCCTCGAGCCGCGTGGCCACCGGGCCGGGGTCGACGCGCACGGCCGGCTCACCCTGGGGGTACATCACCTGCGGGTCGGGCGCGAAGACGACGTCGGCGCCGACGGAGGCGAGCTTCGCGAGGTCGGCCTCCAGGTCGCGCGGGTAGGCGTCGAGGTCCTCCCCGGCGGCGAACTGGAGCGGGTTGACGAAGATCGTCACGACGACGTGGTCGGCCCGGCGGCGGGCCTCGCGGACGAGGTCGAGGTGCCCCTCGTGGAGCGCGCCCATCGTCATGACGACGGCGCGCGTGCCGCTCTGGCGCTCCAGCGCCGCGCGCAGCTCCTCGCGGGTGCGGGCCAGGACGGGCTCGGAGTCCGGCGAGTCGGCGGGCTGTGGCTCGGCGGGCTGCGCGCCCGGCTCGGCGACGGCGTCGAGGAGGAGCTGGGCGGTGGAGTCGGTGAGCCGGCCCGCGGCCCAGGTGCGCTGGGTGGTGGCGCGGGACATCGCGCGGTAGGCGGGCGGGAGGTCGGCGAAGGCGTCGTCGGCCGCGGCGAGGGCGACGAGGCTCGCGACGTGCTCGGCGACCGTCCCGGCGTCCCCGCGCAGGACGGGGCCGGTGAGGGCGAGCTCGCCGTCGCGCAGCGTGCCGTCGAGGGCCGCCCCGAGGAGCGGGGTGAGGTAGCGGCCCGGCTCCTCGACCCCGGCGCGGCCCAGCACGCGCATCGCCTGGGCGACGAGGGTGACGAGGTGGTTGGCGCCGTGCGCGAGGGCCGCGTGGTAGAGCGGGCGGGCCTCCTCGGGCAGCGCGAACGGCTCCCCGCCGATCTCGACGACGAGCGCCTGGCCGATGGGCAGCACGGGCGCGGGGGCGGTGACGGCGAACGGGCAGCCGACGAGCCGGGAGAGGTCGATGCTCGTACCGGTGAACGTCATCGCCGGGTGGAGGGCGACGGGGATGGCCCCGGCCCGCTGCGCCGGCTCGAGCACGGCGGTGCCGTAGCGCCCGGCGGTGTGGACGACGATCTGGCCGGGCTGCCACCCGCCGGTCCCGGCGATGCCGCGCACGAGGTCGGCGAGCGCGTCGTCCGGCACGGTGAGCAGGACGAGCTCGGCCCGCTCGACGACGTCCGGCACCTCGAGGACGGGCACGCCGGGCAGGAGGGCGTCGATCCGGTCGCGGCTCCCCGCGGAGACGGCGCTCGCCCCGACGACGGCGTGGCCGGCGGCGCGCAGCGCGCTGCCGAGCACCGCGCCGACGCGGCCGGCGCCGACGACGCCCACCCCGAGCCGTCCTGGTCGGGCGGACGGGGGGACCTCGCCGGGAACGCTCACCGGCTCATTATCGCCTGCCGCCCCGGCGCTCGGCGGTGACGTCGGCCACCACCCCGCTCAGCGCCGCTCGTGCGGGGCCGGCGGTGGGAGGTCGGCCGGGGCGCCGAGCAGCGGCCCGTCCACCGCGGGGCCCGCGGGCGGCGGGTCGAGGGGCAGGCCGGCGGGCGGGCCCACCACGGGCGGACCGGCAGGCGGCGCGTCCACGGCGGGCGGCGGCCCGGCGACGGGCGGACCAGCCGGCGGCGCGTCCACGGGCGGGGCGGCGGGGGCCCGCGGCGGCACGAGACCGACGCGCTCCATCCACTCCTCGGGCGACTCCCGGTGACGCGCCTCGCGCGACATCCGCGAGGCCTCGCCGAGGACGGCGAGCGCCGTCATCGCCCCCAAGTGGTGGGCGGTCGTGGAGACCGGGCCGCCGACCGTCGCCGGGGCGATGTTCGCCAGCCCGGCCCGCCGCTCGAGCGGTCCCTGGGACAGTGCCAGGGACTGCGTCCGCTCGTGCGGGACGATGGCCAGGGAGCGGCTGAGCCGTCCGCGGCGCACGAGGACCGCGCGATCGGTGAGCTGGACGCCGTTGCGCCGCCAGGAGACGGGGTCGAGCCAGCGTGCGCTGCGGGGGCTGGTGAGGAACCCGCCGTCCTGCCCCTCACCCTCGAGCGCGCCGTCGATGACCGCCTTCGGGTCCGCGACGCCGAGGTCGGGCAGGACGAGCCACAGCGCGGTCAGTGCCTCCCCGCGCGTGCCGACGGGCAGCAGGACGGTGCCGGTCGTGCTCTCCGTCTGGGTCTCGACCGCGGAGTAGCCCGCGACGTTGACCTCCACGCGCCACCACCCGCGGCGCCGCCACAGCAGCGGCTGCTTGAGGCCGACGGCGTGGATGCGGCCGGGCGGCACCGTCTGGGTGCGCTGCTCGAGGAGTCCGTAGCGCAGGCGGATGCCGTCCGGGGAGATGGCCGCGCGGAAGTTGAAGCCGCCGGTGAACCGGCCCCACAGGTAGGTGCCCCAGCCGAAGATGCCGGGCAGCGCGCCGAAGAGCGGGCCGGGCGACCCGGTGACGACGGCGGCGACGAGGAGACCGACGAGGAGCAGGACGAGCCCGATCATCGAGCCGGAGAGGAGGAGGGAGCCGACGAGCCGCCCGGTGGGCACCTCGAGCAGCTCGCGCTCGGCCTCCGGGTGGACGGCCGGCGCCGGGGCGGCGCCGGGCGCCTCGTCCGGCGCGCCGTCCGCCGTGGGGGCCGCGGGCGCCCTGCCGGCGGCGCGGTCGAGGACCTCGCGGCGCAGCCGCTGGGCCTCCTCCTCCTTGAGGAAGGCGAGGACGACGGAGGAGCCGCCCCCACCCGCGGTCTCGATCTTCAGCTGCGCGAGCCCGAAGAGACGGGCGAGCAACGGCTGGACGACGTCGACGGCCTGGATCCGGTTGAGGCGCGCGTGCCGCTGCTGGCGGAAGAGGATGCCGCTGTGGAGGAAGACGGCGTCACGCCCGACGGCGTAGCGCATCATCCGCCAGGAGAGCACCGAGTAGACGGCGAGGAGGAGGAGGAGCAGGAGGATCGCGCCTCCACCGATGAGCAGGACGAGGGTCCAGTTCACCGTGTCCCGGTCGTCCCACAGCTCGGTGATCGTCTCGACGTTCTGCCACACGAGCACGGCGAAGACGGCGACGATGACCTTCCAGGCCTGGAGGACCGGGGTGACCTTGTGGACCCGCCGCCACTCGACGTGCTCCTCCGGAGCGGGCTGCTCGGTGCTCACAGGCCTGCCAGCCTCGCCTCGCCGCGCTCGGTGAGCCGGTCACGCAGGCGCGCGGCCTCCGCGGGCGGCAGCCCGGGGATCGACGCGTCGGTCTGGGCCGAGGCGGTGTGGAGCTGGACCTTGGCGACCTTGGCCCACCGGTCGAGCGGGCCCGCCTGGACGTCGACGAACTGCATGCGCCCGTAGGGCACGAGGGTGAGCTGGCGGAAGAGGATGCCCTTGCGGATGAGGAGGTCCTCGTCGCGCTCGGCGTAGCCGATCGCCGAGACCTGCCGCGGCACGAGCCACAGCAGCCACGCGAGGAGGCCGCCGAGGACGCCGATCGGGATCCACCACCACCAGCCCGGGAACACGAATGCGAGCACGACGACCGCGACGAGCGGCAGTCCCAGCCACACGAGAACGGTGATGAGCCGGACCTTGACCAGGCCCCGGGAGACCGGGGTGAAGGTGAGTCCGGCGGGGTCGAACGGGCTGGGGGCGGCCTCGTGCCACCCCGGTTGCGTAGTGCTCATGCGTGGGGCTCCATCCTCGGTGTGCACCCAGCAGCCTCCCACACGCGGCACCGGTCTCAGGCGGGCTCGCCGTCCTCCTCGGGAGGAAGGCGGCACCAGTGCTCGACGACGAGCGCGACGGCGACGAGCGCGAGGCAGGCGAGCAGCGCCCCGCCGGCGGAGAGCGCGTGCTCCCGGAGCGCGGGCGCGGTGATGTTGCGCCAGGCGAGGAGGACCTGGGCGGCGAAGTAGCCGCCGAGCGCCGAGCCGGACAGCGAGCTCGCCTTGGCGAGCATCGCCACCCGGGCCGCGCCGAGCTGGGTCATCCGCGTGTCCTTGCCCTCGACGAGGCGGCGCACGGAGCGGCCGAGCGCGAGGAGCACGACGGCGAGGGCGAGCAGGCCGATGCCGGTCACCGGGGGCACCGGGACGAGCGCCCCGCCGCGCGACTCGAGCACCGCCAGCGCGGCGTAGGCCACCGCCCCGGCGACGACGGCGGTGAGGAGCAGGGTCTGGCGGCTCGTCCGTTGCATCACGCGCGCTCCCACCAGTCCTCGGCGACCCACTCCCCCGGCTCCCCGCACGCGGCGGCGAGCTCGGTGACCGGCCCGTGACCGGGCAGGACGGCGCCCGGCACCACGCGCGCCCAGGGCGCCAGGACGAAGCCACGCTCGTGGGCGCGCGGGTGGGGCAGGGTGAGGTCGGCGTCCTGCCAGGTGAGGTCGCCGGCGGCGACGAGGTCGAGGTCGAGGGTGCGCGCGCCCCACCGCTCGGTGCGCACCCGCCCGTGCCCGAGCTCCACGCCCTGGCACAGCGCGAGGAGCTCGCGCGGGGGCAGGCTCGTGCGCAGCACGGCGACGGCGTTGAGGTAGTCCGGCTGCGGCTGCCCGCCGGGCAGGACGACGGCGGCGCTGCGCAGGAGCGGGGAGACGGCGCGGACCTCCACCCGGGGGTGGCGGTCGAGCTCGTGCAGGGCGGCGGCGAGGGTCGCGCGGGCGTCGCCGAGGTTGGCCCCGAGGGCGAGGACGACGTCGCGGACGCCGCCGGCCCTGTCGCGGTGGACGTGGACGGTGACGTCGGTGAAGGGCACCGGGACCGGGGCCTGCGGCTTGTGGACGGTGACGTCGACGGCGGTGACCCGCGGGCGGCGCAGCACCACCTCGGCGATCCGCGCGGCGACCGTCTCGACGAGGTCGGCGGGAGGTCCGGACAGCACGGCGACGACGTCCTGCGCGACCTCCGCGTAGTTCACGGTCGCGGTGAGGTCGTCGCCGGCCGCGGCGGCCCGGGTGTCGAGGTGGAGGACGACGTCGGCGGTGAAGACCTGGCCGACCTCACGCTCGCCCGCGAGCACCCCGTGGTGCCCGCGCGCCCGCAGCCCGGTGAGGGTGATCCGGTCGCTCATCGTGCCCGCCCCGCTGCGCGCAGCGCCGCGGCCACCCGCACCGCGTCGGCCGACGGGCGGACCTCGTGGACGCGCACGCCCCACACGCCCCGCGCCGCGAGGATGGCGGTGAGCGCGGCCGTCGCCCCGTCGCGGGCGAGCGGAGGCGCGGGGACGCCGTCCGGCCCGGCGAGCAGGGCACCGAGGAAGCGCTTGCGGGAGGCGCCGACGAGGAGGGGGTGGCCGAGCGCCTCGAGGGCCTCGAGCCGGGCGAGCAGCTCCCAGTTGTGCTCCGCGTCCTTGGCGAAGCCGAGCCCGGGGTCCAGGACGAGGAGCGCGGGGTCGACCCCGGCCGCGAGCGCGACCCGGGTCCGCGCGGCGAGCTCGGTCACGACCTCGGCGACGACGTCGGCGTAGACGGCTCGCTCGTTCATCGTCGCCGGGTCACCGCGCCAGTGGCCCAGGACGTAGCGCGCCCCGTGCCGGGCGGCGACGTCGAGGATCTCGGGGTCGGCGAGGCCGCCGGAGACGTCGTTGACGACGGCGGCGCCCGCGCGCAGGCAGGCGTCGGCGGTCTCCGCGTGGACGGTGTCGATGCTCACGACGGCGCCATCGGCGGCGAGGGCGCGCACGACCGGCAGCACCCGCGCGAGCTCGACGTCGACCGGCACCCGCTCCGAGCCGGGCCGGGTCGACTCCCCGCCGACGTCGAGGACGTCGGCGCCCTGCCGCCGCAGGAGGCGGCCGTGGGCGAGGGCCTGGTCCGCGTCGAGCCAGCGCCCGCCGTCGGAGAAGGAGTCGGGGGTGACGTTGAGGACGCCCATGACGAGCGTCCGGCCGGCCGCAGCGGGCTCGTCGAGCCGCGCACGCGCCGCGCGCGACGCCTCCGGGGTACCCACCGCTACCTCCGCGGCGCGATGAGGCTCATCGCCTCCGCGCGTGTCGCGACGTCACGCATCTGCCCGCGGACGGCGGAGGTGATCGTCCGGGACCCGGCCTTGCGCACCCCCCGCATCGACATGCACAGGTGCTCGCACTCGATGACGACGATGACGCCCCCCGGGTCGAGGCTCGCGACGAGCGCGTCGGCGATCTGGGAGGTGAGCCGCTCCTGGACCTGCGGGCGGCGGGCGAACGCGTCGACGAGCCGGGCGATCTTGCTCAGCCCGGTGACGCGCCCGGAGCTGCCGGGGATGTAGCCGACGTGCGCGACCCCGTGGAAGGGCACGAGGTGGTGCTCGCAGGTGGAGTACACCTCGATGTCGCGCACGAGGACCATCTCCTCGTGACCGAGGTCGAAGGTCGTCGTGAGGACCTCGGCAGGGTCGACCCGCATCCCGGCGAAGGTCTCCTCGAAGGCACGCGCGACGCGGGCGGGGGTGTCGCGCAGCCCTTCGCGGTCGGGGTCCTCCCCGACCGCGACGAGGAGGTCACGCACGGCGCGCTCCACCCCGGCGGCGTCGTAGGGCCGCTGGGCGGTGGTGCCGGCCGGGGACGGGGAGTCCCCGGGGGCGCGCTCCTCGGGCGTGCTCATCACAGTCCCTCGGCGGGACCACCGACCTGGCCCGACGGCGGGACCTGCCCGATGCCCGGGCCCTCGCCGGCGGCGGCGGCCTCGTCCTGCGGGAGCATCCCGTTGCTGCCGGCGGCGCGCTCGGCGGGAGTGCGCACCGGGGGCCGGTCCGAGACCGCGCGGTTCTCCGAGGACAGCCACACCGGTCGCGGGTCGCGCTTGACGACGGGGGCGAAGATCTCGGCCAGCTCCTGCTCGTTGAGCGTCTCGCGGTCGAGCAGCTCCAGGACGAGCCGGTCGAGGACGTCGCGGTACTGGTTGAGGATCTCCCAGGCCTCGTCGTGCGCGGCGTCGACGAGGCGGCGGACCTCCTCGTCGACGATGCGGGCGATGTCCTCGGAGTAGTCGCGCTGGTGGCCCATGTCGCGACCGAGGAACGGCTCGCCGGTGTCGGTGCCGAGCTTGACGGCGCCGACCCGGTCGCTCATGCCGTACTGGGTGACCATCTTCCGGGCCAGCGCGGTGGCCTTCTCGATGTCGTTGGAGGCACCGGTGGTCGGGTCGTGGAAGACGATCTCCTCGGCGACCCGCCCGCCCATCGCGTAGGCGAGCTGGTCGAGCAGCTCGTTGCGGGTGGTGGAGTACCTGTCCTCGCTCGGCATGACCATCGTGTAGCCCAGCGCCCGGCCGCGCGGGAGGATCGTCACCTTGGTCACGGGGTCGGTGTACCGCAGCGCCGCCGCCGCCAGGGCGTGTCCGCCCTCGTGGTAGGCGGTGATCTTCTTCTCCTTCTCGTTCATCACCCGGGTCCGCTTCTGCGGGCCGGCGATGACGCGGTCGATGGCCTCGTCGAGCGCGCGGTCGTCGATGAGGTCGGCCCCGGAGCGGGCGGTGAGGAGGGCGGCCTCGTTGAGCACGTTGGCGAGGTCGGCGCCGGTGAAGCCGGGGGTGCGCTTGGCGACCGTCTGGAGGTCGATCTCGGGCACCATCGGCTTGCCCCGGGCGTGGACCTTGAGGATCGCGGCGCGCCCGGCGAGGTCGGGGGCCTCGACGGTGATCTGCCGGTCGAAGCGGCCGGGGCGCAGCAGCGCGGGGTCCAGGATGTCGGGCCGGTTGGTGGCCGCGATGAGGATGACGTTGGTGCTGACGTCGAAGCCGTCCATCTCGACGAGCAGCTGGTTGAGCGTCTGCTCGCGCTCGTCGTGCCCGCCGCCCATGCCGGCGCCGCGGTGGCGACCGACGGCGTCGATCTCGTCGACGAAGATGATCGCCGGGGAGTTGGACTTGGCCTGCTCGAACAGGTCGCGCACGCGGGAGGCGCCGACGCCGACGAACATCTCGACGAAGTCGGAGCCGGAGATCGAGTAGAAGGGGACCCCGGCCTCCCCGGCGACGGCGCGGGCGAGGAGGGTCTTGCCGGTCCCGGGCGGGCCGTAGAGCAGGACGCCCTTGGGGATCCGGGCGCCGACGGCCTGGAACTTCGCGGGGTCGGCGAGGAACTCGCGGATCTCCTGGAGCTCCTCGACGGCCTCGTCCGCCCCGGCGACGTCGGCGAAGGTGACCTGGGGGTTCTCCTTGTTGACCATCTTGGCCTTGGACTTGCCGAACTTCATCATCCCGCCGCCGCCCTGCATGCGGGAGAGCAGGAACCAGAAGACGCCGAGGATGATGAGCATCGGCAGGAGGAAGCCGAGCAGGGAGGCCCAGACCGAGGGCTGCGGGACCTCGGAGTTGTAGCCCTCCGGCGGGTCGGCGGCCGCGATCGCGTCCATGACCGTCGTGCCCTGCGGGGTGGCGTAGTAGAAGGCGACGAGGTCGCCCTTGTCCTCGAACTCCTCGCTCAGCGCGAGCTCGACGCGCTGGGTGGTGTCGTTGACCTCGACCTGCTCGACCGTGTCCCCTGCGAGCAGCGCCAGGCCGTCGGAGGTGTCGATCTCCTCGGGGTTCTGCCCGGTGAGGAGGGTCGCCCCCAGGTAGACGAGGACGAGGACGAGTGCGACCCACACCAGCGGGCCCCGCAACAGCTTCTTGGCATTCATCGGTGGCGGCGCTGGGGCCGGGTCCCTCCTGCTCGAACGATCATCGTGTGACGTTACCCCGAAGGTCCGCGCAGGAGGGAACGTGTTCGCCCACGGCAGGACGGGGCGCAGGCCGCGTCCCGGCCGCCCGTGGACGACCGGGACGCCCGGGCGGGTTCAGCCGCTGTAGACGTGCGGCGCCAGGGTCCCGACGAAGGGCAGGTGGCGGTACTTCTCGGCGAAGTCGAGGCCGTAGCCGACGACGAACTCCGTGGGGATGTCGAAGCCGACGTAGCGCACGTCGACCTCGACCTTGGCGGCCTCCGGCTTGCGCAGCAGCGTGGCGATCTCCACGGACGCCGGGCCGCGGCTGCGGAGGTTGGACACGAGCCAGGACAGCGTGAGCCCGGAGTCGATGATGTCCTCGACGATGAGCACGTGGCGTCCGTGCAGGTCGGTGTCCAGGTCCTTGAGGATGCGCACGACGCCGGAGGACTTCGTCCCCGACCCGTAGGAGGACACCGCCATCCAGTCCATCTCGATCGAGGTGTGCAGCCGGCGGGACAGGTCCGCCATCACCATGACGGCGCCGCGCAGGACGCCCACGAGCAGGAGGTCCTTGCCCGCGTAGTCGGAGTCGATCCGGGCCGCCATCTCGTCGAGCCGGGTCTCGATCTGCTCCTGGGTGAGCAGGACCTTCTCGAGGTCCTTTCCCATGTCGCTGGCGTCCACACGTCCTCCTGTCGGCTCACTGCCCCCGCGCGGACCGCGGCGGGGAGAGGTTCAGCCTGCCACACCGGCGCACGGCGGTGACAGCGCCGGGCAGGTCGAGGGCGCCCTGCCCGTGGTAGTGGGTGACGAGCGCGTCGAGGGCGGCGACGTGGACCGCGGCGAGCGCGCCGGGCGGACAGCCCGCCGCGGTGGCGGCGAGGTGGAGCACCCGTCCGCGCAGCGCCGGGTGCTCGGCGGCGAGCTCGGCGACGTCGAGGTCCACCTCGCCGTCCTCGCCCAGCCCGGCGCGGGCGGCGAGGTCCGCCGCCGCCCGGGTGAGGTAGTCGTCGTCCTCGCGCAGCAGCCGGGCGGTGCGGGCCAGCGCCTGCGCCACGCCCGGTCCGAGCGCGGCCTCGAGGGCGGGCATGACGTCGTGGCGGACGGCCGAGCGGCGCAGCGGACCGCCGTCCGCGCGGCGCCACGGGCCGTCAGGGGCGTTGGTCACGTCGGTGACCCACTCCTGGCCCAGCGCCGTGCAGCAGGCCTCGGTGTCCCGGCGGCGCAGCGCGAGGAAGGGCCTGCGCCAGCGCCCGGTGACCGGCGCCATCCCGGCGAGCGAGCGGGCGCCCGAGCCCCGGCCCAGACCGAGCAGCACGGTCTCGGCCTGGTCGTCGAGGGTGTGGCCGAGGAGGACGGCGGCGGCTCCGTGGGCGTCGGCGGCCTCGGCGAGCGCCGAGTAGCGGGCGGTGCGGGCGGCGGCCTCCGGGCCTCCCTCGGTCCCGACGTCCACGGCACGGACCTCGACCGGCTCGAGCCCGAGCCCGGCGCAGGTGGCGGCGGCCCGGGCCGCGACGTCGTCACTGCCCGGCGCCAGCCCGTGGTCGACGACGACCGCACCCGCCCGCAGCCCGGCCCGCGGGGCGACGAACGCCGTCGCGGCCGCGAGCGCGAGGGAGTCCGCGCCGCCGGAGCACGCGACGAGCACGAGGGCACCGGCGGGCAGGTCGGCGAGCGCCGCCCGCACCGCCACCCGGGCGGCGGCGACCGCCGGGGCGGGGCCGGCCACCTCAGCCGTGGACCCGGCGCACCCAGGCGTCGGGGTCGAAGATCTCGGTGGCACGGGGCAGGGTGTCGGGCGAGGTCCACACGGCGTTGAGGCCGTCGTGGCCGACGCGGTGGATCACCCGGCGGACGAACTCGGCGCCGTTGCGGTACTGGGCGATCTTCGCGTCCATCCCCATGAGCCGGCGCACGAGGACGTCGAGCGTGCTCGTCCCCTGGCGGCGGCGCTCGAACTGGCTGCGGATCCGGGCGACGGACGGCAGCACGCGGGGCCCGACGGCGTCCATGACGACGTCGGCGTGCCCCTCGAGCAGCGACATGACGGCGACCACCTCGGCGAGCCGCTCGCGCTCCTCGTCGGTGAGGACGGCGTCGATGAGCGGGCCGGCGAGCGCCTGCGCCGCGGGGGTCTCGCCCTTCGGGGTGCGCACCGCCTCGACGACGGCGCCGAGCGTGCGCGCCAGGCGCTGGCTGCCGCCCTCGGGCGAGGCGATGGAGGTGACGCTCGCGCGCATCCGCTCGCGCAGGTGGTCGGCCAGCCAGGGCGCGGCGGCGAACTGCACGGCGTGGGTCTGCTCGTGGAGGCAGACCCAGCGGCGGAAGTCGAGGGCGTCGAGGTCGAGCTCGCGCTCGACGTGGAGGATGTTCGGCGCGACGAGGACGAGGTAGCCCGGTGAGCCGGCGCCGCCGGGTGCGGTGAAGGGGTCGTACTGCCCGAGCACCTTGGTCGAGAGGTAGGAGAGCATGACGCCGAGCTCCTCCCCGCCGAGCCGGGCCGCGCCGGGCAGCGTGGTGGCGGGCAGCAGGTCGCCGACGAGGCTGCGGAACATCGCGATGTTCGCCTCGGACCAGCGGGCCCGGTCCACGACGTACACCGGCCGTCGGGCGGCCGTGGCCGCGGCGTCGTCGAGGCCGGTGATCTCGGCGACGTGACCGGGGGCCTCCGCGGCCGCGGTGTGGAGCACCGTGACCAGCCCGCGCGCCTCCGCACGGCCGGCGCGGGGTCCGGGAGGGGCGAGGGCTGCGGCGCGGCGGCGCGCGGCCCGCCAGTCGATCGGGGAGCTCATGGCGTCACGGTAACCCGCCGGGCGCCCGCCCGTCGGTCAGCGGCAGCCGCAGGCGGCGAGCGCGGCGGCCCACTCGTCGATCGCGGCGCGCGCCTCGGCCGCCCCGCCGGGCTCGAGGTCGTCGGCGACGACGGCGAAGACGAGGAGCCGCCCGTCGGCGTCCTGGACGAGCCCGGTGAGGCTGACCGCGGTGGTGAGGGTGCCGGTCTTGGCCTGGAGCACCCCGGCGGCAGGCCCGGACATCCGGCCCCGCAGGGTGCCCTCGAGGGCGGCGACGGGCAGCCCGGTGACGGCGCCCCGCAGGTCGGGACGCCCGGGGTCCAGCGCGAGCGCGGTGACGTCGGCCAGCACGGAGGCGGGCACCTGGTTCTCCACGAGCAGGCCGGAGGTGTCGGCGAGGGTGACAGCGCGGGTGTCGATGCCGAGGTCGGCGAGCCGGGCGAGGACGGCGCGGGCCGCCCCCTCGAACGTCGGCTCCTCGCCGTCGGCGATCGCCACGAGGCGGGCGAGGACCTCGGCGACCGAGTTCTCCGAGACGGCGAGCTCGTAGGCGACGACGTCGCGCAGGGGCGCCGACTCGACCGAGGCCAGCTCCCGCGCCCCGGGGGGCGCCTGCGCCCGGGTCACGTCCCCGGTGACGGTGACGCCCTCCGCGCGCAGCGCGTCGGCGAAGGCCTGCCCGGCGGCGAGGGCCGGGTCGGCGACGTACTCGCCGTCGGCGTCGAGCCCGGCGTCGAGCGCGAGCGGCTGGATCGGCATGACGTAGTCGAGGTCGATGCCGCCCCACCCGGGCGCGTAGCCGGGGCCGGAGAAGAGGGTGTCGTCGACGGCGACGCTGACCTCCTGGCCGTCGAGGGCCTCGGCGGTGGCGGCGGCGAGGTCGGCGAGGGACGCGTGGCCGACGACGTCCTCGCTCGCCTCCCCGTCGGTGAGGAGGATGTCCCCTCCCCCGACGAGCACGACCTGGTTCCCCTCCCCCTCCACCGCCGTCGTGCGCAGGACGTGGTCCGGCCCGAGGGCGTCGAGGGCGGCGACGGCGCCGAGCAGCTTGAGCGAGGACGCCGGGGTGCGCGGCTCGTCACCGGCGACGTCGGCCAGGACCTCGTCGGTGAGAGCATCACGCACGACGACCGCGACGGCCCCGCCGGTGCGCGGGTCCGCGACGAGCTCCTCGGTGAGCGCGGTGACCGCCTCGGCGGAGGGGAGCGGGGCGTCGGGGTCGAGGGCCGGCAGGAGCGGCTCGGCGGCCCCGGCCGTGGCCTCGGGGAAGGGCGCCGGGTCGGGCACGGGCGGCGCCGTCGTGAGGACGCCGGGGACGAGGTCGGCGGCGTCGGCGGCCACGTAGCCACCGGCGAGGAGGAGCGCGGTGACCGTGAGACCGGCCGCTGTCCGGCGCCGTCTGCTCCTCGCCACCTGGCCCTCGCCCTCGCGTCGTCGTCCTGTGGGAGGCGGCCAGGACCGCGGCACTCCCGCCGGTGGTCCACACTAGTACCCGGTACGCTCATCGCCCGCGGCGGCAGACGAAAGGTCAGGCAGTGGAGTTCGACGTCACGATCGAGATCCCCAAGGGGAACCGCAACAAGTACGAGGTGGATCACGAGACGGGACGGATCCGGCTGGACCGGATGCTCTTCACCTCCACCCGCTACCCCGACGACTACGGGTTCATCGAGGACACCCTCGGTGAGGACGGGGACCCGCTGGACGCCCTGGTGCTCCTCGAGGAGCCCACGTTCCCTGGCTGCCTCATCCGCTGCCGCGCCCTCGGCATGTTCCGCATGCGCGACGAGGCCGGCGGTGACGACAAGGTGCTGTGCGTGCCCACGGGTGACCAGCGCGCGTCGTGGCGCACGGACATCGAGGACGTGAGCGAGTTCCACCGCCTGGAGATCCAGCACTTCTTCGAGGTCTACAAGGACCTCGAGCCCGGCAAGTCCGTCGAGGGCGCCCACTGGGTGGGCCGCGAGGAGGCCGAGGCGGAGATCCGTCGCTCCTTCCAGCGCGCGAAGGACGAGGGCTACTACGCCCACGCCGACCCGCACGGCCCCGGCCAGGCCGAGTAGCCACCGCCCCCAGCACACGACGACGCCCCCGGACCGCGCGGTCCGGGGGCGTTGTCGTCGGGTGGGACGCCGGTCAGACGCGTCCGCCGTAGGGCAGCACGTTGGGCCAGTACATCGGCACGAGCTCGACGGTCTTGCCCGGCGACGGCGCGTGCAGCCGCATGCCGTTCCCGGCGTAGATCGCCACGTGGTAGATGCCCGAGGTCTGCCCGTTGCTCGAGTAGAAGATGAGGTCGCCGGCCTGGAGGTCGGACACCGGAACGCGGGTGGTCGCGGCGTACTGCGCGCGGGTCGTGCGCGGCAGGGAGACCCCGGCCCGGGCGAAGGCGGTCTGGGTGAGGCCCGAGCAGTCGTACCCGTCGGGACCGGCGGCGCCCCACACGTAGGGCTTGCCCAGCTGGGTGCGCGCCCAGTCCAGCGCGGCGCGGGCCGCGTTGGACGCCGGCGGGGCGGGAGCGGGGGCGGGTGCCGGAGCCGGGGCGGGAGCGGGGGCGGGTGCCGGAGCCGGGGCGGGTGCGGGTGCGGGTGCCGGGGCGGGTTCGGGCGCCGGGGCAGGTGCGGGTGCGGGTGCCGGTGCGGGCGAGGGACGCGAGGGCTGGGGCGCGGACGGCTGCTGCTGGGCGGCCTCGTCGCGGGCCGCCTGCTCACGCGCCGCCTGCTCGCGGGCGGCCTGCTCACGGTTCGCCGCGTCGCGGGAGGCGGCCTCCTGCTCGCGGGCCGCCGTCTCGAGGGCGGCAGCGCGGGCCACCTCGGCCTCGCGGCGCTGCCGCTCGGCGTCCAGGGCGTCCTGCCGCTCACGCTCGAGCTCGGCGGTGGTGCCGCGCTGCGCGGCGAGCTGGTCGATGAGAGCGGCGCGACGGTCGGCGGACAGGGCGAGCTGGGTCTCGGCGCTCGCGGCCGAGGCACGGGCCTCCTCCGCGGCGGAGGCGAGCGCCGTCGTCGCCTGCTCCTGCTCGGCGGCGGCCTCGTCGGCGCGCCGCTGGAAGGTGGCGGCGACGAGCTCGCTGGCCTGGAAGCGCTGGAGCGCCTCGTCCGCGCGGGTGCCCATGCGGTCGGTGTGCGTGGCGCGCCGCATGGCGTTCTCGAAGCTGTCGGCGGAGAGCAGGGGCTCGACGGGGCCGAGCGCCCCCGGCCCGGAGCGGTAGGCCGCCATCGCGATGCGTCCGATGACGGCGCGCTGCTGCTCGACCTCCTCCTGGGCCTCCGCGGCTGCCTGCTGCGCCTCGGCGGCGCGCGCGGTCGACTCCTCGAGCCCGACCTGGGCGTCGAGGTAGGCCTCGTTGGCCTGCTGGGCGCGGATGGTCGCCTCCTCGAGCAGGCTGGAGAGCCCGGCGAGCTCGACCTCGAGCTCGGCGATGCTCGAGGCGGTGCGCCCCTCGGCCTCGCGCGCTGCGGCGATCTCGTCCTGCGTCGGCGGCTCCGCCGTCGCGGGGCTGATGACCATGCCGCCCGACAGTGCCATCACGGCGATCGACACGACCACGTGCCGTCGACGGTCCGTCCAGCCCACAGGGTCCTCCCTCACCCGGCCGCACCACACGTCCGGGCTCCCAAGGTAGCGCGCCAAGCCACAGAAGAAAACACCCGTCACATGAGTAACACGAGTAACACCCCTGTAGTTCCGGCGCCGCCGCGAGCACCCACCGTGCGCCCCTTCGCGCACCCTGCGCCCGCTCAGGAGTACCGAGAGCACCGGCAGTGGCGAACCCCGCACCGCCTGTCCACCGCCGTCCGCCTGGTGGACACGGCCCCGACCCGCCGTCCGGTGTCCGAGATGGGGGTTTCGGGGCGCGGGCGGCGTTCGTAGTCTCGCCGCATGAGCCGTCGAATGTGCACCTGACCGCAGCGCACGTTCGCATGCCCGCCGACGTCGGCGCCAGGCCGCCGTGCGCCCCGCCCCTTCCAGGGTCGGCGTGCCGGCAGGGAGCCGCTCGCCGCCCGCTCCCCCCACTTCCTGGAGAACACCATGAGCGAGTCCACCTGGTCCTTCGAGACCAAGCAGATCCACGCGGGCCAGCAGCCCGACCCCGCCACCGGCGCCCGCGCCCTGCCGATCTACCAGACGACCTCCTTCGTCTTCGAGAGCGCCGAGCAGGCCGCCAACCGCTTCGCCCTCGCCGAGCTCGGCCCGATCTACACCCGCATCACCAACCCGACGCAGGCGGCGGTCGAGGACCGCATCGCGGCGCTCGAGGGCGGCGTCGGCGGTCTGCTCGTCGCCTCCGGACAGGCGGCGGAGACCTACGCGATCCTCAACATCGCCGAGGTCGGTGACCACGTCGTCGCCAGCCCGAGCCTCTACGGCGGCACCTACAACCTCCTGCGTCACACCCTGCCCAAGCTCGGGATCACGACGACGTTCGTCACCGACCCCGACGACCCGCAGGCCTGGCGCGACGCGGTCCGCCCCAACACCAAGCTCTTCTTCGCCGAGACGATCCCCAACCCCAAGCAGGACGTCCTCGACATCGAGACGGTCGCAGCGATCGCCCACGAGAACGGCGTGCCGCTCGTCGTGGACAACACCGTGGCCACGCCCTACCTCATCCGCCCGCTCGAGCACGGCGCGGACATCGTCGTCCACTCGGCGACGAAGTACCTCGGTGGCCACGGCACGTCGATCGCCGGCGCCATCGTCGACGGCGGCACGTTCGACTGGTCCGCCGACCCGGAGAAGTTCCCCAACTACAACACCCCCGACCCGAGCTACAACGGGCTCGTCTTCAAGGACCTCGGCGCCCCGGCCTTCATCCTCAAGGCCCGCGTCCAGCTCCTGCGCGACCTCGGCGCGGCCGTCTCCCCGTTCAATGCCTTCCTCATCGGCCAGGGCATCGAGACGCTGTCGCTGCGCGTGGAGCGGCACGTCGCCAACGCCCAGCGCGTCGCGGAGTTCCTCGAGGCGCAGGACCAGGTGACGAAGGTCGGCTACGCGGGCCTGCCGTCCTCGCCCTGGTACGAGCGGGCGCGCAAGTACGCCCCGCGCGGCGCGGGCGCCGTCCTCACCTTCGAGCTGGCCGGCGGCTACGAGGCCGGCATCGCGTTCGTCGACGCACTCGAGCTGCACTCCAACGTCGCCAACATCGGCGACGTGCGCTCCCTCGTCATCCACCCGGCGTCCACCACCCACTCCCAGCTCGACGAGGCCGCCCTCGCCGGCGCCGGGGTGAGCCCGGGGCTCGTGCGCCTGGCCGTGGGCCTGGAGCACATCGACGACATCCTCGCCGACCTCGAGAAGGGCCTGCGGGCGGCGGCGGCCGTGTCCGCGGCGACGGCGGCCGTCGGGGGCGAGCACTCCTCGTGACCGACGAGCGGCGCGTGGCGCACGCGGTGGGCCCGTCCCGCCGCGTGCGCTCGCGCGTCGAGCCCGAGCAGATCCCGACGACCGGGGCCTGGCACCCGCAGCACGGGCCGGGCGCCCGTTCCTTCGCCGACATCGGCGCGCTCCAGCTCGAGGCCGGTGGCCGGCTCCCCGGCGTCACCCTCGCCTACGAGACGTGGGGGGAGCTCAACGAGGCGCGCGACAACGCAGTGCTCGTGTGCCACGCGCTCACCGGCGACTCGCACGTCGCCGGTCCGGCAGGCCCGGGGCACGTGAGCCCGGGCTGGTGGTCCTCGATCGTCGGCCCGGGGCTGGCGATCGACACCGACCGGTGGTTCGTCGTCGCGCCGAACGTGCTCGGCGGGTGCCAGGGCAGCACCGGCCCCTCCTCCCCCGCCCCCGACGGCACACCGTGGGGCAGCCGCTTCCCGCACGTCACCGTGCGTGACCAGGTCGCGGCCGAGCTCGAGCTCACCGACCTGCTCGGCATCGAGCGGTGGGCGAACGTCGTCGGCGGCTCGATGGGCGGCCACCGGGTGCTCGAGTGGGCGATCCTGGCGCCCGAGCGGGTCCGGTCGATCGCCGTCATCGCCTCCGGCGCCCAGACCACCGCCGACCAGATCGCCTGGGCGCACGCCCAGCTCGCCGCGATCACCCTCGACCCGAACTACCGCGGCGGGGACTACTACGCCGCCGGGCCGGGGCAGGGCCCGCACGCGGGTCTCGCGCTCGCGCGGCGCATCGCGCACACGACCTACCGCAGCGCCGAGGAGCTCGAGACGCGCTTCGGGCGGATCCACCAGCACGCGGAGGACCCGATGCTCGGGGGCCGCTTCGCGGTGCAGTCCTACCTCGACCACCACGGGTCCAAGCTCACCCTGCGCTTCGACGCGAACAGCTACGTCGCGCTCACCCGCGCGATGCTCACCCACGACGTCGGCCGCGACCGCGGCGGGGTGCGCGCGGCACTGTCGACGATCACGGCGGACACGCTCGTCGTCGCCGTCGACTCCGACCGGCTCTTCCTGCCCCACGAGTCGGAGCGGATCGCGGCGGCGGTGCCCGGGGCGCGTCCGGTGCGCTACGTGCGCTCCCCGTACGGCCACGACGGCTTCCTCATCGAGCACGAGCAGATGAGCCGGCACCTCGGGGAGTTCCTGCGGCAGGTCGCCCGCCCTTGAGGCGTGCAGTCCGGCCCGCCGCAGGTCATGCTGGGGGCGTGCCGACCATCCCGTTCCTGCGTGCCGACCGGGCCGAGGAGCCCGCCCCCGACGACGACGACACCTCCCTCCCGGCGTCACCCGCCCCCGACGGGCCCGAGCCGGTCGAGGCGTTCGACCCCGACGCCGCGCTCCACGAGCTGGCCCCCGCCCCGGTGGGCGAGTGGGGCCCGGACGTGCTGGGCGCCGGGTTCACCGCCCGGACGGTCGAGCTCCTCCCGGACGAGGACGGACCGGTCGTCGCGACCGTCGTGCGTTACCGGCCGGAGGACGACCCGGACGGCCCGCCGGCCACCCCGCCGCACGTCGCGATGCTCCACATCCACGGGTGGAACGACTACTTCCACCAGCGCGAGCTCGCCCGCCGGTGCGCGGCGCAGGGTGCCGCGTTCTACGCGGTGGACCTGCGCCGCTACGGTCGCAGCCTGCGGCCCGGCCAGCTGCGCGGCTACGTCGAGTCGCTCTCGACGTACGACGAGGAGATCCACGCCGCCCGCGACCTCATCCGCGCCGACCACCCCGGGCTCGAGGACCTCGTCCTCATGGGGCACTCGACCGGCGGGCTCACCGCGGCGCTGTGGGCCCACCGGCACCCCGGCGCCCTGCGCGCGCTCGTCCTCAACGCGCCCTGGCTCGAGCTCCAGGGCTCGGGGCTGCTGCGCGCCGTGGGCCAGCCCGTCATCGAGCGGATCGCGCGCTACCAGCCGCGTGCCGTGCTCCCGGTGCGTGACCTCGGCTTCTACACCCGGATCCTCGCGGGCGGCGGCGAGGACGTCGACCCGCTCGACGGCGAGGTGGAGGCCGAGCCCGACCCCGCGGTGACCGGCTGGGCACTGGAGCCTGCGTGGCGCACGAGCCCGAGCGCGCCGATCCGGCCGGGCTGGCTGGCGGCCGTCCTCGCGGGCCACTCCCAGGTCGCTGCCGGGCTGGCCATCACCTGCCCGGTGCTCGTCCTCGTCTCCGGCTCCTCCCACTTCGCCACGAGGTGGTCGGAGGAGATGCGCCGCGCGGACACCGTCATCGACGTCGAGCTCACCGTACGGCGAGCCGTCGGCCTGGGACCGCTCGTCACGGTCGCCCGCGTGCCGAACGCCGTGCACGACGTCTTCCTGTCCCCCGCCCGGGTGCGGGGGGAGGCCTACCGCGAGCTCACTCGCTGGCTGCGCGCCTACGCAGCTCCCGACGGCTGAGCCGGGCGCCCTCGCGGCTGGGGCGGGCGGGCACGGACTGCAGCTCCTCGCGCGCCTCGCGCAGGCTGGGCCCGTCCTCACCGAAGCGCCACGCGGCCCACGCGTCGACGGCCACCTCCCCGCCGGTGACGGCACCGGCCGCGGCCTCGGGGGCCGGGAATGCCTCCCCGGCGACGACGATCCAGCCGTCAGGGCTCAGCGTCGCCTCGCCGCGGCGGCCGTTGTCCACCCACACGATGGGGGTGGGGGCGCCGAGGCTCGCCGAGATCCGCACCAGGTCCTCGTGCGGGACCGTGCGGAACTCCCGGCGCCGCGGGCGCGTGGGAACCGTCCCGTTCCCGGCGGGCCGTGCCGCCGGGGCGGGCGTCTGCTCGTACGCGGGCGCGGCGGTGGCCGGTGCCGGGGTGGCCGGGGTGTCCGGCGTCGGCACGGTCGTCGGAGCCAGCGCGGCGGGGCCGGGGAGGCTCTCGATGACGGGCCGGGAGGGGAGCAGCCACGGCAGCGGGGCGACGGGGTGGCTGAGCTCGGCGACGTCGAGGAAGAGCCTGCCGTTGGACATCGTGCGCACGCCGAGCTCGTGGACGACGACGCCGGAGCCGACGAGCGCGTCGACGGCCCCGCGGACGTCGTCGTCGATGGCGGCGGCGGCGACGTGGACGCGCGCGGCGACGGCCGTGCCGACCGGCTGCGACTCCCGGAAGGCGTTCCAGTCGCGCCGGAAGGCAGCGAGCCCGCGGGGGTAGCTCTGGGCGATCTCGATCCAGCCGCGCTGGGTCCCGGCCCGTCCGAGGGCGGCGACGAGCGCGCTCGCGTCCAGCCGCTCGAGGACCGCGATGCTCACGACGTTGCCCGAGGGGTCCATGGCGGTCAGGCGGGGGGACCCGTCGTCGTCCTGCCAGGTGACCGGGAAGACCGGGAGCCCGAGGATGTCGAGGATCTGTGCGCGGACGGCCTCCAGCACGGCGGGGCCGACGGGGTCGTGGACGGCGTGCCCGACCTGTGCCCGGACGAGCTGGCCGGCATCGAACTCGAACAGCGGCATACGGCAGTGACCTGAACTCTCGCTCCGGCGGGGAATGGCCCCCATCCTCTCATGCAGGCCCGGCCCACGGGTCGCCCCGGAGCATGGTCTCCGCCTCCATTGCCGCGGGCCCGCACCCCACACCCGCCCCTCACCCGCCGAGCGCTGGATCGCGCGCACACCCGCGTGCAGGAGCAGCGCTCGGCGGGGGTGGCTTGGCGCGGGGGGCGGGACGGCGGCTAGCGGCGTTCGCCGGCGAGGAGCTGGGCGAGGTGGATGCCGTGGCGCCCGGCCAGCTGCTCACCCTGGGTGCGGCAGGAGTAGCCGTCGGCGAGGTAGACCGCCTCGGGGCCGGCCTCCCGCAGCGCGGGGAGCAGGGCGTTCTCGGCGACCTGGACCGAGACCTCGTAGTGCCCCTTCTCCATGCCGAAGTTCCCGGCCAGGCCGCAGCACCCGGCGAGGCGGGTGACGGTGGCGCCGGCCCGGGCGAGCACGGCGGCGTCGGCCTCCCAGCCCATGACCGAGTGGTGGTGGCAGTGCGGCTGGGCGACGACCTCGACGCCCTCGAGCGAGGGCGGCTGCCAGTCCTCCCCCGGCCCGAGCGGGGCGGGCGCGGTGAGCAGCTCGGCGAGGGTGTAGGTGCCCTCCGCGATGCTCCGGGCGCGCGGGTCGTCGGGGAACAGGTCGAGCAGGTCGTCGCGCAGGACGGCCGTGCACGAGGGCTCGACGCCGATGATCGGCACCCCGTTGACGGCGAACGGGCCCAGCACCGCCATGGTCCGCTCGAGCTGGCGGCGGGCGCCGTCGAGCTGGCCGGTGGAGATCCAGGTGAGGCCGCAGCAGGCCTGCTCGTCGGGGACGAGCACCTCGTAGCCGGCCTCGCGCAGCACGCGGACCATCGCCCGCGCCCCGGCGCCGTCGAGCGTCTCGGAGAAGGAGTCCGCCCACAGGAGCACCTGGCGCGGCCGGGCCTCCCCGCCCGGCGTCGGGGCGGAGGCGACCTGGGCGTTGCCGCGGGCCCACCGGGAGAAGCGCTCGGTGGCGAAGCCGACCATCTGGCGCCGCGGGTCCATGCCCCCGGCGCGCATGACGAGCCGCGCGACCGGGCGCACACCGAGCACGGCGTTGACGAGCCGGGTGACGGCGGGCACCTGGGTGATGAGCCGGGACCAGCGGGGCAGCCAGCCGAGGGCGTAGTGGTTGACCGGCCGCAGCCGGCGCCGGTAGCTGCGGTGGAGCACCTCGGACTTGTAGCGCGCCATGTCGACGCCGGCCGGGCAGTCGCTCGAGCACGCCTTGCACGAGAGGCACAGGTCGAGCGAGGCGTGCACGGCCGGGCTGCGCACGTCGGTCACGAGGGAGCCGTTGGCGAGCTCCTGGAGGATGCGCGCGCGGCCGCGGGTGACGTCCTTCTCGTCCTTGGTGGCCCGGTAGGACGGGCACATGAAGCCGCCCGCGGCGGAGTTGTCCGAGCGGCACTTGCCCACGCCGGTGCAGCGGTGGACGGCGGTGGTGAGGTCCCCGCCGTCCTCGTGGAAGGTGAACCCGCCGGGGACGGGCGGCAACGGCCGGGCGTAGGGGCGGCGCAGGTCCGCGTCGAGCGGCGCGGGCCGCACGAGGACGCCGGGGTTGAGCTGCTCGGCGGGGTCGAAGAGGGTCTTGACCTTCCCGAAGAGGTCGATCATCTCCCCGCTGTACATGAGCGGGAGCAGCTCGCTGCGGGCGCGGCCGTCGCCGTGCTCGCCGGACAGCGAGCCGCCGTAGGAGGTGACGAGCTCGGCGGAGGCGACGAGGAAGTCGCGCGAGGGGGCGATCCCCTCCGGGCTCTGCAGCGGCATGTCGATGCGCACGTGCATGCACCCGTCGCCGAAGTGGCCGTAGAGGAGCCCGTCGACCCCGTGGTCGGCCATGAGCGCCTCGAAGTCGCGCAGGTAGGCGCCGAGCTTCTCGGGCGGGACGGCGGCGTCCTCCCACCCGGGCCAGCCCTGCGCGCCGGAGGGCGTGCGCCCGCCCAGGCCGGCGCCGTCGGCGCGGATCCGCCACAGCGCGTCGGCCTGCGGTCCGGCGGGCACGACGGCGACGGCGTCGGTCCCGCTGTCGGCCGCGAGCCGGCGGGCGTTGTCGAGGGCGTCCGCGTCGTCGTGCCCGCCGACCTCGACGAGCAGCCAGCCGCCGCCGGGCGGCAGCTCGGGGACGGCCTGCGGGCCGTGGTGACGGCGCACGACGTCGACGAGGCGTGCGTCGATGCCCTCGACGGCGAGCGGCGCGTGGGCGAGCACGGCGGGCACGGCGTCGGCCGCGGCGGCCATGTCCGGGTAGCCGAGCGCGACGAGGACCGGCGCGGAGGGGACGGGGACGAGGTCGACGGTCGCGCCCAGGACGGTGACGAGCGTGCCCTCGCTGCCGACGAGCATCTTCGCCAGGTCCGTGCCGTTCTCCGGCAGGAGGTGCTCCAGGCTGTACCCGGACACCTGCCGCTTGAAGCGGCCGAGCTCGGTACGGATGGTCGCGAGGTTGGCGCTCACGAGCCGGTCGAGGCCGGGGACGACGTCCAGGCTCCCGCGGCCGGCGGTGAAGGAGCGGCCGGTGCCGTCGACGACGTCGAGGGAGGCGACGTTGTCGGCGGTGCGCCCGTAGGCCACGGCGTGCGGGCCGCAGGCGTTGTTGCCGATCATCCCGCCGAAGGTGGCGCGGTTCTGGGTCGAGGGGTCGGGGCCGAAGCGCAGCCCGTGCGGCCGGGCGGCGCGCTGGAGATCGGACATGATCACGCCCGGCTCCACGCGCGCGGTGCGTGCCTCGGGGTCGAGCTCGAGGATGCGGTTGACGTGCCGGGAGAAGTCGATGACGACCCCCGGGCCGATGGAGTTGCCGGCGATCGAGGTGCCGGCGCCACGGGTGGTGACCGGCGCGCCGAGCCGGCGGGCGGTGTCGAGGGCGGCGCGGGCGTCGTCGACGTCCCTGGGGACGACGACGACCTCGGGCACCACCCGGTAGTTCGAGGCGTCGGTGGAGTACAGGCCGCGATGGAGGGGGTCGTCGTGCACCGCTCCGTCGACGGCCGCGCGCAGCGCGGCGACGAGCTCGGAGCGCTGGTCGGCCGGGGCGGGCGGGGCGGGCTCGGTCGTCGTCACGCCCTAAATCCTGCCACTGCCCGCGCCCGGCAAGCCGCTCCGGCTCACGGCGCGGCGGGACCACCGGGGACGGTCAGCCGCCGCAGCCGCGGGATGACCTCCTCGCCGTAGAGCTCGATGAAGCGCCGCTGGTCGGGGCCGGGCGCGTGGAACACGAGGTGGCGGAAGCCGAGGTCGACGTAGGTGCGGATGCGCTCGACGTGCTCGTCCGGGTCGTCGGAGACGATCCAGCGCGAGGCGGCCCGCTCGAGGGGGAGCGCGTCGGACAGGCGCTGCATCTCCACCGGGTCCTCGACGCCGGTCTTCTCCTCGGGGGTGAGCGCGAGCGCCGCCCAGTGCCGGGTGTCCTCCATGGCGCGTCGGCGGTCCGGGTCGAAGGAGACCTTGACCTCCATGAGGAGGTCGAGGTCGGCGAGCGTGCGGCCGGCCTGCTCGGCACCCTCCTCCAGGGCGGGCAGGAGCTTGTCCGTGTAGAGCTCGGGAGCCTTGCCCGACGTCGTGATGAAGCCGTCGCCCACGCGGCCCGCGAAGCGGGTGGCGACCGGGCCGGAGGCGCCGATGTAGATCGGCACCTGCTCCTCCGGGCGGTCGTAGATCGTCGCGTTCTCGGTGCGGTAGTAGGTGCCCTCGAAGGTCACCCGCTCCCCCGACCACAGCTGCCGGATGAGGTCGACCGCCTCGCGCAGGCGGGCGAGGCGCTCCTTGCCGGGGGGCCACGGGATGCCGAGGGCGGCCTCGTTGAGGGACTCGCCGGAGCCGACGCCGAGGATGACGCGGCCGGGGTAGAGGCACCCGAGGGTGGCGAAGGCCTGGGCGATGACGGCCGGGTGGTAGCGGAAGGTCGGGGTGAGGACGGAGGTGCCGAGCACGATCCGCTCGGTCCGCGCGCCGGCCGCCCCGAGCCACGGCAGCGAGGCGGGGGCGTGCCCGCCCTCGTGCCGCCAGGGCTGCAGGTGGTCGGAGATGAACGCCGACTCGAACCCGGCCTGCTCGGCCTGGACGACGAGGTCGACGAGCTCCCCCGGTCCGAACTGCTCGGCGGACGCCTTGTACCCGATCCTCAGCATGCTTCTCCCTCCGGTGCGGCTCAGGTCGCCACCCTCTCACCCATCGTGCTCCGCCACATGCCGCTCCTCGGCGCCGACGTAGTCCGCCAGCGGCCGGATGAGGGTGTTGTCGGCGGCCTGCTCCATGACGTGCGCCGTCCACCCGGTGACGCGCGCGGCGACGAGCAGCGGCGTGAACAAGCGGGTGTCGAAGCCCATGAGGTGGTAGGCGGGCCCGGAGGGGTAGTCGAGGTTCGGCGCGATGCCGGTGCGCTCCGCCATCGCCCGCTCGAGGGAGGTGTAGAGGTCGAGCACGTCGTGCCGTTCGTAGTGCTCGACGAGCCGCCCGAGAGCCGCACGCATCGTCGGCACGCGCGGGTCGCCCTTCTTGTAGACGCGGTGCCCGAAGCCCATCACCCGGCGCCGGGCGGCCAGGGTCTCGTCGAGCCACGCGAGGGTGCGCGACGCGTCCCCGATCTCCTCCAGCGTGTCCATGACGGCCTCGTTGGCGCCGCCGTGGAGCGGGCCCTTGAGCGCGCCGATCGCCCCGACGACGGCGGAGTAGAGGTCCGAGAGCGTCGAGGTGATGACGCGGGCGGTGAACGTCGAGGCGTTGAAGGAGTGCTCGGCGTAGAGGATGAGGGAGATGCGGAAGGCGTCGACGACGACGGGGGCGGGCACCCGCCCGAAGGTCATGTGGAGGAAGTTCTCCACGAACCCGAGGTCCGGGCGGGGCGGGACGACCGGCAGCCCGCGCCGGCGGCGCTGGTCGTAGGCGATGACGGGCGGGATCTGGCTGAGCAGCCGGACCGCCTTGGCGTAGTCGGAGGAGCGGTCCCCGGCGTACGGGTCGGTGGCCCCGATGACGCTCACCGCGGTGCGCAGGACCTCCATCGGGTGCGCCGTCGTCGGCAAGAGGTCGACGGCGGTGCGCACCCGCTCGTCCATCGCGCGCTGGGCGCGGCCCTCCCCCTCCATCTCCAGGAGCTGCAGCCGGGTGGGCAGCTCACCGTGCCACAGGAGGTAGGCGACCTCCTCGAAGGTGCACCGCGCGGCCAGCTCCTCCACCGCGTAGCCCCGGTAGAGCAGCGAGCTCGTCTCCGGGTCGATCTCCGATATCGCCGTCCGGTCGGCGACGACGCCGACCAGACCCTTGCGGATCTCCTCGCTCATGCTCACTCCTCATTGTCGCTCAGCGACGGAGGGCGGAGAGCTCGTCGTCGCGGGCAGGAGGGGTGGTCGCCGTTCGGGGAACAGCCCGGGCGAGGGCACGCGTGGGGCGCGCGGCCCCGGGTCCGCCCCGGGGCCGCGCGCCACGGTCACGCCGTCGCGTCCTCCCCCGCCATGACGGCCGCCCGTCCGGCCTCGAGCCGGGCCACCGGCACCCGGTAGGGGGAGCAGGAGACGTAGTCGAGCCCCGCGGAGTGGAAGAAGTGGATCGACTCCGGGTCCCCGCCGTGCTCGCCGCACACCCCCATCTTCAGCTGCGGCTTGGTCGCCCGTCCGCCCGCGACGCCGGCCCGCACGAGCGGGCCCACGCCCTCGCCGTCGATCGTCTCGAACGGGGAGATGCGCAGCACGCCGTTGGCCAGGTACTGGGAGAAGAACGCCGCCTCGACGTCGTCCCGGGAGAAGCCCCACGTCGTCTGGGTGAGGTCGTTGGTGCCGAAGGAGAAGAAGTCCGCCTGCTCGGCGATGCGGTGGGCGGTGAGCGCCGCTCGCGGCAGCTCGATCATCACGCCGACGGGCAGGTCGAGGAGCACGTTCGCCGCCCTGCCCTCCTCGGCGAGGATCCGCTCGGTCTCCTGCCGCACGAGCTGGAGCTCGCGGACCGAGCCGACGAGCGGGACCATGATCTCCGGCCGCGGGTCGGCGCCCTCGGCGCGCAGGGTCGCGGTCGCCTGGGCGATGGCGCGCACCTGGAGGGCGAACAGCCCGGGGACGACCAGCCCGAGGCGCACGCCGCGCAGGCCGAGCATCGGGTTGGCCTCGTGCATCCGGCGCACCGCGGCGAGCAGCCGCTCACGCTTCTCGTCCACCTCCCCCCGCTCCTTCGCGAGCGCCACCTCCACCGACAGCTCGGTGAGATCGGGCAGGAACTCGTGGAGCGGCGGGTCGATGAGCCGGATCGTCGTCGGCAGCCCGTCCATCGCGCGCAGGATGTCGATGAAGTCGGCCCGCTGGTGCGGCAGGAGCGCCTCGAGCGCCGCAGTGCGCTCCTCGTCGTCGTCGCCGGCGAGGATGACCCGCTCGATGAGCTCGCGCCGGTCCCCGAGGAACATGTGCTCGGTGCGGCACAGGCCGATGCCCTCGGCCCCGCGCTCACGGCCGCGGGCGGCGTCCTCGGCGGTGTCCGCGTTCGCGCGCACCCCGAGCCGGCGGACGTCGTCGGCGTGGCTGAGGACGCGGTGGACGGCGACGATGAGCTCGCGGGTCTCCTCGTCCGGTGCCGCGGCGAGGCCGGCGTCCATGCCGTGGGAGATGTAGGTCATCACCGGGGAGTCGACGACGGGCACCTCGCCGAGGAACACCTCGCCGGTCGTCCCGTCGATGGCGATGATGTCACCCGCGTGCAGCGTGTGGCCGGCGACCCGGACCTCCTGGCGGGCGACGTCGACGTCGAGCGCGTCGGCCCCGACGACGGCGCAGGTGCCCATGCCGCGGGCGACGACGGCGGCGTGGGAGGTCTTGCCGCCGCGCGCGGTGAGGATGCCGGCGGCGACCATCATGCCCTGGAGGTCGTCGGGGTTGGTCTCGCGCCGCACGAGGATGACCTCGGCCCCGGCCTCGGTGCGTGCGACGGCCTGGGCGTTGTCGAAGACGATCTCCCCGACGGCCGCGCCCGGCGAGGCAGCCATGCCGGTGGTGAGCAGCTCGGTGTCCGCCTCGGCGTCGAACTGCGGGAAGAGCAGCTTGCCGAGCTGGGCGCCGGTCACCCGGCTGATCGCCTCGTCCATCGTGATGAGGTCCTCGTCGACCAGCTGGGTGGCGACGCGGAACGCGGCGGCGGCGGTGCGCTTGCCCACGCGGGTCTGCAGGAGCCAGAGCCGGCCGTCCTCGATGGTGAACTCGATGTCGCACAGGTCGCGGTAGTGGGTCTCCAGCCGGCGCATCGCCTGGCGCAGCTCGGAGTAGGCCTCCGGGTTGATCGCCTCGAGCTCGGCGAGCGGCACCGTGTTGCGGATGCCGGCGACGACGTCCTCGCCCTGCGCGTTGGGCAGGTAGTCCCCGTAGACCCCGGAGTGCCCGGTCGAGGGGTCGCGGGTGAAGCACACCCCGGTGCCCGACGTCGGGCCGAGGTTCCCGAAGACCATCGCCTGGACGTTGACCGCCGTGCCGAGGTCGCCCGGGATGCCCTCCTGGCGGCGGTAGAGGACGGCCCGGTCGGTGTTCCAGGAGCGGAGCACGGCCTCGATGGCCATGTCGAGCTGCTGGCGCGGGTGCTGCGGGAAGTCCTGCCCGGACTGCTCGCGGACGATCTCCTTGAACGTCCGGACGAGGCCGCGCAGGTCCGCACCGGTGAGCTCGGTGTCGTCCTTCACCCCGCGCTCGGCCTTGAGGGCGTCGTGCGCGTCGGCGAAGAGGTCACCGTCGATGTCGAGCACGGTCTTGCCGAACATCTGGATGAGCCGCCGGTAGGAGTCCCAGGCGAACCGCTCGTCCCCGGTGTACTCCGTGAGCCCCTGGACGGAGGCGTCGTTGAGGCCGACGTTGAGGACGGTCTCCATCATCCCGGGCATGGAGAACTTCGCGCCCGAGCGCACGGAGACGAGCAGCGGCTCGTGGAAGTCACCGAGCCCGCGGCGCAGCGAGTCCTCCATCTCGCGCAGCGCGAGCGTGACCTCCACGCGCAGGTCCGCCGGGACGACGCCGTCGCGCATGAACGCCCGGCACGCCTCGGTGGTGATGGTGAAGCCCGGCGGGACAGGCAGCCCCAGCCGGCTCATCTCGGCGAGGTTCGCCCCCTTCCCACCGAGCAGGTCCTTCTGGTCCATACCGCCTTCACTGAAGCGGTAGACGTACTTCGCCATCAGCGTTCCCCGTCCTGCTTCACGCGGCGAGCGCGCCTCGCCGGCGTTCGTCACTTTAGCGACGTCCGTCACATCCGGCCTGTGACGTAGTGCCCAGGTGCGCTCCGCGAGCCTGTGGCAGTGGAACCGGTTACGGTGCCGCATGGCTGAGATCGAGGTGGAGGACAATCCCCAGCGGCACCGGTACGAGGCGACGTCCGGGCAGGAGCTCCTCGGCGTCGCACTCTACGAGCGGGAGGGCGACGTCCTCGTCCTCACCCACACGGTGGTGGACAGGGCGGCCGAGGGGCACGGCGTCGGCTCGGCCCTCGCCCGGACGGCGCTGGACACGGCCCGGGACCACGGCCTGCGGGTGCTGCCGCGGTGCCCGTTCATGGCCGGGTGGGTCGAGCGGCACCCGGAGTACGCCGACCTCGTCGCCTGAGGTCCGCGGCTCAGCGTCGCTCGGGCTGCCCCCGCCGGCGGCGGGGTCGCAGCCGCACGTTGGGCAGCTCGGGGGCCGGCAGCGGCGCCCCCGCGTACCCCGGCACGGTCCCGAAGCGGGCCGCCCCCTGCGGGTCGCCCGCCAGGGCCGCCTGCCACTGGTCCCGGGCGGTGAGGACCTCCTCGTGGGTGCGGCCGACGAAGTTCCACCACATGAGCACCTCCTCGGGGAACGGCTCACCGCCGACGAGCACCGCCCGCACCGGCTCCGGCCCGGCCTGCAGGACGAGCTCCTCCCGGCCCGGGGCGAGGTAGGCGAGCCACGCCGGCTCGAGCGCGGTGCCGGCGACGGTGAGCTCCCCGGAGTCCAGGAGCACGCCGTGCTCGAAGGCGGGGTCGACGCGGAGGCGGAGGGTCGCCCCCGCGGCCAGGTCCACCTGCGCGGCCACGAGCGGGGTGTCGGCCCGGGCCGGGGAGGTGAGTCCGCCGAGGGCGCCCAGGAAAACCTGGACGTGGGCGCCGTCGGTCCGGAAGGACGGCACCTGCGCGACGTGCTCGAAGGCCCGGTCGCCGTGCCGGGTGGCCTCGGGCA
Source organism: Georgenia wutianyii (assembly GCF_006349365.1). Taxonomy (NCBI): domain Bacteria; kingdom Bacillati; phylum Actinomycetota; class Actinomycetes; order Allobogoriellales; family Allobogoriellaceae; genus Georgenia; species Georgenia wutianyii. The sequence continues at coordinate 3,182,966 of NZ_CP040899.1, forward strand.
GCACGGTCCACAGCTGGACGCCGTGCAGGGAGCGCTCCGCGGGGAACCGGGCGAGGGTGCTCTCCTCGGAGTGGCTGATCCCGTGCCCCGCGGTCATGAGGTTGAGCTGCCCGGGCTCGATGGTCTGCACCGAGCCGAGGGCGTCCTGGTGGAGCACCCGTCCGGAGAAGATCCAGGTGACGGTCTGCAGGCCGGTGTGCGGGTGGGGCGCGACGTCCATCCCACCGGTGGCCGCGACGTCGTCCGGGCCGTAGTGGTCGAGGAAGCAGAACGCGCCGATGAGCGAGCGCTCGCGGGAGGGCAGCGTGCGCCGCACCGTCATCGCCCGCGGCCCGCCGAGGGGCACGTCGCGGGGCGCGACGAGCTCGACGCCCTCACCGGGCCGGGCGACGCACACCCGCTCCTGGGGACGGCGCTCGAGGTTCGTCACCACCCGAGGCTACGCCGGTCCGCTTACACGTCGACGCCGTCCCGGGGGGCCCTCCAACCCGCCCGGGACGGCGTCCGCCTGAGGGTCGTTCCTAGAACGCCAGCTGCTCGTCCGCGACGGCGAGGACCCGCCAGGTCCGCCCGTCGGCGTCGCTCAGCTCGTAGGCCGGCAGCAGCAGCGCCGCGTCGCCGTCGGTCCAGTGCTCGATGAGGCCGAGCTCGGCGGCGGTGATCGTCACGTCGGTGACCGACCACGGGATGGGGTCCCCGGCCGCGGGCGGGGCGGCCGGCGGGGCGTTCCAGTCCCGCTCGTCGGGGGCGGGCATGATCCGCATGACGTCGTCGCGCCACACCTCCGACCCGCCGAAGCGCGGGTCGCCGAGCCGGGCCACGGCCTCGGTCGGGCTGACGACCTCGTAGTCGCCGAGCGGGACGAGCGGGGCGAGCGGGCCGCTGAGGGTGTACACCCGGTCGCCCGCGACCTCGGCGTTCCACATGAGGCCGGTGCGCGCGCCGCCTGCAGTCTGGTGGGCGACGACGCTCTGCAGCTCACCCCCGGACCAGTGCGGCTGGACCTCGTACTCCGCGGCGTCGGCGTCGACACCGAGCGCGGCGAGGGTCTCGCGCAGGACGGCGCCGGGACCGTCGGTCGCGGCGTCCGCCTCGGGCCCCTCACCCGTCGGCTCCGCGGGGGCGACGTCGGGGACGCCCGCGTCCCCGCTCGAGGAGCTCATGCCCTCCTCCGCGGCCGAGCCCTCCGCGGGCTCGGGCAGCGGCATCGGCTCGACGTCCGTGAGGAGCTCGTCGATCGCCGGGTCGTAGAACCACACCGAGGCGTTGCCGTCGTTGCCGATCTCCACGGTGGGGCCGTTGCCGTCGACCGGGCCGACGATCCAGCCGCCCTCCTGCCGCGGCTCCCCCTCGACGCCGAGCACCTCGGCCGCCCGGGAGGCGGTCTCGGCGCTCACCGTGCCGGCGGCGTCGAGCGCCCATGCCGCGGCGGTGGACCGCTCGTCGCCGAGCCCCTGGGCGGTGAAGGTCGTGCGTCCGCCCATCCCGCCGGGGAACGACATGTCGGCCGACGCGCGGGCCTCGCCACCACCCGCCATGGTCTCGGGGGTGGTGGCGACCTGCCCGGTGCCCGCCTGGGGCGCCGGGGCGTCGGTGGCGGCACGCCCGATCCCGAACCCGGCGCCACCGACGACGAGCGCGCCCGCGGCGACCGCGGCGACCGCCGCCCAGCGTGGGGTGCGGCGCTCACGGCGCGCCGCGAGCTCGTCGCCCCGGTGCTCGGCCGTCCGCTCGGCCAGCCGCTCGGCGTCGGGCTCGGCGCCCGCGGCAGGGTCAGCGGCGCGCAGCCGGGCCAGTGCCTCGTCCTCGTCCATCGGTCCTCCAGGTCTCGATCGGGCTCTCTGCCCCTCATGTGTCGAGGGCGGGACGGATCTTGCACGACGGCGTGGCAGGCTGGCCGACGTGACCCTCCACGCCTCCGCCCTCACCCTGCTCGAGCAGTGGACCCCGCCCACCCCGCGGCAGGCCGAGCTGCGCGACCGCTACGTCGCCCACCTGCGCGCCGAGCCGCTCGGCGCGCTGCGCGAGTGCTACCCCGACCACCTCACCGCCAGCACGATCGTCGTCTCCCCGGACGGCGGGCGGGTCCTGCTCACCCTCCACCGCAAGGCGCGGCGCTGGTTCCAGTTCGGCGGGCACGTCGAGCCGGGCGACGCGTCCCTCGCGGCCGCCGCGCTGCGCGAGGCCACCGAGGAGTCCGGCGTCGCCGGGCTCGTGCTCGACCCGGTCCCCGTCCAGCTCAGCGCCCACCCGGTGCCGTTCTGCGACCCGCGTGGCGGCGCCACGCACCTGGACGTCCGGTTCGTGGCCGTCGCCCCGTCCGACGCCGTGCACGCCGTCTCCGAGGAGTCCCTCGATGTCGCGTGGTGGCCGGCGGACGCGCTGCCCGACCCGCAGGCCGACCTCGTCGAGCTCGTCGCCCTCACCCGCGCCCGCCTCCTGCCCTGACCTGGCAAGCCCCGCCCGCGCCCCCCGCGACAGCCGACTTCCGCACGACAGCCGACTTCCGCACGACAGCCGACTTCCCCGCGACAGCCGACTTCCGCACGACAGCCGACTTCCGCACGACAGCCGACGTCCGCGGGACGCCCGGGCCCGTCAGTCGGGCCAGGCGGCGGCGAGCCGGGACCGTGCCCGGGACAGCGCGGCGTCGGCCCCGCCCCGGGAGATCCCGAGCACCTCGGCCAGCTCCACCCCGCTCAGGCCCTCCCAGGCGTGGAGGACGAGGATCTGCCGGTCACGCTCGGTGAGCGCGGCGAGGGCGGTGCGGGCGTCGTCGTCCGCGAGCGCCGCGAGCAGGGGGTCGCCGTCGTCGGTCGGGGCATCAGGCACGGTGGCGACGGGGACCGGGACGACCTTGCGCCGGTGGTTGGCCAGGACGTAGCCGGCCGTGCGGTAGAGCCACGGCAGCACGGCCTCGGCGGGCACGTCGGCCCGCCGTCGCCACGCGGTGGCGAGCACCTCGGCGGTGAGGTCCTCGGCGTCGCCGCCGGGCGCGCGCCGCAGGAAGTAGCGGTACACGGCGGTCGCGTGGTCACGGTACAGCTGGTCGAACCACGCCTCGTCGCGCACTGGCGCCCCTCTCGTCGTCCACGGCGGGCAGGTCCCACCGACCTGCCTGTGTCGCCGCCCGCCCCGATCTTGCACGAGCCGCGCACGGTTTCCGGCCGGACGCACGAGTGCCCCGCGGGAGACGTCCCGCGGGGCACTCGAGGAGCAGGTCTACTTGAAGGCGTCCTTGATGTTCTCGCCCGCCTGCTTGAGGCTGCCCTTCGTCTGGTCCTTCTTGCCCTCGGCCTGAAGGTCCCGGTTGTCCGTCGCGTCGCCGACGGCCTCCTTGATCTTCCCGGAGGTCTTCTCGGCAGTGTTCTCGATCTTGTCGTCGGCACCCATGGGGCGGCCTCCTTCCGTCACGCGAGACCACGGCCGGTCCCGTCTGCCTGCCACCGTACGGTCGCCCGCGCCGCACCGCCCGTCGAGACGACGAGCGGGCCGCGCCGGGCCCGGTGCTCACTCGGCCCTCGTCCCGGCGGAGGTCCGCGGACGCGACGAGGGCCCGGTCACCCCTCGTCGGGGAGACCGGGCCCTCGTCGGACCGTCAGGAGCCGGGCTGCAGCTGGCCGCCGCCGCCCGCGCCGCCACCGGACGGGGCGGTCGGCATCTGGCGCTGCTCGACGGTGGGTGTGCCACCGACGGCCACCGGCTCGGGCGCGGGCACGGAGCCCTCGTCCAGCGCACGGAACTTGAACTCCCCGAGCAGGCCCTCACCCTCGGCGTCGACCTCGATGGTCTGGCCGGTCTTGAACTCGCCGTACAGGATCTTCTCGGACAGGACGTCCTCGATCTCCCGCTGGATCGCGCGGCGCAGCGGCCGGGCGCCGAGGACCGGGTCGTAGCCCCGCTCGGCGAGCAGCAGCTTGGCAGCGTCGGTCAGCCGGATCGTCATGGCCTGCTGGCGCATCCGCTCGTCCAGGTGGGCGATCATCAGGTCGACGATCTGGACGATCTGCTCCTGGGTGAGCTGCGGGAAGACGATGACGTCGTCCACGCGGTTGAGGAACTCGGGCCGGAAGTGCTGCTTGAGCTCCTCGTTGACCTTCGACTTCATCCGCTCGTAGTCGTTGGACAGCTCGCCGCTCGCCTGGAAGCCGGTCTGCACGCCCTTGGCGATGTCCCGGGTGCCGAGGTTCGTCGTCATGATGATGACGGTGTTCTTGAAGTTCACCACGCGGCCCTGCGCGTCGGTGAGGCGACCGTCCTCGAGGATCTGCAGGAGCGAGTTGAAGATGTCCGCGTGGGCCTTCTCCACCTCGTCGAACAGGACGACGGAGAACGGACGACGGCGCACCTTCTCGGTGAGCTGGCCGCCCTCCTCGTAGCCGACGTACCCGGGGGGCGAGCCGAAGAGCCGCGAGACGGTGTGCTTCTCGGAGAACTCGCTCATGTCGAGCTGGATGAGCGCGTCCTCGTCGCCGAAGAGGAACTCGGCGAGCGCCTTGGCCAGCTCGGTCTTACCGACGCCCGTGGGGCCGGCGAAGATGAACGAGCCACCGGGACGCTTGGGGTCCTTGAGCCCGGCGCGGGTGCGGCGGATGGCCTGGGACAGCGCCGTGATGGCGGCCTCCTGGCCGACGATCCGCTTGTGCAGCTCGTCCTCCATGTGCAGGAGCTTGGAGGACTCGGCCTCGGTGAGCTTGAAGACCGGGATGCCGGTCGACATCGCCAGCACCTCGGCGATGAGGTCCTCGTCCACCTCCGCGACCGTGTCGAGGTCGCCCGCCTTCCAGGCCTTCTCCCGCTCCACGCGGCGTGCGGCGAGCTGCTTCTCGTCGTCGCGCAGCGCGGCGGCCTTCTCGAAGTCCTGGTCGTCGATCGCGGACTCCTTCTCGCGACGGACCTCGGAGATCTTCTCGTCGAGCTCGCGGAGCTCCGGCGGGGCGGTCATCCGGCGGATGCGCAGGCGCGCGCCCGCCTCGTCGATGAGGTCGATCGCCTTGTCCGGCAGGTAGCGGTCGGAGACGTACCGGTCGGCCAGGGTCGCGGCGGCCACGAGGGCCTCGTCGTTGATCGAGACGCGGTGGTGCGCCTCGTAACGGTCGCGCAGACCCTTGAGGATCTCGATCGTGTGGGCCACGGTCGGCTCGTCCACGAGGATCGGCTGGAAGCGGCGCTCGAGGGCGGCGTCCTTCTCGATGTGCTTGCGGTACTCGTCGAGCGTGGTCGCACCGATGGTCTGCAGCTCACCGCGGGCGAGCATCGGCTTGAGGATGCTCGCGGCGTCGATGGCACCCTCGGCCGCACCGGCGCCGACGAGGGTGTGGATCTCGTCGATGAACAGGACGATGTCGCCGCGGGTGCGGATCTCCTTGAGGACCTTCTTCAGGCGCTCCTCGAAGTCACCGCGGTAGCGGGAGCCGGCGACGAGGGAGCCGAGGTCGAGCGTGTAGAGCTGCTTGTCCCGCAGCGTCTCGGGCACGTCGCCGCGGACGATGGCCTGGGCCAGGCCCTCGACGACGGCGGTCTTGCCGACGCCGGGCTCGCCGATGAGGACGGGGTTGTTCTTCGTGCGCCGCGAGAGCACCTGCATGACACGCTCTATGGGCTGCTCGCGCCCGATGACGGGGTCGAGCTTGCCCTCGCGGGCGGCCTGGGTGAGGTTGCGGCCGAACTGGTCGAGCACCGCGGAGCCGGAGGGCTGACCCTCGGCGGGGCCGCCGGCGGCGACGGCCTCCTTGCCCTGGTAGCCCGAGAGCAGCTGGATGACCTGCTGGCGCACCCGGTTGAGGTCGGCGCCGAGCTTGTTGAGCACCTGCGCCGCGACACCCTCGCCCTCACGGATGAGGCCGAGGAGGATGTGCTCGGTGCCGATGTAGTTGTGGCCCAGCTGCAGCGCCTCGCGCAGGGACAGCTCGAGCACCTTCTTCGCCCGGGGGGTGAAGGGGATGTGCCCGCCGGGGGCCTGCTGGCCCTCACCGATGATCTCGGTGACCTGCTGCCGCACGCCCTCGAGGGAGATGTCGAGGGACTCCAGCGCCTTCGCGGCCACACCCTCGCCCTCGTGGATGAGCCCGAGCAGGATGTGCTCGGTCCCGATGTAGTTGTGGTTGAGCATCCGTGCCTCTTCCTGGGCAAGGACGATCACGCGACGGGCTCGGTCGGTAAATCTCTCGAACATGGGGGCTCCTTACGGGCAGCGTGACCGGTGCTCCCGGTCTGCAGCGTTCATCAAGGCTAACCGCGGGGTGCTCCGGACCGTGCCCGTGTTCGCCAGCGGCGTGACTGGCCGCCCGCGCAGGACAGACGCCGCCCGGGCGGGGTGAGGACGCGCCGTCCACAGCGGCGGCGGCGTCGCTTGTCCCTCGCGCCCGGACGGGCACGATAAGGGGATGCGTATCGAGGCCGTCCGGGGCGACATCACCGAGCAGGACGTCGACGCGATCGTCAACGCCGCCAACTCCTCCCTCATGGGCGGGGGCGGGGTCGACGGCGCCATCCACCGGGCCGCCGGCCCGCAGCTCCTCGAGGAGTGCATGGAGCTGCGGCGCACCGACCTTCCGGACGGGCTGCCCGTCGGGCAGGCGGTCCCCACCGCGGGGTACGCGCTGCGCGCCCCCTGGGTGATCCACACGGTCGGCCCGAACCGGCACCGGGGCGAGACGGACCCGGCGCTCCTCGCGGCCTGCTTCACCAGCAGCCTCGACGTCGCCGACGCCGTCGGCGCCCGGACGGTCGCCTTCCCCGCGGTGAGCGCCGGCGTCTACGGGTGGGACCCGGCCGAGGTCGCCCGCGTCGCCGTCGACGCCGTGCGGGGGTGGACGGGCGACGTCGAGCTCGTCCGCTTCGTCCTGTTCGACGACGCCGTCCTCGCCGCCTTCACCCGAGCGCTCGACGCCCCCTGACGCCGGCCGCGGGCCCGCCCGGCCCACCCCGCCCTCTGGGACACCCCTCGTGGCCTCTGGGACACCCCTCGCGGCCCCTGGGACACCCCCCAACAGCACGCCGGAGCGCCCCAAAAGGGCGTCCCAGAGGAGCGCGGGACGCAGGACCGCCTCAGACGTCGAGGACGATCGTCACCGGGCCGTCGTTGACGAGCGAGACCCGCATGTCGGCGCCGAAGCGGCCGGTCTCCACGCGGACCCCGCGCTCACGCAGCGCGGCGACGACGGCGTCGACCACCGGCTCGGCGACCTCGGCCGGGGCCGCGGCGTTCCACGACGGACGGCGGCCCTTGCGCACGTCGGCGTGCAGGGTGAACTGGGAGATGACGAGGACGGGGGCGTCGACGTCCGTCACGGAGAGCTCATCGCGCAGGATGCGGAGGTCGGCGATCTTGCGGGCGGTCCTCTCCACCTCGGCCGGGCCGTCGTCGTGGGTGACGCCGACGAGCGCGACGAGCCCTTGCCCGGTGAACCCGCCGACCTGCTCGCCCGCGACGCTGACCGAGGCGCCGTCGACCCGCTGGAGGACGGTCCTCACCAGCCGCCTCCCCCGCGCCGGCCGCGGCCGTAGCCGCTCACCGCAGGGCGGACGTCGGTGAGGTAGATGGCGGCGGGCACGATGAGCATGATCGAGAGGAACCCGCCGGAGAGCGGCCCGAAGGGCGGCAGCGCGATGAAGCCGAGCGCCACGTTGACCGCGAGCACGATGAGCCAGAAGTTCTTCGTCCGCTTCCCCGCGTAGGTGAAGGCCTGCGCGGGCTGCCGCAGGGCGTGCACGAGCGCCCACACCTCCACGGCGAACGCCGCGAGTGCGAGCAGGAGGAAGAGGTAGAACTGCAGGTTGCCGATGATTCCCACCGGTGGAGTCTACGAGACGGGTTCAGCTGAGCAGGTGGTTCGCCTCCGCGGCGCTCAGTCCGGAGGCCTGGAGGAGGTCGATGGTCAGCGAGCGCATGAGGATGACGAGGGTCTGCAGCTGCCAGCCCGGGTCCTCGACGTCGTGGGGGTCGAGCTCGGCGGTGACGAGCGCGAGCACCTGGGCGGTGTCGGCCGTGTTCGCTCCCGTGCGCAGCGCCTCCCCGAGCCGGTTGGCCGCCACGGACAGGCCGTGCAGCGCGTCGCCCACCCGGTCGTCGCGCACGCCCTGCTCGACGGCGGTCTGCCCGCGGCGGGCGATGACGCGGGCGTTGCGCATGGCGCGGTCGACGAGCGTGCTCGCCCGTTGCAGGCGGGCGAGCTCGGGCAGGAAGCGACGGGCCGTCGGTGAGATGCGCGCGGTCTGCTGCGCGTTGCGCACCACCGAGGCCCAGTCGTCGAGCGTGCCCTGGGTGCTGCGGCCCTGGGCGAGGGCGTCGCGCATGCGCTCGGCGTCCCCGTCGCGCAGCCCGCGGGAGATCGTCTCGAGCATCTCCGACAGGTCGCTGAGGCTGGCCCCGGCGAGCTGCCGGGCGCGCTTGCGCGCGTCCTGCGGGGTGAGGATCGCGACGAGCAGTGCGAAGGAGCCGCCGACGAGCGCGTCGGTCCACCGCCCGGTGGGTCCGTCGACGGCGGCGACGGGCAGCGCGACGATGACGATCCCCTGGACGCCGGCCTGGATGGTGAGCATCGGCCCGCGGTCGACGAACCGGGCGAGCAGCGCGCCGAGCACGATGACGAGCATGATCTGCAGGACGCCCGGGCCCAGCGCGCGGGCGACGAGCTCCCCGAGCGCGACGCCGAGCGCGACGCCGAGCGCGAGCTCGGCGACCTTGCGCACCTCACGGTCGGCGGTGAAGCCGAGGCACACCCAGGTGGCGACGGGGGCGAAGAACGGCTGGGCGTGCCCGAGGCCGTAGTAGGCCACCGCCCAGGACAGCCCGGCGGCGATCGCCGCGGTGACGACGGGGAACGCAGCGGCCCGCACCCGCCGGCGACCGCCGCGCAGCCGCTGGCGCACGAGCACCAGCAGCCGGCGCAGGTCGAGGCGCTCGGGGCGGTCGCTGGGCTCCTCCACCATGGGTCAGGGACGCGGCCGCCGGCGGAGCTCCTGCCCGGGACGCTCGGCCGGCCGGCCCACGGCCTCCCCGGCGGAGGGCACGATGACCTCCTGCGCCGCGGCGATCCCGCCGACGGTGAGCTCGGCGTCCTCCGGCAGCGACCGCTTGACGACGGCGAGGGCCACCGGCCCGAGCTCGGTGTGGCGCACGACCGTCGTCACGGCGCCGACGTCGCGCTGCCCGTGGAGCACCCGCTCCCCAGGCTCGGGGGTCACGTGCTCCGAGCCGTCGAGGTGGAGCATGACGAGGCGGCGGGGCGGGCGGCCGAGGTTGTACACGCGCGCCACGGTCTCCTGGCCGCGGTAGCAGCCCTTGTCGAGGTGGACGGCGGTGCGCAGCCAGTCGAGCTCGTGCGGGATGGCGCGGTCGTCGACCTCGCGGCCCAGTCGCGGGCGCCAGGCCTCGACCCGCAGCGCCTCCCACGCCCAGGTGCCGGCGAGCTGCAGCCCGCTGCCGTCGACCGCCTCGACCAGGCGGGAGCGGTCCACGAGGCTGAGCGCCGGGTGGAGGTCGCGGCCGGGGTGCTCGGCGTCGGGCGGGCCGTAGCTCGTCCCGCCGGGGGCGGTGGTCGGCCACGGGTCGTGCCAGGTGAGGACGTGGCCGGGCGCGGCGGCGAGGGCCTGCCACGCGTCGCCGTAGGTGCCCAGGACGGCGGTGCGGTCGGTGACGTCGGCGACCTCGACGCGCAGCATGAAGCGCATCCGGTCGAGGAACCCGGCGAGCCCGGCGACGTGCCCGGCCTCCGTGACCAGCCAGGTGCGTTCGCCGTCGTCGGCGACGGCGGCGGCGTGCTCGATCCGGCCGTTGGGGTCGAGGAGGAGCAGCTCGCCCGAGACGCCGGGCGTGAGGCCGAGCAGCAGCTGGCTGCTCAGCGAGTTGAGCCAGCTGAGACGGTCGGGGCCGGTGACGGTCAGCACGCCGAGCTGGGACAGGTCGACGACGCCGCGCCCCTGCTCCAGGGCGCGTTGCTCCTGCGCGGGCCGGCCGTAGTGGAGGGCCACCCCGGTGTCCGGTCCGCCCGCGGGCACGGCGCCGGGGCGGGAGAGCAGCGGGCTGGTCACGAGTCGGCCACCTGCCGGCTCAGCCGCCCCGAGGCGTAGGACTGCAGCTCGTGGCCGAAGGCGGCGAGCTCCTCGACCCACAGCAGCTCCCCGTTCACCAGGCCGTACATCCGGCGCCCGGCGGTGACCTCCGAGGCCCCGGCGGTGCGCACGACGGCGTCGCTCACGAGGTCGATGCGCGCGCTGCGCACGTCCCCGACGTACACGACGACGTGGCCGGTGGGCTGGGCGACGAGCACCTCGATCGCGGTGCGCGGGCCACCCTCGACGGGCACGCTGTTGCCGCCTCCGGCGGGCTGGTCGGGCGAGGCGCGCCAGTAGGCGCTCTCGGTGGCCCACACCTCGGCCTTGGCGAGGAGGTCGGCGCCCTGGGCGCCCGGCGTCTCCTGCGGCACGGAGGAGGAGTGCTCGAGGTCGACCGCCCACAGGGTGCTCGTGCACCGCAGGTAGGGGCCGCCGTCGTGGTCGAAGGTCATCTCGTGGACGAACGGCTGCTCGGGGATCCCCGGGTAGGCGAGCACGCCGTAGCCGCGCCAGGAACCGACGAGCCAGGCGAGCGGGTAGACCTCGGGGGCCAGGCCCTCGGGCAGGGTGAAGGTGGCCATCCCCCGATGCTACGCGGTCCGCGCCGCAGGGCCCGGTGAGTGTTCAGCCGGTGATGATGCTGCCGAGCATGAAGGTCGGCGCCCCGGCGAGCATGAGCGGCAGCACCGCGCCGGCGAGCGCCGGCAGCGGTCGGGTCGCCGCGGGGAAGCGGCCGAGGACGACGTGGACGGTCGAGGTGAGGATGCCGGCGACCAGGCCGGTGGCCCCGGCCACGAGCGTGCCGACGTACGGGAGCAGCGCGCCGGCGAGCAGCCCGGCGCCGCCCGCGACGACCATGGCGAGCGGGGCGACGAGCTGCGGGCGCAGCGGCAGGGCGGTGCACGTCGCACCGGCGGCGAGCGCGGCGGCGGCGGTGACGACGACGGCGGTCGCCGGCCGGCCGTCGCCGAGCGCCGGCCACAGCGCGGCCGAGGCGGCGACGACGCTGCCGGCCACCGTCCCCGCGACGGACTCCACGAGCCGGGGCCGCCCGTCGCGGCGGAGCATCTCCTGGACGAAGGCGGCCGCGACCGCGAGCCCGACGACGATCGTGACGGCGTCGACCGATCCGGTGAGGGTGACGACGGCGAGGGAGGCGAGGCCGCTGAGCGCGATGACCACGCCGGGGCCGGTGATGACCGGGAGGTCGAGGAGCCGGGGCCAGCCGCCGGCGAGGACGACGATCGAGAGCGCGACGACGACCACCATCGGCCAGTGCCACATCGCGCTGACGGCGAGCACGGCGGTCAGCGCGGCCGTGACGACGCCGCGGGTCGACCCGCCCATCACGGCGCGACCCCCGTCGGGGCGGGGCGCGTGGGGGTGGATGGGCGGCGAGGCACCCTCCGAGTCTGTCAGATGGTTGCCGCGAACCCGGGGCAGCGCGCGCCCATTACAGTGTCCCCGACCAGGAAGAGGTGTGATGGCCACTCTCGTCGTTCTGACCCGCGAACCCACCGGGTCCGTCGATGTCCTGCCGTCCCTCGCGCTGCTCGACCACCACGTGCGTGCCGACGCCCTGGCCCCGGACTCCCTGGTCGACCCGGGCGCCGTCGACCTCGTCGTCGTCGACGGCCGCCGCGAGCTCGCCACGGCGCGGTCGCTGTGCCAGCTCGCGCGCAGCACCGGCGTGCGCCAGCCGATCCTCCTCGTCCTCACCGAGGGTGGCCTGGCGGCGGTGACGCCGTCGTGGTGCTGCTCGGACGTCGTCCTCGCCACGGCGGGCCCGGCGGAGGTCGAGGCACGGATCCGGCTGCTCGTCTCCCAGCCGGTCCTCGACGAGCCAGGTCCCGACGTCGTCGAGGCCGGCGAGCTCGTCATCGACACCGCGGCGTACTCCGCGCGGGTTCGCGGGCAGGCCCTCAACCTCACCTACAAGGAGTTCGAGCTGCTGCGTCACCTCGCCCAGCACCCGGGGCGGGTCTTCACCCGCGCCCAGCTGCTCGACGAGGTGTGGGGCTACGACTACTACGGCGGCACCCGCACCGTGGACGTCCACGTGCGACGGCTGCGCGCCAAGCTCGGTGCGGAGCACGACCAGCTCATCGGCACGGTGCGCAACGTCGGCTACCGGTTCGTGCCACGCGCCGCGGCGGAGTGACGCACGTGCCCGCGTGTTCTAGGATGGAGGGGCGACGCCGGGTTGTGAATGCCCCGGGCTCCAACACAAGCCGCCACGAGCGGCCTTCGCGCCGACTGGCGCTTCAGGGCCCGGCGTCGCCTCAACTCTCTCGCCGGGCACGGCAGCCCGCCTCACGAGTCGTGGTTCTCGACTCGCACCGCCTCCGCTAAGGTTTGTCCGGTCATTTCGGCCGATGTGGCCGAGACCTCGTCCCCCGATGTCTACCCGGAGGTAGAACCATGTCCCTGCGCCGTCCCGTGCTCGCCGCTGTTGCCACCCTCGCGCTGGTGGGAGCGGCCGGGTGCTCGGCGAACTCCGTGCTCGACCTGACGGTCGGCGACTGCCTGAACCAGAGCGACCTCGAGGGGGACGAGGTCAGCTCGGTCGAGGCGGTCGAGTGCTCGGAGGAGCACGACGCCGAGATCTTCGCGGAGCACGAGTTCACCGGCGACTCCTACCCGGGCCTCACCGTCGTCCAGGAGGAGTCCGAGGAGGTGTGCACCGAGAAGTTCGAGGAGTTCATCGGGGTGCCCTACCTCGAGTCCGAGCTCTACTTCACCATGCTCTACCCGTCCGAGCAGAGCTGGGACGACGCGGACGACCGCACCACGCTGTGCATCGTGCTGTCCGAGGAGCCGATGACCGGCTCGCTCGAGGGCGCTGCGATCTGACGAACGAGAACGGCCCCGGGAGCACACGCTCCCGGGGCCGTCGTCGTCCGTGGCTCAGCCGAAGCGGCCGGAGATGTAGTCCTCGGTCGCCTTGTTCGAGGGGGCGGAGAACATCTTCTCCGTCGCGTCCATCTCGATGAGCCGGCCGGGCTTGCCGGTGCCGGCGATGTTGAAGAAGCCGGTCGTGTCCGAGACACGGGCGGCCTGCTGCATGTTGTGGGTGACGATGACGATCGTGTAGTCGGCCTTGAGCTCGGCGATGAGGTCCTCGATCGCCAGGGTGGAGATCGGGTCGAGCGCGGAGCACGGCTCGTCCATGAGCAGGACCTGGGGCCGCACGGCGATCGCCCGCGCGATGCACAGGCGCTGCTGCTGGCCACCGGAGATCGAGGAGCCCGGCCGGTGGAGGCGGTCCTTGACCTCCTCCCAGAGGTTCGCCCCGCGCAGCGCCTTCTCCACGATGTCGGCGGCGTCGGACTTGGAGATCCGGCGGTTGTTCAGCCGGACACCGGCGAGCACGTTCTCCTCGATGGACATCGTGGGGAACGGGTTGGGCCGCTGGAACACCATCCCGACCTGCCGGCGGACCTCCACCGGGTCGACGTCCTCCGCGTAGAGGTCCTGCCCGTCCATGAGCGCCTGGCCCTTGACGTAGGCGCCGGGGATGACCTCGTGCATCCGGTTGAGGGTGCGCAGGAAGGTCGACTTGCCACAGCCCGACGGGCCGATGAGGGCCGTGACCGAGCGGGGCTCGATGACCATGTTGACGTCCTGGACTGCGAGGAAGTCCCCGTAGTAGACGTTGAGGTCCTTGACGTCGATGCGCTTAGACATTGGCGGTCCTTGAGGGTCGTGCGTGCGGGCGGGCGGGGCGCGTGGGCGGCATCAGCGCACCTTCGGGGAGAAGTACCTGCTCACCAGGCGCGCGACGAGGTTGAGCAGCATGACGATGATGATGAGGGTGAGCGCGCCGGCCCAGGCGCGGTACTCGCTGACCCCGCCCTGGGCGTACTGGCGGTAGACGTAGACCGGCAGGGTGGCGATGCGCCCGTCGAACGCGTCGTAGTTCACCGCGTTGGCGATGCCGACGGTGATGAGCAGCGGGGCCGTCTCGCCGATGACGCGGGCGATGGCGATCATGACGCCGGTGGTGATGCCGGCGATGGCGGTGCGCAGGACGACCTTGACGATGGTCAGCCACTTCGGCACGCCGAGCGCGTAGGCGGCCTCGCGCAGCTCGTTGGGCACGAGGCGCAGCATCTCCTCCACGGAACGGACGACGACGGGCGTCATGAGCACCGCGAGGGCGATGCCGCCGATGAGCGCCGACTTGTAGCCCGGGCCGAAGAGCACGAGGAACAGGGTGAACGCGAAGAGCCCGGCGACGATGGAGGGGATGCCGGTCATGACGTCGACGAGCAGGGTGATGGCCCGCTTGGCGCGCCCGCCGCCGTACTCGACGAGGTAGATCGCGGTGAAGATGCCGAGCGGGATCGCGATGAGGGAGGCGATGCCGGTGACGTAGAGGGTGCCGATGATCGCGTGGTACGCGCCGCCCTCGGTCATCTGCCCGAAGACCCCGACCATGTCGGTCGTGAGGAACTCCCAGCTGAAGGCCCGCACGCCGCCGGCGACGACGGTCCACACGAGGGTGACGAGCGGGACCATCGCGACGACGAACGCCGCGACGACGAGGGTGGTCGCGAGGCGGTCCTTGGCCCGGCGCGAGCCCTCGACCTGCCAGGAGATGGCGGTGAGGAGCGGGGCGTAGACCAGGGCGGTGAGGAACCCGACGCCGGCGACGGTCGGCCCCCCGCCGAGGGCGAGGACGGCGAGCGCGACGGCGACCGAGCCGGCGAGGACGGCCCAGGGAGCCCACGAGGGCAGGCGCCGGACCTGGTGGAGTGCCGTGGTGGTCATCGTCAGTTCGCTCCCGAGAACTCGGCGCGGCGGGCGATGACCCACCGGGCGAAGAGGTTCACCGCGAAGGTGAGGACGAAGAGGATGAGGCCGGTGGCGATGAGGACGTCCACACCCATGCCGCTGGCCTCGGGCAGCTGCGCGGCGATGTTCGCCGCGATCGACTGGTGCTGCCCGGGCTTGAGCAGGTAGAAGTTGATGAGGTAGCCGGGCGACAGGACCATGAGGACGGCCATCGTCTCGCCCAGCGCCCGGCCCATGCCGAGCATCGCGGCGGAGATGACTCCGGAGCGCCCGAACGGCAGCACGGCCTGGCGGATCATCTCCCAGCGGGTGGCACCCAGGGCCAGGGAGGCCTCCTCGTGCAGCCGCGGGGTCTGGAGGAACACCTCGCGGATGGTCGCAGTGATGATCGGCAGGACCATGATCGCCAGGACGAGCCCGGCGGTCATGATGTTGCGGGCCGGCGCCTGGTAGTCGGCGAACAGCGGGATCCACCCGAGCCGGTCGGTGAGCCACCGGAAGAGCGGGTCGAGGGTGGGCTGGAGCCACTGGATGCCCCACAGGCCGAAGATGACCGAGGGGATCGCGGCGAGGAGGTCGACGAGGTAGCCGAGCCCCTGCGCGAGTCGCCGGGGGGCGTAGTGGGAGATGAACAGCGCGATGCCGATGCTCAGCGGCACCGCGACGACCAGCGCGATGACGGAGGACAGCACGGTGCCGAAGAGCAGGGGCGCGACGTAGGCCCACATGCTCTTGCCCTGCATGAACCCGATCTCGGCGAGCTGCTCGCGGGAGGCGGTGAGCGCGGGCCACGCGCGGTAGAGCAGGAAGAGCGCCACCGCTGCGAGGACGACGAGGATGATGATCCCGGCGCCGGTCGAGATCCCGGAGAAGATCCGGTTCCCGAGCTTGCCGGGACTGCGGCCGGCGCGGACGACCGGCGTCCTGCCGGACGTGGAGGGAGTTGGTGCGGCGGTTGCCACGAAGCCTCCGGCGATGTGTCGAGCGGGTGGTTGGCGTGCGTCGGCGGGTCGGTGCCAGGTAAGCACCGACCCGCCCTCAAGGCTAGCCGGGGATCAGCCGGTCACCGTGATGAGGTCGAGAGCGGACAGCACCCGCTCGCGCAGGTCCGGCGAGATCGGGGCGGACCCGGCGACGTCCGGTCGGGCCGCCCGCTCCTGTCCCTCGGGGCTTGCGACGTACTCGAGGAATGCCTTGACGTTGGCGGCATCCGCGGGGTCGTCGTACTGCGAGCAGGCGACGGAGTAGGAGATGAGGACGATGGGGTAGGTGCCCGCCTCGGTGGTGTCCCGGGCGAGGTCCACGGTGAGACGCAGATCGCTCGCGTCCTCCCCCTCCGGGGAGGCGTCGACGACGGCCGCGGCGGCCTCCGGGGAGAAGGGCACGTACTCCTCGCCGACGCCGACGGCGACGGTGCCGAGGTCACCGGCGCGCGAGGCGTCGGCGTAGCCGATGGCGCCCTCGGCGCCGGAGACGACGTCGATCATGCCGGAGGTCTGGGCGCCGGACTGGGTGCCGGGGATCGGCCAGCTCTCGACCTCGCCGTGGGTCCACACGTCGCCGGCCGCCTCGGCGAGGTAGGCGGTGAAGTTCTCGGTGGTGCCGGAGTCGTCGGACCGGTTGACCGGGATGATCGGCAGGTCGGGCAGCTCGACGCCGGGGTTGGCCGCGGCGATGGCCGGGTCGTCCCAGGAGGTGATCTCGCCCGTGAAGATGCCGGCGATCGTCCCGGGGTCCATGTTGAGGTGCTCGGCGTCCACCTGGGGAAGGTTGTAGACGACGGCGATCGGGCTGATGTAGAGGGGCAGCTCGATGACCTCGCCACCGAAGCAGCGGTCGACGCCCGCGGCGAGCTCCTCCTCGTCCAGGGTGGCGTCCGTGCCGGCGAAGAGCACGGTGCCGTTGAGGAACTGCTCGCGGCCGGTGCCCGAGCCGGTGGGGTCGTAGGTGACGTCGACGTCGGGGTTGTCGTCCATGAACCCGGCGATCCAGCCCAGCATGGCCGCCTCCTGGGAGCTGGCCCCGGAGCCGGCGACCGACCCGCTGAGCTCGCTCCCGGTGCCCGCGCCGGCGGTCTGGTCGTCGGCGGCGCTCTCGCCGCCGCAGGCCGCGAGGGCGAGTGCGCTCAGCGCGGCGAATCCCGCCAGTCGGCGGCTACCTGCAAGCTTCACGTTCATTCCGTCCTTCGGTGGGAGGGCCCGGGAGTCCCGGTGTCCGTCCCCGACGGTAGGAAGCGCAGGTGACCACCGAGCGGGCGCCCGGTGAACGCAGGATGAACAGCGCGTGAGGGTTCGGTCACTCGCGGCGCTCAGCTGTCGAGCCGCCCCCGGACGATGCTGTCGCCGCTGTGCGCCGGGTCCCCGTCGAACGGCTCGCGGGACACGTCGACGACGGCGAGGTCGTCAAGGTCCAGCCCTGGTGGGAGGTCGAAGGTGCCCTCGTCACCGACGAGCAGCCCGACGCTGACGAGCCGCTGGACCGACTCGTCCAGCAGCCAGACCTCGCGGTAGCCGTCCTGGGGATCGCCGGGGAGCTCGACGTGGAGCACGCGCCGCCCGTCGACGTCCTCGACGCGGGCGGTGCCGGTCTCGTCCCACCCGGGGAGCGGCTCGAGCTGGGCGGTGGCGAGGGCCTCGGGCTCCTCGGAGCGTTCGGGGAGCTGGGTGACCAACAGGGTGCCGGCCACGCCGGCGGCCAGGCCGGCGGCGAGCCAGCCGGCGCGCGACCAGCGGGAGCGCCGCGGCTCACGGCGCCCGGGCGGGCGGGTGCGGTCGCGACGGCGGCCGGCGGGGACGCGGGGTGGGACGAGCGGCTCGTCCCGCTCGGGGCCCGCCTCGGGCGCGCCGGCCTCGGGGGTGCCTGCGTCGGGCGCGCCGTCGTCGGGCGCGCCGTCGTCGACGCCCTGGGCCGCGATCTCCTCGGCGATCCTGTCCCACACGTGTGCCGGCGGCGCCTGCAGCGGGGAGCCGGCCCGGCCGGCCGTCACCATGTCGCTGAGCGCCGCGAGCTCCTCCCGGCACTGCGCGCACTCGCGCAGGTGCTCGGCGGCGGCGGCGTCCGGCTCGGCCTCTCCCAGGGCGACGAGGGAGAGGGTGTCGTCGTCAACGTGACGCATGGCGTCCCTCCTCCATCCTCGTTCGCATGCGGCGCAGGCCGCGGGTGATGTGCGACTTCACCGTGCCGAGCGGCAGGTCCATTCTCTCCGCGATCTCGGTGTGGGTGAGGTGCTCGAAGAACGCGAGCTCGAGCACGTCCTGCTGCGGCGGACCGAGGTCGGACAGCGCCTGCGCGACGAGCACCTGGTCGACGATCTCCTCGGTGCGGTCCGGCTCGCCCAGCTCGGGGGCCTCCCCCAGCGCCCCCCGGTCCCGGAAGCGGCGCCGGTGGGCCTCGGCGACGGCGTTGCGCGTGATCCCGGCGAGCCAGGCCCCGATGGGGGCACGCTCCGGGTCGAAGCGGTGGCGCGAGCGCCAGGCGTTGACGAACACCTGCTGGGTGACGTCCTCGGCGTCGGCGGTGTTGCGCAGGGCGCGCAGCGCCAGGCTGTAGACCATCGCCGAGTACTGCTCGTACACGTGGCGCACGGCGTCCGGGGTGCCGTCGCGAAAACGGACACCGAGCACCTCGGGTTCCGTCATCGCCACCTCAGTCGCCACGTCGCGCCGCCTATGAGGTGACCAATGTAGCGGTGACCACGGTGTTGTCGGTGTAGCTCTGCACGTCGTCCTGCCAGACGCCGTCGCAGGTGATGAGGACGAGCCGGTGCTCCCCGTCCCGCCGGAAGTAGTCGGACAGGTCGATGGTCGACTTGGGGATGAGCCGGGCGGACTCGACGACGTACCGCAGCACCTGTCCGTCCTCCCGGGTGACCTCGATGGCGTCGCCCGGCTCGAGCTCGACGAGGTCGCGCAGCGGGCCGTAGGGGGTGATGAAGGAGCCGGAGTGGGCCGCGAGCACCGCCGCGCCCTCGTCGGCGCCCACCGAGGGACCGAAGCGGTACCAGCCGGCGCGGGCCGCGTCCTCGGGGATCTCCATCTGCCCGTCGGGGGCGACCGCGACCGGGTCGACGGGAAGGTCGGCGTCGAGGGCCGGCACGGTCACCCGGACCGGTGGGCTCTGCGTCTCGACCTCGGGGAGCCCCGCCGCCGACCGGAGGGGCACGTCCGGGGCGGCGGGGCTCGGCGGGGCGCCCGAGGAGGTGGGTGGCTCGGCGGGCGCCCCGGTGCCCGGGCCGGCGGGGGCTCCCACCGCCGGTCCGGGCTGCTCGGGCTCCCCGCCGTCCACGCCGCACCCGGCGAGGACGAGCAGCGCGGTAGCCGCTGCGGCTGCGAGGAGGCGGTTCATGTCAGGCCCGGTTACGGACGAGACGACGGGTACCGAGGGCGGCGACGAGGAGCAGCGCCGCACTGCCGGCGACGATCGCACCGGCGGGGACGCCGGGCTCGTCCACCGGGACCAGACCCGTCGGGACGCCGGCGGGCGCGGAGTGCAGGCCGCTGATGGTCTGGGTGGCGACGTCGAGGGTGCCGTCCTCCAGGCTGCCCCATGCGTAGACGATGGTCTTGGAGCCTTCCTCGACCGGGACGTCCACCGGGCCGAGGACGGCCTCCGTGGTGCCGGTCGCGGCGATGGAGGCGGGCACGGTGGCGGCGGCCAGGTCGAGGACCTGCTCCGAGCCGTTGGCGAGGTTGCTGATGACGGCCTGGTCACCCGCGAGGATGTCGACCTCGGGGGCGGCCGCCGTGTGCCGGACGGCGAGCCGGCCCTCACCGGCGGCCGTCGTGGACGTGTCGTTGGTGAAGAAGGAGACGGTGGGCGCCCCGTCGGCGTCGAGGTGGGCGACGGCGGTGTAGTTGCCGCCGGACTCGAGGTCGAGGTCGATCGGGCCGAGGACGGGTGCACTGTCGTCCGCTGCGTCGGCGGCGGTGATCGCCACGGTGTAGGTGCCGGCGGGCAGCTCGAGCGGGCCGGCGAGGGTGGCGGGCTCGAAGTCGTCGAGCGTGTTCTCCCCGTTGACGTACACGTCGACGGTGAGGTCCGGGACCCCGTGCAGCACGGACAGCTGCGCGACGTCGCTGGTGGTGGCGGTGGCCGGGACGGCGAGCGCGAGGAGCGCGAGGCCGGCTGCGGAGCCGATCGCTGCGCGTCGGACGGCGGTGGTTCCCATGGTGGTCCTCCTGGTGTGGTTGGTCTGACACCAGGTATTCGTCGGCCCACCCCTCCGCGGATGCACCTGACCGGAGATTTCTTCTTTTCCGGTCTCGGCGCGGTCCCCGCCCGGGGGTCAGGTGGCGGCCAGGGCCTCCGTGTGGGACGGCGCGCGGTGCTTCTCGAGGGCGACGACGACGGCCGCCCGGCCAGGACGCCGTCCGACGTGGACGACGAGCATCTCCGAGGTCTTGAGCCACGGGTCGGCCTCGGGCACCTGCTTCATGATCCGGTAGGGCGTGTTGACCGCGACCTCGTCCATCATCGTCGGCAGCACCGGCCGGTGGGTGCAGATGGCGACGCCGGGGGCGCGCTGGCGGGACTCCTCGCGGATGAGCTGGCGTGCCTTCTTCGGCTTGGCCTTGTGGGCGTCCTCGGTGATCTCCGGGTGCATCTCGATCTCCACCCCGATGGCCGCCGCGTAGGGGGCCACGGTGTCGACGCAACGCCGCCACGGGCTGGAGAGCACCCGGTCCACCCCGTAGGCGGAGAAGAGCGGGACGAGCCCGCGGGCCTGGGCCTCCCCGACGCTGGTGAGCGGGCGGGTGGACTCCCCGCCCTTCCACGCCGTGCGCTTGCGGGCCCGCGCGTGGCGGGTGATGAGCAGGGCGTAGGTGTCGAGCCGCTCGTCCTTCCACTGGTCGATGAGCGCGCCGAGCGGCTCATGGTCCCGGGCGTGGGTGAGGAGCTTGGCGGCGTCCTTGACCCCGACCCATCGCGACTCGTCGATCTCCTCGGTGCTCGCGGGCGGGACGTGCGGGCGGGCGCGCACCGACAGGTCGCCCTCCGGGGCGGGGCGCGCGGCCCAGAAGTGGACCTCCTTGCGCGCGTCCCCGGCCAGCTTGTAGGAGATCTTCGGCAACGGCTGGCCGAGGACGACGGCCACGCCCGTCTCCTCCGCGGTCTCCCGGACGGCGCACGCGGCGAGGCTCTCCCCCTCCTCGAGCTTGCCCTTGGGCCAGGACCAGTCGTCGTACCGCGGACGGTGGACGAGGAGGACCTCGAGCCTGTTGCGCTCGTCCAGCCGCCAGACGATCGTGCCGGCCGCCAGGACCGTGCGGGTCATCGCGTCGCCGCCACGCGCCGGCGGGCGCGGGAGATGAGCAGCTGCTGGATGTCCTCCAGCGGCCGCCCGTCCTGCCCGAACTGGTGTCGCTCCCACGTGCCGTCGGGCAGCAGGTGCCAGGTCGACGTCGTCGGGGCGACGGCGCGGGCGAGGAGGTCGACGAGGAAGGAGATCTGGGTCGGCTCGACGATCTTCACCAGCACCTCGACCCGGCGGTCGAGGTTGCGGTGCATGAGGTCGGCGCTGCCGATCCACACGTCCGGCTGCTCCTCGTCCCCCGCGAACGCGTAGATGCGCGAGTGCTCGAGGAAGCGCCCGAGGATCGAGCGGACCCGGATGTTCTCGCTCAGGCCAGGGATCCCGGCGCGGATCGCGCAGATGCCGCGGACGACGACGTCGACCGGCACCCCGGCCTGGCTCGCCCGGTACAGCGCGTCG
This sequence comes from Georgenia wutianyii, assembly GCF_006349365.1. NCBI lineage: Bacteria > Bacillati > Actinomycetota > Actinomycetes > Allobogoriellales > Allobogoriellaceae > Georgenia > Georgenia wutianyii. The sequence continues at coordinate 3,204,534 of NZ_CP040899.1, forward strand.
ATCGTCGCCTCGTCGACGAGGGCGTTGGTCTTGATCCGGATCCACGCCTCGCGCCCCGCACGGTGCCCCGCGATCTCGCGCTCGATCCGCTCGACGAGGCCGGTGCGGATCGAGCGGGGCGCGACGAGCAGGCGGCGGAAGCGGGAGCGCGGCGCGTAGCCGGAGAGCTGGTTGAACAGGCGGGTGAGGTCCTGGCCGACGTCGGGGTCGCACGTCATGAGGCCGAAGTCCTCGTACCCGCGTGCCGTCTTCGGGTGGTAGTTGCCGGTGCCGACGTGGCAGTAGCGGCGCAGCCCGTCCTTCTCGTTGCGCACGACGAGGGAGAGCTTGCAGTGTGTCTTGAGCCCGACGATCCCGTAGACGACGTGGACGCCGGCCTGCTCGAGCTTGCGCGCCCAGGAGATGTTCGCCTGCTCGTCGAACCGGGCCTTGATCTCGACGATGGCGAGCACCTGCTTGCCCGCCTCCGCGGCGTCGATGAGGGAGTCGACGATCGGGGAGTCCCCGGAGGTGCGGTAGAGGGTCTGCTTGATCGCGAGGACCTGCGGGTCGGCGGCCGCCTGGGCGAGGAACTGCTGCACCGAGGTGGAGAACGAGTCGTAGGGGTGGTGCAGGAGGACGTCCTGGCGGCGGATCGAGGCGAAGATGTCGGAAGGCTGGGCGCTCTCCACCTCGGCCAGGCCCTGCGCCGTCACCGGGACGAACTTCGGGTACTTGAGGTCGGGGCGGTCCAGGCCGTGGATGACCTCGAGACCGGTGAGGTCGAGCGGCGAGGGCAGCTCGTAGACCTCGTGGTCGGCGACGCCGAGCTCGCGCACGAGCAGGTCGCGCACGTGCGGGCTGATCCCCTGGGCGAGCTCCAGGCGCACCGCGGGGCCGAAGCGCCGCCGCATGAGCTCCTTCTCCAGCGCCTTGAGGAGGTTCTCGGCGTCGTCCTCCTCGACCTCGAGGTCCTCGTTGCGGGTGACCCGGAAGGTGTGGTGCTCGACGACGTCCATCCCGGGGAAGAGGTAGTCCAGGTGGGCGCCGATGATCTCCTCGAGGGGGACGAAGGCGGTGCGCCCGGAGTCGCGGGTGGAGGTGTCCTCCGGCCTGCGCGGCGTGCCGGAGGCGTCCACCGCCATGAACCGCGGCAGCAGCGGCGGCACCTTGACCCGGGCGAAGTGCTCGTTGCCGGAGACCGTGTTGCGCACGACGACGGCGAGGTTGAGCGAGAGCCCGGAGATGTAGGGGAAGGGGTGGGCGGGGTCGACCGCGAGCGGGGTGAGGACCGGGAAGATCTGCTTGCGGAAGTAGCGGCGCAGCCGCTGCTGCTCGCTCTCCGACAGCTCGTCCCAGTGGAGGATGTCGATGCCCTCGGCGGCGAGCGCCGGCTGGATGTCCTCCGCGAACGTGCGGGCCTGCTCCTCCATGAGCTCGTGGGCGCGCACGCTGATGCCCTCGAGCACCTGGCGGGGGGTGAGGCCGGAGGCCGCCGGGACGGCGAGGCCGGTGGCGATGCGGCGCTTGAGACCGGCGACGCGGACCATGAAGAACTCGTCGAGGTTCGAGGCGAAGATCGACAGGAACCAGGCGCGCTCGAGCAGCGGCTGGGTGGTGTCCTGCGCCTGCTCGAGGACCCGCTGGTTGAAGGCCAGCCAGCTGAGCTCGCGGTCGGCGAAGCGGCCGTCGGGCAGCGGGACGTCGAGCGGGTCGAGGTTCCCGTCGACGCGGGCCCCGTCGGCGAGCTCCGCGGCGTCCTCGGCGACCTCCTCCGCCGGGGTCGCGGTCCCGGTCAGGGCGACGGCATCGGCGCCGTTGCGCTCGTCGTGGCGCACCTCCCCCTCGGTGGCCTCGGTGGCCTCCGCGGCGGACGTGGTGGAGACGTCGGAGTCAGGCATGGGGCATATGCTCCCACCTCATCGGGCGTACTGGACGTCGAGCGCGGAACGGTCGAACCCGGCCCGCCGGTACGTGCGGATCGCCGGGGTGTTGTCGCCCTCGACGTAGAGGGTCGCGCGGCGCAGGCCGCGCCGCCGCATCTCCCCCAGCGCGACGGCGGTGAGCCGCCCGCCGAGTCCGCGCCCCTGGGCGTGGGGGGCGACGCCGAGCGCGTAGATCTCCGCGTCCGGCCCCTCGGGCTTGACCCACATGGAGGCGAGCAGTGCCTGCGGCCGGCCCGGCTCGTGGGCGAGCCACAGGAGGGTCGGGTCGAACCAGTCCTCCTGCTCGCGCAGGCGCAGGTCCTCGGCCGTCATCCGGCCCTGCTCCGGGTGGGAGGCGAACGCGGCGGCGTTGAGGGCGACCCAGGCGTCCTCGTCCTGCCCGACGACGAAGGTCCGGACCTCCGCGTCGTCGCCCGTGGCGGGCGGCTCGGCGTCGCCGGGGCCGAGGTCGCGGACCATCTGCCACAGCTCCCGGGTGACGCGCAGCCGGGCGGAACGGGCGAGCGCCTGCGCGCCCGGGAGGTCGCCGTGGGCCCACAGCGCGACGTCGGGGGCCGCGGCGAGCACGGTGTCGAGCAGCCGGCGGCCCAGGCCCCGGCGCCGGTGGTCGGGGTGGACGCACAGCTCGCCGCTCACGCCGTCCTCGACGGCGTAGCCGAGGAGGGTGTCCCCCTCGGCGAGCCAGTGGTGGCGGTGGCCGGCGGAGCCGTGGCGCACGGCGAGGGTGCTCTCCTCGTTGAGGGGGGCGACGCCGTCGGCGGCGGTGACCTCCGCGGCGAGGCGGAGGACGGCGTCGGGGGTGGCGGGGCCGGTGAGGCCCGTCCCGTGGACGGGCGCCACTAGTCGAGCCGTCCCGCGCGCCACAGCTCGGCGGCACCCTCGAGCTCCTCGGCGGTGCGCAGCAGCGCGGAGGCGCGCCGGGTCAGCGCCCCGGCGAGGTCGTCGTCGCTCACCCAGTCGGCGTCCAGGGCCGAGCCGGTCGCCACGACGCGGAAGAACGCGGCGGCGCGGTCGAGCGCGACGTCGAGGTCCCCCTCGTAGATCCCGGCGAGGACGGCGTCGGCCAGGTCGGCGACGTCGGCGGGTCCGGGCGGTTCGACGACGCCGGCGATGACCCCGGCGACCTCGGCCCGGTGGCGGCCGAGGGTGAAGCGCTCGGCGATCGTGATGGGGTCCGCGCGGACCCACTCGCGCATGAGGTAGAGCCGCCACAGCGCCCCGGGGAGGGTGGTGGGCGGGCTCTGGGCCCACAGCTCGGCGATGGTGTCGAGGCCCTCGGTGTCGACGAGGGCGACGAGACGGGCGAGGAGGGCCGGGTCCTCGGAGCCCGCGCGGCCGCGCTGGACGAGGACCGCGGCGGTCGTGTGGGCTGCCTGCGAGCGCAGCGCCGGGTCGACGTCACCGACGATCCGCTCGGCGGTCTGCGCGTCGAGCATGGCGGGGCGACGGGGCTTGCGGTCCACGGCTCCTCCTCTCCGGCGCTCGCGACGGTCGGTGCACTACCCGCTCGATGCTACGAGATGGCACCCGGCCGTGCTGTGCCGGGAGGCACGTGCGCGCCCGCCCGCGGCGCGATGGCGTTCTCGTGCTCGTCAGGGCACTGCGGGGCCGCCGACGCCCGCGGTCAGGCGCCGGCTCGGTCCAGGGGCCGGCTCAGTCGAGGCGTCCCGCCCGGGCCCGGGCGGCGGCGTCGTCGAGCTCTGCGGCGGTCGCGGTAAGTGCGCCCGTCCGGCCCGTCACCGGCGCGGCCGCCTCCTCGTCGTGCGTCCGCCAGCCCGGGTCGCTCCCGGTGCCGGCGGCGAGGACGCGGAGGAAGGCGGCGGCCTCCTCGAGGAGGCCGGCCAGCTCGGTCTCGTCCGTCCCGGAGAAGAGCTGGGAGAGCCGCTCCCCGAGCACCGTGGGCGCGGGCGCCACGACGGCGTCGCGGGGGTTCTCGACGTCGTCCTCACGGAGCTCGACGGGCGTGGTGTGCTCGGTGCCGCCGCGAAAGCGCGTCGCGATGGTCTCGGGGTCGCGCTCGAGCCAGGCGCGCAGGAGGTAGAGGCGCCACAGCGCACCGGGCAGGGTGCTCGCGGGGCTGCGGGACCACAGGCCGGCGATCTCGTCCAGGCCCTCGGCGTCGATGATCCGACCGACGCGCTCGGCGAGCGGCTCGTCCCCGGCGAGGTGGCTCGGTCCGAAGACCACCGCGTTCGCCGTGGCGTGGGCCGCCTCGGAGGCGAGGGCCGGGTCCGAGTCGCCCCAGATCAGCTCGGCCTCCGCGGGATCGAGGATGGCGGGCCTGCGTGGCCGATCGCGACCGTCCATGTGCTCTTCCCCTCCCCCGGCTCACGCCGGCGTCGTCGTGTCCTCCGATTCTTGCGCAGGCGGAGGCCAGGCGGTGGGCCCAAAGGCACGCGTCGCGCGGGAGACCGGCTCAGCTGGCCTTGCGCAGCGCGAAGCCGATGCCGTCCGGGCCGGTCGAGGCGTCGAGGGTGTGCGCCTCGAGCAGCGGGGAGGCGGCCTCCTCGACGAAGACGCGAGCGCCGTCCTCCTCGATCACCTCGTCGCTGCTCTCCGGCTCCGGGCACAGGCTGAGCTCGACCTGGTCCGCGTCGGGGGTGAGGGTGATTCGCACGCCCCCGGTGTCGGGCAGGCCGGACTGGGAGGTGATCCCGGTGATCGCGGCCTTCGCGTTGTCGGTGAGGTGGAGCATGGCGTGGTTCCCCCGGTCTGGTGGCGGTGCCGCGCGTGGGGATCGGGCCGCACCTCGTCACTCTCTACGGTGAGCAACGATCGGGGAGTCCGCAACTCGGCAAACCCCGTCCGCGGGCGCGACGCGGCGGGCGCACACCCGGACGCAGTAGCCTGCAGGTCCGGGCCTCTAGCTCAATGGGCAGAGCAGCGGACTTTTAATCCGTAGGTTGTGGGTTCGAGTCCCACGGGGCCCACCGCCCACGACGACGCCCCGCGGTCACCCCGTCCTCGCGCCCCCGCGTGCGCCGCCCGCGCCCCCGCGCCCGAGGTCGCACCTCTCGATCAGCGTCCTGCCGAGATCTCCGCAGACCGCTGATCGGAAGGTGCGACCTCGGCGGGGGTGGCGGGGACGGCTGGGGCCCGGCGTGGGCCGACCGGAACACCGGCCAGCCGATCTCGGTGCGCCAGGCGGCCGGGTCGGGGGTGTCCCGCGGGCCGACGAGGTAGGTCCCGCGCACCGGCCGGCGACGGCCGACGCGTTGGTCACCACCCACGCGCCCGTCGGTGACGTCGATGCCGTCGTGCGGGCCGGGGTGGTCGGCGACGGCGAGCTCGCCATCACCCCGTGAGCCGCGCCGCGGACCCCCGCCGGGTGGCGAGGGCCCGCGGGGACTCGTACCGTCGTGCGCCACACCGGCGAGCGCCGTCGGCGTCGACACGAGGAGGCACGATGGGATTCCTGCGCAAGGCAATCCGTGGAGGGATCGCAGTCAAGGCGGCCCAGGTCATTGCGCGCGAGGCGCAGAAGCCGGAGAACCAGCGCAGGGCCAAGGAGCTGTACACCAAGGTCCGCGACCGCCGGAAGAGCCCGCCCGCCCGCTGACCGGGAGTAGCCGGGCGCCGGTAGAAGTCCGCTCTCGCGCGAAAGTCCGCTCTCGCGCGGAAGTCGGCTCTCGCGCGGAAGTCGGCTCTCGCGCAGATACAGTTCCGCCCCCGCGAGGAGACTCGCGGGGGCGGAGCTGTCTGTGCGAGGTGGGGTCAGACGCTGCGGACCGTGGACGTCGCCCGGCGGCTGGGACGGCGACCGCCCTGCGCGCGAGCGCCGCCGGCCTGGCCGCGGGAGTCGACCGGGGCCTGGCCGGTGCTGGAGGAGTAGACCGAGCGGGAGCCCGCGCCGCCCTGGGGACGACCCGAGGACTGGCCCGCGCGGCCACGGCCGGCGGTGCGCTGCGGCGCGGAGGCCGACGTCGCCGGGCCCTGACCGCTGCCGGTGCTGCGACCACGGCCACCCCGGCGCTGTCCGCCACCTGCGGCCCGCTGGGGCTGCTGCGGGGCGCTCGGGACGGTCGCTGCGGCCTGCGCCGCGGAGACGACCTGCGCGCGCTCGCCGACGAGCTCGCTGATGAGCTTGTCGCCGGGGCGGACGCTCACCGGCTTCGCCGAGATCTTCGCCTGGCGGGTCAGCGTGCGCATGTCGCCGGTCTGCTCGGGGAGCATGATCGTCACGACGTCGCCGCCGGAGCCCGCGCGGGCCGTACGGCCGGAGCGGTGGAGGTAGGCCTTGTGCTCGGCCGGCGGGTCGACGTGGACGACGAGCTCGACGTCGTCGACGTGGATCCCGCGCGCGGCGATGTCGGTGGCGACGAGCACGCGGACCGCGCCGGAGGAGAACGCCGCGAGGTTGCGCTCACGGGCCGGCTGGGTGAGGTTGCCGTGGAGGTCGACGGCGGGCACACCGGCCGTCGTCAGCTGCTTGGCGAGCCGCTTGGCCTGGTGCTTGGTGCGCGTGAACAGCACCCGGCGGCCGGTCCCGGAGGCGAGCTCCTGGACGATGTCCTTCTTGTCGTCCGCGCCGGAGACGGCGAGGACGTGGTGGGTCATCGCCGCGACGGGCGACTCCGCGCTGTCCACCGCGTGGTGCAGCGGGTTGGTGAGGTAGCGCTTGACGAGGACGTCGACGCCGTTGTCCAGCGTCGCGGAGAAGAGCATCCGCTGACCGACGCGCGGCGTGCGGTCCATGATCCGCTTGACGCCGGGCAGGAAGCCGAGGTCGGCCATGTGGTCCGCCTCGTCCAGGACGGTGATCTGGACGTCCTCGAGGGACAGCACGCCCTGCCCGAGGAGGTCCTCGAGGCGGCCGGGGCAGGCGATGACGATGTCGACGCCGGAGCGCAGCGCGTTGACCTGGCGGGTCTGGTTGACGCCGCCGAAGATCGTCGTGGTCACCAGGCCGAGCGACGTCGCGAGCGGCTCGACGACGGCGTTGACCTGGTTGGCGAGCTCGCGAGTCGGCACGAGGACGAGGCCGCTCGGGCGCTTGGAGACGCGGCGGCGGCCCGCGAGGCGGGTGACGAGCGGCAGGGCGAAGGCGAGGGTCTTGCCCGAGCCCGTGCGGCCCCGGCCGAGGACGTCGCGGCCACTCAGCGTGTCGGGGAGGGTCGCGGTCTGGATGGGGAACGGAGCCGTGATGCCGGTGTCGCTCAGGTGCTGGACGACGGGCGCGGGCAGGTCAAATGACGCGAAGGAAGTCAAGGGTGCCTTTCAGGGGCGGAGATCGGTCGGAGTTCGCCGTAACGGGATCCGCAGCGATGACCGCTGCATCGAACTCGACGACGCTGGGCTCGCGGATACGCGGTGCCCACCTCGCCAGTATGCCCTACTTCGCCGAACGGGGCGGGGCAAGCGCCGCCGAGTGACGCGCGCCGCACTGTCCCGGCCCCCGGCACGACGACGCCGGCCGGTCCTCCTCGGACCGGCCGGCGTCGTCTGTCAGTGCTCGCGCGTCAGCGTCGGGCACGTCCCTTGTTCGTGATGCCGAGGTAGATCGAGATGAAGAGGATCGAGACGACGATCGAGATCGCCCAGCGGATCCAGTCGATGCCCTCCGTGTCCTCCACGCCGAGCACTCCGCTCAGCCAGTAGCCGACGAGGGCTCCGGCGACGCCGAGGATGATCGTCCACAGGATGCCGAGATTCTGGTCGCCCTTCATGAACAGCCGTGCAAGCGCGCCGATGACGGCTCCGAAGATGATGAGGCCGATGATCTCCATCGCATTCCTTCCTTTCACCGGCGCCCGGGTCGGCGCCGCGTGGGTCGCCGGAATGGTGGCACGGCCCGGGAGGGCCCGCATCCGGGACGGCGTCAGGTGCGCACGATGTCGACGGCGAGCGCCCGGTGGTCCGAGACCGCGAGCCGGAGAGCGCTCGCCTCACCGGCCGGCGCGAGCCCGGGACCGGCGAGGACGTGGTCGAGCTGACGGGAGGGTCGCCAGGCGGGGAAGGTGTCGGCCCGGGCGATCGGGGTGAGGCCGGCGGCCCGGGCGGCGTCGTCGGGGCCGAGGTTGAGGTCGCCGAGGAGCAGGTGGGGGCCGGGCAGGGTGCGCAGCGCCCGCACGGACTCGGCGAGCTGGCGGCGGGCGGTGGGCGGGTCGGTGGACAGGTGGGTGCACCCCACCGTGAGCGGGCCGTCGGGGGCCTGGACGACGGCGGCGAGCAGCACCCGCGGCGCGTCGACCCGCACCCGCACCCAGGGCGCGGCGCCGGTCCGCGAGACGCGCACCGGGCCGGGTCGCAGGGGCCGCACGTGCCACGAGACCACCGGCCAGCGGCTGAGGAGGGCCACCCCGTAGCCGGCACCGCCGGGCACGTGCGCCGGGACGGGACGGCGGCGCAGCCCACGCACCGAGCCGCCGAACGCGGCGGCGAACCGGTGCCGGCGGAACCCGAGCGTCTCGGCGAGCACGGCGGTCTGGTCGACGCGGCCGCTGCGGGCCTGCCCCTTGTCGACCTCCTGGAGTGCGAGCACGTCACCGGGGACGTCCCGGACCGCGGCAGCCAGGCGCTGGGCGGACCGGGCGTCCCCGGTGAGCGGCTCACCGTGCTGGAGGTTGAAGGTCACGACCAGCACGGGTCGGACCTCAGCTCTCCTCGAACGTGAGGGCCACGGAGTTCATGCAGTAACGGTCCCCGGTGGGGGTCTGGGGCGCGTCGTCGAAGACGTGCCCCAGGTGCGAGCCGCAGCGGGCGCAGCGGACCTCGGTGCGGACCATGCCGAGGGAGCGGTCCTCGAGGAGGGTGACCGCGTCGGACTCGGCCGGGGAGTAGAAGCTCGGCCACCCGCAGTGGGCGTCGAACTTCGCCGTCGAGCGGAAGAGCTCGGCGCCGCAGCCGCGGCAGCGGTAGACGCCCTCCCTGTCCTCGTGGAGCAGCTCACCGGTGCCCGGCCGCTCGGTCCCCGCCTCGCGCAGGACGTGGTACTCCTTCGGGGAGAGGCGCTCGCGCCACTCCTCATCGCTCAGCGCCACGGTGAACGCCACGCGCTGGTTGTCGGTACTCATGGGCTCCATCTTGCGCCTGACCCCGCCGGTAGTCACGTCAGTCCGCTCGGCCGGTCGTGAACGAGCTGCTTGCCGAAGTGGTGGGTGACGTACGGGTTGTCCTCGAAACGGTCGACGGGCTCGTACCCGGCGCTCACGTAGAGCCCGCACGCCTCGACGAGGGACTCGTTGACGCCGAGGAGCACACGCCGCGCCCCCAGGGAGCGCGCCCGGTTCTCCAGCCGCTCGAGGAGGAACTTGCCCAGGCCCCGGCCGCGGACGTCCGGCCGCAGCCACATGCGCCTGATCTCCACGACCCCCGGCTCGAGCACGTGGACCGCACCGAACCCGACGACCTCCCCGCTGCCGACCTCGCTCACGAGCATGAAGTCGCCCTGCGGCGGGGTGACCTCGGCGGGGTCGCCGGGGATGCCGAGCGCGGGGTCGGTGTGGGTCTGCAGGCGGTCGGTGAGCTCGTCGAGGTAGGCGCGCACCGCGAGGGCCGCGGCATCGCTGCCCGCCTGCCCCTCGAGGATGCGCACCGGGGGCGCCGCTGACGAGTCGTGGCGCCGAGCCGCTCCGTCCATCGCCACAGTGTGCACCGTTGTCCTGCGCCTTGTCCTCCCCGGTCCTACGCTCGTCGGCATGGAGCAGCAGACCGGCACGCACCGGCCCAAGCTCTGCGTGCTCACGCCCACGCCGCTGCTCATGGTCGAGATCGAGCCGGGCCAGGACGACGGCTACCCGCAGAACGCCGACATCCACCTCCACCCCGGCGGGCAGGGGCTGTGGATCGCCCGGATGGCCAGCTCGCTGGGCGCCGAGGTCACCGTCTGTGGCCCGTTCGGCGGGGAGGCGGGCGCCGTCCTCCTCCACATGCTCGCCGAGGAGCACCTCAACGTCCGCGGCGTCCCGTACAACGCGGGCAACGGCGCCTACGTCCACGACCGGCGCGGCGGGCACCGCCAGTCCCTGGCGCACATGGTGCCGCCGCAGCTCACCCGCCACGAGCTCGACGACCTGTACGGCACCGTCCTCGTCGAGGCGCTCGAGGCGGACGTCCTCATCCTCGCCGGCGCCGAGCCGGACCGGGTGCTGCCGCCGCGGTTCCTCGCCCGGCTCGTGCGCGACGTGCGCAGCGTCGACAAGCTGATCGTCGCGGACCTCTCCGGGGAGGCGGCGAAGGCCGCGGCGGCCGAGGGCCCCACCGTGCTCAAGATGAGCCACGAGGAGCTGCGAGACGCCGGCCTCGCCGCGGACGACTCGGTGGAGGAGCTCCAGCGCGCGGGCCGCCGGCTGGTGGCCCAGGGCGTCGAGGCGATGCTCATCTCGCGGGCGGGTGAACCGACGCTGCTCGTCACGGCGGACTCCTCCCGCCTCCTCGTCGGTCCGGTCGTCACGCCGCTGGACCACCAGGGTGCGGGCGACTCGATGACGGCGGGCGTGGCGGTGGCCCTGGGCCGCGGCGCGAGCGTCGCCGATGCCGCCCGGCTGGGCGCCGCGGCCGGCGCCCTCAACGTCACCCGCCGCGGGCTGGGCACGGGTCGCCGGGAGCAGATCGAGCGCTTCGCCGGCCGGATCGGCATCGAGGACGTCGTCGAGACCGCGGCGGACGTCCCGGGCGGGGGGTGAACATGCGCGTCCTCATCACGAACGACGACGGCATCGCCTCCCCGGGGCTCGTCGTGCTCGCGGAGGTCGCGCTCGCGGCGGGCGCCGAGGTGCTCGTCGCGGCCCCGCACCGGCAGTACTCCGGGGCGAGCGCCTCCCTCACCGCGCAGGAGGTGGGCGGCCGGCTCGCGCTCGTCGACGAGCGGCCCCCCGGTCTGCCTCCCGAGGTCGCCTCGCTCGGGGTGAAGGCGGCGCCCGCGCTCATCTCCTTCGTCGCCGCCTACGGCGCCTTCGGCCCGCGGCCGGACTACGTGCTGTCCGGGGTCAACCTCGGCGCGAACACCGGCCGGGCGACCCTCCACTCCGGGACCGTCGGTGCGGCGCTGTCGGCGGCCACCCAGGGCATCCCGGCGCTCGCCGTGTCCATCGCCTCACCGGAGCCGCAGCACTGGGCCACCGCTCGGCTCGTCGCCGAGCACGCCTTCGCCTGGCTGCTGTCCCGGCCCGACGACGAGGAGCGCGTCCTCAACGTCAACGTCCCGGACATCCCGGTGGACCAGCTCCGGGGCCTGCGCCCGGCCTACCTCGCGAGCTTCGGCGCCGTGCAGGCGCGGGTCCGGGAGAAGGGCCACGGGTACGTCCAGCTCACCTACTCGGGCGTCGACGCGGAGGAGGAGCCGGGCTCGGACCACGACCTGCTCCTCCGCGGCTGGGCCACCGCGTCCCTGCTCACCTCGCCGCACGACGACCCCGGGGAGACCGAGCTGCCGAGCTTCGAGGGCGACGGCGACGAGCGGCCCACGGTGGACGTCAGCTCCGGCACGGTCATGAGCTCGGGTGACGACCGCCCTTCGGGTGAGATCGAGGCGGACTGACTAGTCCTCCTCGACGTCCTCCTCGACGTCCTCCTCCTGCGTCGCCTTGCTCCGGCGGGAGCCGATGACGGCGGCGACGAGCCCGACGAGCGCACCAACGAGGCCGCCGATGACCCCTCCGCGCAGCATGCTCGCCCAGACGTTGTCCGCGTCCGGCCCGACGACGTCGGGAGTGGGCAGCTCGATGAGCCCGTGGCCGGTGAAGACGGTCCAGGCCATCGCGGCGACCGTGAGCGTGACCGCGCCGAAGACGAGGACGACGGTCCCCGCCCGCTCGCGCAGGGAGACCCGGCCGACGAGCTCGTTGACGTCGACGCCGCGCCGCTTGGCGTAGAACATCGTGCCCCAGCTGGGGACCGCGGCGGCGACGAGGAGCACGGCGGGCAGGGCGAGCGTGCCGAGCACCGCGGCGACGACGGCGGCCACGAGGCTGGCGACCATCCCGACGGTCATCCCGAAGGTCGCCGACTCCATGAAGACGGCACGCTCGCGCTCGTCGCCGTAGACGGGACTGTCGAGGGCCATCACGCGGTCCAGCGCGCGGTCGACCCGTCCGTTGCTCCTGCGTGTCATCGTCCTGCCTCTTCTCCGTCGTCGGGCTCGATGAACAGCTGCTCCACCGTCGCCCCGAGCGCGCGGGCGATCCGCAGCGCGAGGTAGACCGACGGCGCGTAGTCCCCCTGCTCGACGGCGATGACCGTCTGCCGGCTCACGCCGACCGTCGCGGCCAGCTCGGCCTGCGTCAGCCGCAGCTCGCGGCGGCGGAGCCGGACGGGGTTGTCCGTGCCGCTCACGGCGGCGCTGCGGGGAACCATGGATCTGATGTTAAGGATCCCTGACATCCAATGTCAACCCTCCTTGACACCCACCCCCACCCCTCCCCACCTCTGGGACGCCCCCTGGCGCCCGCGGACACCCACGACAACCGCCCCGCCACCCGCAGAAGGGCGTCCCAGAGGGGAATCAGTCGTGCAGGCGCCGCTCGGTGTCCTTGTGGCCGCGCGGCTCGAGCTGGAGCGTGGAGTGCTCGACGTCGAAGTGCCCCTCGAGGCAGTGCTGGAGCGCGTCGAGGACGACGCAGAAGCGCGCCGGGTCGAGCACGTCGTCCTCCACGACGACGTGGGCCGAGACGACGGGGACGCCGGAGGTGATGGTCCACGCGTGCAGGTCGTGGACGGTGACGACGCCCTCGACCTCGCACATGTGCTCGCGCACCGTCGTGAGGGACATGTCCTCCGGGGCCCCCTCGAGCAGCACCCGGGCGACGTCGCGCAGGAGCAGCGTGGCCCTGGGGATGATGAACAGCCCGATGCCGATCGAGGCGAGCGCGTCGATCGGCGTCCAGCCGGTGAGCACGATGACGACGGCGGAGACGATGACGGCGACGGAGCCGAGGAGGTCGCCGAACACCTCGAGATAGGCGCCGCGGACGTTGAGGCTCTCCTCGCGCCCACCGCTGAGCAGCCACAGCGACAGGAGGTTGGCCACCAGGCCGACGGCGCCGATGACGAGCATGAGGGTCGGGTCGACCTCCCGCTCCGCGCCCAGGCGGCCCACGCCCTCGACGATGACGACGACACCGACGACGAGGAGGATGGCGCCGTTGACGAGCGCGGCGAGGATCTCGGCACGCTGCCAGCCGAAGGTCCATCGGCCGCGGGCGGGCCGGGAGGCGAGCCAGGTGGCGGCGAGGGCGAGACCGAGCGCCGCCGTGTCGGAGAGCATGTGGCCGGCGTCGGCGAGGAGCGCGAGGGAGCCGGAGAGCCAGCCGCCGACCGCCTCGGCGACCATGACGCCCGCGGTGACGGCGAACGCCGCGAGCAGCCGGGACCGGTGGGCGGCCGCCGCGGTGTGGTGGTGACCGTGGGACATCTCAGGCCCAGCCGAGCTCGTGGAGCCGCTCGTCGTCGATGCCGAAGTGGTGGGCGATCTCGTGGACCACGGTGACCGCGACCTCCTCGACGACCTCCTCGACGCTCTCGCACATGCGCAGCGTGGGGCCGCGGAAGATGGTGATCCGGTCCGGCAGGGAGCCGGCGGCCCACCACGAGTCGCGCTCGGTGAGCGGGGTCCCCTCGTACAGGCCGAGGAGGTCGGGGTCGCCGGCGTCCGCAGGCGGCTCGTCCTCGACGAGGACGACGACGTTGTCCATCTGGGCGGTGAGCTCCGGGGGCACGAGGTCCAGCCCGTCGCTCACGGCCTCCTCGAACTCCGCCCGGGACATCTCGACCATGCCCCCATCATCGCCCATCGCCCGCACCGCGGACGTGCCGCAGACCACACTCACGCGTTTTGCTCAGCGAGCACTTCTCCCCCTATGCTTATGGAGGTCTTGGGGCGCCTCGGCGTCACGGGCGTCCTTACCGGGCCCCCATCGTCTAGCGGCCTAGGACCCCGCCCTTTCACGGCGGTAGCACGGGTTCGAATCCCGTTGGGGGTACGAACCACACAACTGAAGTACAGCAGCACAGCACGACAGCCTCACCACTCGAGGCCCCGTAGCGCAGTTGGTTAGCGCGCCGCCCTGTCACGGCGGAGGTCGCGGGTTCAAGTCCCGTCGGGGTCGCTGCGGAAGGCCCGGTCAGATCGCTGGCCGGGCCTTCGCAATCCAGGCTCTGTAGCTCAGTTGGTAGAGCGTTCGACTGAAAATCGAAAGGTCACCGGATCGACGCCGGTCGGAGCCACCGTCGAAAGCCCCCGGAGGGTCACCTCCGGGGGCTTCGTCGTTGCCGGGTCCTGGGGCGGCGAGCACTCCGGGCCACGGACGGGAGGAGCCCCGCAGCAGTCGCTGCGGGGCTCCGTCCGTCGTGCGGGTCCTACGGGGTGCGGCGCAGACCGATGGTGTCCTCGCCGTCACCGTCCCAGTCGCCCACGTAGACCTCGTCACCGAGGCGTCCGTAGGCCATGACGGTGTCCGCCGGGCCACCGGTGAGGGAGTTCTTCACGTGGAAGACGATCCCTCGACGCACGGCGAGGGTGTCCTCGCCGTCGCCGTCCCAGTCGCCGGCGTAGACCTCGTCGGTCGCCCGCCCGTAGACGAGCACGGTGTCGGCCTTGCCGCCGGTGAGGGAGTCCTTCACGTGGTACTCCGCGCCCCGGCGCACCGCGAAGGTGTCGGTGCCGTTGCCGTCCCAGTCGCCGACGAGGACGTCGTCGCCGGGCCGTCCGTAGACGAGCTCGACGTCGGCCTTGCCACCGGTGAGGGAGTTCTTCACGTGGTAGACGTTCCCGCGACGCACGGCCAGGGTGTCGGTGCCGTCACCGTCCCAGTCGCCGACGAGGACGACGTCCCCGGGGCGGCCGTAGGTGAACACGGACTGCGCCGGGCCACCGGCGGGCCGGTTGTTCACGTGGAAGGTCGCACCGCGGCGGACCGTGATGGAGTCACGGCCGTCGCCGTCCCAGTCGCCGATGAGCACCTCGTCCGTCCAGCGGCCGTAGACGAAGGCGTGGTCGGCCGACCCGCCCTCCCAGCCGTTGGTGAGGAAGAAGCCGTACTGCGGCTGGGGCTGCGGCTGCGGCTGCGGCATCGTGACGGTCACCGGCACCTGGATGGTGGTCCCGCTGGGAGCGGCGACCAGCTCGAGCGAGTACTGCCCGGCGAAGCCTGCCGGGACGGTGAAGACCACCGTCGCCGCGCCGTCGGTGACGGCCGCGGTCCCCAGGGCGGTGCGCTGTCCGCCGGCTCCCACGAGGGAGACGGTCAGCTCGGTGTTGGCCGGGCTGCCCTTGGAGGTGAGGTCGAGGCGGGACACCTCGAAGGAGACGGCCTGGCCGGGCTCCAGCTGCGAGGGCAGCGGGTCGATGACCGTCGCCCGGCGGGCGAAGTCCGGCGACAGGGGCGAGGCCTCCCGGAGGTAGCCGATCCACGCGTCGCGGTCGATGAGGCCGGTCTGCTGGACGTCGGTGGCGCCCTTGAAGACGGAGAAGTTGTCACCGCCCTGCGCGAGGAAGGAGAACGTCCCGATGCGGTAGTCCGCCTCGAGGTCGAGCGGCTCGCCGTCGACCGTCACCGAGGTGATCCGCTCACCGCGCGGCGCCGCCGGGTCCATCGTGTAGGACACGTTGTCCGACAGCCCGAGGTGGAGGAAGGACCGCGAGGAGCCGTCCGGCTGCCACTGCTGCTCGAGCATCTGCTTGACCTGCTCGCCGGAGAGCGTCACCGTCCACAGGTCGTTGAGGAACGGCAGGACGGCGTTGGCCTCCGCGAACGTGACCTCACCGTCCGCCTCGGCCCCGGTGGACGTGTAGAGCAGCTCGGCCCGCAGGCCGCCGGGGTTGACGACGCCGATCTGGGCGCCGCCGCGGTGGTCCTCGCTCAGCGTCTCGCGCAGGGCGTCGGCCACGAGGTTGCCCAGCGTGGACTCCGCCGCGCGGTCGTCGCGTGCACCGGCGGCGGTGTACGCCGTCGTGATGTCGGCGGTCACCGAGCCCACGACCTCGCGGCCCTTCTCGTCGGCCACCGCGAGCGCGGCGTCGAGGATGGTCTTGACCTCCGCGACACGCGGGTAGGCCGCCACGAGCTCTGCCACCGGCGCGGTGGACGCGGGGACGTTGCGGTGGTCGTAGTCGACGACGTCGCCCGTCTCGGCGTCCACGGTGAGGACCACCTGGGAGACGAACTCCCCGTAGCTCTCACCCTGGATGACCGGGCGGGACTCCCCGTCGACGCCGGGCACCGGGCCGTCCCAGGCGTAGACCTTGTGGGTGTGGCCGTTGAAGATGGCGTCGACCTTCGCGCTCGTGTCGTTGACGATCCGGTCGAAGATCTCGCTGGTCGCCACCTCCTCCTCGAGGGTGGAGGTGCTCTCGAAGCCCGCGCCCTCGTGGTAGGCGGCGACGATGACGTCGGCCTCGCCGTTGGTGGCGTTGCCGTCGGTGAGCTCGGCCGCGACGCGGTTGACCGCCTCGACCGGGTCACCGAACTCGAGGTCGGCGATCCCGCCGGGGCTGACGAGCGTCGGAGTCTCCTCGGTCACCGCGCCGATGACGGCGACGGTGAGGCCCTGGACCTCGACCGTCTCGTAGGCGTCCAGGGCGGGCGCGCCGGTGTCGGCGAAGGTGACGTTGGCGCCGAGGTGGGAGAAGTCCGCCCAGTCGCTCACCTGTCCGGTGAGGTTGTCGTACCCGCCGTCGAACTCGTGGTTGCCCACGGCCGAGGTGAGGAGGTCGAGCGCGTTGAGGATCTCGACGGTCGGCCGGTCCTCCTGGAGGGAGGAGGTGAACAGCGAGGCGCCGATGTTGTCGCCGGAGGAGAAGAGGACGGTGTTCTCCTCACCCTCCTCGGCGCGCAGCCGCTCGATGGTCCCCGCGAAGCCGAGCGTGTCGTTCGTCGTGACACCGTCGGCGGTCACGTCCGCGAACAGCCGGCCGTGGAAGTCGTTGAACGCGAGGAGGTTGATGTCGACCGTCGGCCGGTCCTCGACGAGGTCGATGCCGACGAGGATCGGGTCGTGGTCGCTCGAGCGGTACGGCGAGGCGTCGTGGAAGTCCGTGACGTTGTAGTTGTGCCGGCTGTACTCGAAGGCGATGGACTCGTAGGAGTTGATGTTCCAGATGTCCGCGTCGGTGACGGCCTCGAAGGCCGCCGGGCTGGCCAGGACGTGGTCGAGGGAGCCGACCATCGAGCCGAAGGCGTAGGTCGACTTCTCCGTGAGCTCCTGGGCGACGTTCGTGTAGTCCTGCCCGTAGAGGACCTCGAGCGGGTCCTCCATCGTGTAGGAGTTGAAGTCGCCGACGAGGAAGACGAGGTCGGTCTGCGCCTCGCCCGCCACGGTGTCGGCGAAGGCGGCGAGCGCCTCGGCCTGGCGGACCCGGTCGGCGTTGGACGCCCCCTGGCCGTCGCCCTGGTCGGCGTTGACGCCGCTGCCCGAGCCCTTGGACTTGAAGTGGTTGTTGATGACGACGAACGTGTCGGCGTCGGGCTCGCCGACGAGGGCGAACTCCTGGGCCATCGGCTGGCGCGCGTTGGCGAACGCGTCGTTGCCGATGAGGATCGTCGTGTCACCGACCGGCTCGACCGAGGCCGTGCGGTAGATGAACGCGTTGCGGATGACGTCCTCCTCCGCCGGGAACGCGGCCGGTGAGGCGACGTAGCCCCACACGCCGTCGCCCGCGACGGCGTTGAGCGCCTCGACGAGCCCTGCGAGCGCGTGGTCGCGGTCGGCCGGCGCGTTGCCCGGGACGAAGGAGAAGGAGTTCTCGATCTCCTGGAGGGCGACGACGTCGGCGTCCAGCGCGTTGACCGCGGCGACGATCTTCTCGGTCTGGCGGGCGAGGTCGGCAGCGTCCCAGGCGCCGCGGACGTCGCAGTTGCGCGCCGTCGTCGGGTTGCCCGCGCGGTCGTTGTAGCCCTGGCAGGCGGGCTGCTCCTCGGCCCCGAGGTGGGTGAAGTAGTTGAGCACGTTGAAGGTGGCGAGCGTGACGTCGCCGCCGACCTCGGCCGGGGCCGCGGGCCGGGTGTCGGGCCAGGTGATCGGCTGGACGTCCGCCGCGTTGTCACCGGTCAGGCGCGTCTGCGGCTGGAGGTTCCAGGTGGCGTCCTCGTTGGCGACGGTGCGCCGGAAGTCGAGGACGACCGGGCGCTCGAAGTCCACCGGGGCGCCCACGCGGACGGGGTTGTCCGTCGTCAGGTAGGGCAGCGGGGTGTTGTGGTCGGCGAAGGAGAAGTTCGTCCAGTCGTGGCTCGCGCCGTCGTCCAGGCGGATCTCACGGTCGGCGTTCGCCGCGACGAGCTCGGTGTACTCGGTGGTGCGGGGCGCGACGACGTCGGTCGGCTGGCGCAGCGGCTCGGTGCCGGCGGCCAGGCCCACCCAGCCGAAACGGTTGGTGTTGTAGTTGTCGGTGACGGTGAAGTCCCCCTGCGGGGCGAGGAGCATGCTCTCGAAGGGCTCGCGCTCGGCGAGCGCGGGCAGCTCGATCGCCGCCGGGACGACCGGCTCGGCAGCCTCGTCGAGCACGGTGAAGGTCTGCGCGGTGAGCTGGGTGAGACCGAAGTACTCGCTCGCGGCGCCGGTGACCTCGACGTGGTCCCCGACCTTCACGGTGTTCGCGAAGGCGGTGCCGCCGCCGAAGACGAAGATCCCGTGGGAGGCGGTGTGCCCCTCGAGGTCCGCGCCGGTCCCCGGGGTCTGGATGAAGGCGCCGTTGAAGCCGCCCGTGGGGTAGACACCGGTGACGACGCCACGGGTGGCGACGACCTGGCCGGCGAGCGGCGTCGTGTCACCGGCACCCTGGATCTCGGCGATCGTCCGCATCTCGGGCGGGTCGGTCGGCTCGGGCTCGGGCTCGGGGGCCGGGGCCTCGGTGCCCGCGGCGTTGCGCGGCGTCGGTGCCGCCATCGTGAAGTCTGCGGAGTTGTCGTCCGTGTCGGCGCCCTCGGCCCGCTGCCACGACAGCGGGTCGGAGTTGCCACCCTGGTTCGCGGCCGGCGCCGTCTCGAACGTCGTCGCGGTGCCGGTACCGACGAGGTCGAGGATCGCGCCGTCGAGGTCACCGGTCGCGACGGGGCCCTGCGGGAGCGTCACCGGGGCGGTGCCGTCCACGAGGACGACGACGCCGTTCGACCCTTGCGGGTTCATCGTCGAGCGCACGTCCGGGCTGGGCAGCGCCTGACCGGTCGTGCCGTTCGAGGCACCCTCGACGAGGTAGTAGCCGCCCGGGGCGATCGTGCCCGAGAGCGGGACGACCGAGGTCGTCGCCGCTACCCCGGTGGCGGAGCGGTACTGCAGGGTCATGCCGTCGAGCGGGACCGCCTCCTCCGTCGGGTTGTACAGCTCGACGAACTTGTTGAGGTACGGCTGGTTCGCGCTGCCACCACGGGCGTACACCTCGTTGATGACGACGGCGGACCCGTCGGGTGCGGCGGCGGCGGGAGCCACGGCGAGGAGCGGGGAGAGGACGAGGGAGGCGATCCCGACCGCGGCGACACCCCCTCTGCTACGCATGGCGGACCTACGGGGGACTCGACTCACGGTTTCTCCTTCTCCGGCTGTGTCCGGGAGTGAAGGTGCGCGCGGCTGCGAGCGCACGGTGGAGGGGAAGGTCCGCTCATCATGTGGCACATGTCATGTGCGCGTCAAAGTCTCACAGAACGAGACGCGACCCGTTCATCTCGTCGTCACCTGGCGGCAACCTGGCCGCCGGGCGGCAGAATCGCGGAACGACGTGCACCCCGCGCGGTTGACCGCGATCATGGGCGTGCACGAGACCACGAGAGGCGCTTCGGCGCGGAGAAGAGGATCGCGTGAGTACCCAGGCACCGCACGACTCCGGGCGGCCTCCAGAGGGCTTCAGCACGCCGGCGGGGGCACCCCGCTCCGGCCCGGCCGCGGCACGCCCCACGATGGGCGAGCTCGTCGCCCGGGTGTCCGAGCAGTTCTCCCGCATCCTGCGCGGGGAGATCGAGCTCATCCAGGTCAAGCTGGCCGACAAGGCGAAGCACGTCGGCGTCGGCGCCGGCTTCTTCGCCGTCGCCGGGCTCCTCGCCCTCTACGCCCTCGGCGTGCTCATCACGGCCGCCGTGCTCGGGCTGGCCGTCGCCCTGCCCGCCTGGCTCTCGGCCCTCATCGTCGGGGTCGTCCTGCTCATCATCGCCGCGGTCGCCGCCCTCATCGGGAAGAAGAAGGTCCAGGAGGGCCAGGCACCGTCGGCCGAGGAGACCAAGGCCAACCTCAAGGCCGACGTGGACGCGGTGAAGAAGGGGATCCAGTCATGAGCGAGAAGCGCACTCCCGAGCAGATCGAGGCGGACCTCGTCCGCACCCGCGAGGAGCTCGCCTCCTCGGTGGACGAGCTGAGCACCATGCTCGACCCCCGCGTACAGCTGAAGGAGGCGAAGGAGAACATCTCCTCCGCCGCGAAGAACGCGGTCGACGACGTCACCGCCAAGGCAGGCTCGGTCCTCGACCGCGTGAAGGCGGGCGACCCCAAGGTCATCGGGATCCTCGGCGCAGGGGCGGCCGCCGTCGCGGCAGTCATCGCCCTCGCCGCCCGCAGGTCCTGACCCGCGACGACGGCGACGCCGGCCGGGCCTACCGGACGGCGTCCGTCGTCATGCCCGCGCCCAGGCCGTTGGCGACGAGCAGCTCGTCGACCTCGCTGCGGCGGTAGCGGCGGTGCCCGCCGAGGGTCCGGACCGCCGTGAGCTTCCCCGCGTTGGCCCAACGCGTGACCGTCTTGGGGTCGACGCGGAAGCGGGCGGCGACCTCGCCGGGGGTCAGCAGTGTCTCCTCGCGGTAGTTCTCGTTCATGGTGCACCTCAGATCCGTCGCTCGCGTCCGGGCGCTGCCCGACGCGCTTTTCAGCACCGTAACTCGTGCGAATCGGGCGAAACGCGGACGATGGTCCCAAGGTGCCTTTAGCGGGCGCGGCTAGCCAGTGAGAGGCCGCACGTCGGCGTAGATGGTCGAACCGCCCGTTGACCATGTACCGTGGGGCACACGAACCATGACCACAGCACTGGGGCCGCACTGACCTTGTCGGTGCCTGCCCCTCTTCTACGTTGGAGGGGGTCGACGCCATGGGGCGCGGCCGTCAGAAGGCCAAGCAGACGAAGGTCGCCCGTAGGCTGAAGTACTACAGCCCGGAGACCGACTACCGTGCGCTCGAACGCGAGCTCACGGCGCAGGCCACCCATTCTGGGCACACGGACAACTACTACGAGGTCCCCTCCGCAGAGGACGACGACGACGACTGGAGCACCCGCTCCGGCTGAGACTCGTCTCTGCCTCTCTCGACGCCGCCGCCCACCCGGACGGCGGCGTGGTGCTGGACGGAGCGGACGCACGCTCACGCGCGCCCGCCCGGCCCTCGCCGGGGCCGGGCGGGCGTGCGCACGTGCGGCGCCGGCCACCCGCGAGGGCAGGACGGCGCCGGCGCGGGTGAGCGCTACACGCAGTAGGAGCCGTGCAGCCGCACGGCTCCTCCGCGCATGCCCTTGGTGCCGGTGACGACGTCCTCGTCCTGGTCGGTGAGACGCGTGACCGTCCCGAGCTCCCACGCCCCGACCCCGGCGGCCTGCGCGGTCGCCACCGCGCGGGCGGCGGCGTCGGGCGTGAGCACGGCGACCATGCCGACGCCGAGGTTGAGGGTCTGCTCGAGGTCGGCCCAGTCGACCGGGCCGAGCCGGCGGACGAGGTCGAAGACCGCCGGGACCTGCCACGAGCCGCGCTCGACGTGCCCGACCAGACCCGCGGGCAGCACGCGGGCGAGGTTGGCCGCCAGCCCGCCCCCGGTGACGTGGGACAGCGCGTGCAGCCCGTCGTCCTCGGCGAGCTCAAGGCACAGCCGCGTGTACAGGCGGGTGGGCTCCAGGAGCTCCTCGCCCACCGTGCGCCCGAGCTCGGCGACCTCGCGGTCCAGGCTCCAGCCGCTGACGTCCAGCACCCGCCGCACGAGGGAGTAGCCGTTGGCGTGCAGCCCGGAGGAGGCGAGGGCGAGGAGGACGTCACCCTCGGCGACCCGGTCCGGGCCGAGCACGCGGTCGGCCTCGACGACGCCGGTGGCCGCGCCCGCGACGTCGTACTCCTCGGGCCCGAGCAGCCCCGGGTGCTCGGCGGTCTCCCCGCCGACCAGCGCCGTGCCGGTGAGCGCGCACGCCTCGGCGATGCCCCGGACGATGTCGGCGATCCGCTCCGGGACCACCCGACCGCACGCGATGTAGTCGGTCATGACGAGCGGGCGCGCCCCCACGACGACGATGTCGTCGACGACCATGCCGACGAGGTCGTGCCCGATGGTGTCGTGCTTGTCCATCGCCTGGGCGATGGCGACCTTCGTGCCGACGCCGTCGGTCGACGTCGCGAGGAGCGGACGGCGGTACTCACGCAGCGCCGAGGCGTCGTACAGGCCGGCGAACCCGCCGGCGCCGCCGAGCACCTCCGGTCCGTGGGTGGCGCGCAGCGCCCCCTTCATGAGCTCGACGGCGCGGTCCCCCGCCTCCGTGTCGACGCCTGCCGCGGCGTAGCTGATCGGGGTACGGGGCTCGGTGCTCACTGCGCTCCAGCGATGGTCAGGGTCGGCGAGGGACGGTGCGGGAGGACGTGGTAGCTGCCCCGGTGGCTCTCGGCGGGCTCCGTCGTCTCCTCCACGGGCACGGGGTAGCGCCCGGTGAAGCAGGCGGTGCACAGGCGCTCCTCGGGGACCGCGGTGGCCTCGATCATCCCCTCGGGGGAGATGTAGCCGAGGCTGTCCGCGTCGAGCGAGGCCCGGATCTCCTCGGTGCTCATGCCGTTGGCGATGAGCTCGGCGCGGGTGGCGAAGTCGATGCCGTAGAAGCAGGGCCACTTGACCGGCGGGGAGGAGATGCGCACGTGGATCTCCGCGGCACCGGCCTCACGCAGCATCCGCACGAGCGCGCGCTGGGTGTTGCCGCGGACGATCGAGTCGTCGACGACGACGAGCCGCTTGCCCGCGATGACCTCACGCAGCGGGTTGAGCTTGAGCTTGATGCCCAGCTGGCGGATCGTGTCGGTCGGCTGGATGAACGTGCGCCCGACGTAGGCGTTCTTCACCAGCCCCTGGGCGAACGGGATCCCCGACGCCTGGGCGTAGCCGATGGCCGCGGGCGTCCCGGAGTCCGGCGTCGGGATGACGAGGTCCGCCTCCACCGGGTGCTCCCGGGCCAGGACCCGGCCCATCTCACTGCGGGCCGCGTTGACCGAGCGACCGGCGATCTGGGTGTCCGGCCGGGCCAGGTAGACGTACTCGAAGACGCACCCGCGCGGCTCCGGGCGGGCGAAGTGCCGGGTGCGCAGTCCGTCCTCGTCGATGATGAGGAGCTCGCCGGGCTCGACCTCGCGGACGAACGTCGCGCCGACGATGTCGAGCGCCGCCGTCTCCGAGGCGACCGCCCAGCCACGCTGCAGCCGGCCCAGGACGAGGGGGCGGATGCCGTGGGCGTCGCGGGCCGCGTACAGCGAGTGCTCGTCCATGAAGACGAGGGAGAAGGCGCCCTGGAGCATCGGCAGGACGTCCATCGCCGTGTCCTCCAGGGAGCGCACCGGCTCACCCGGGGTACCCGCGAGGAGCGCGGTGATGACGGCCGTGTCGGTCGAGCTGCCGCGGCCGAGCTCGCCGCTGAGGTCGGCGCCGGACCGGCGGCGCACCTCCTCCATGAGGGAGCGGGTGTTCGTGAGGTTGCCGTTGTGGCCGAGCGCGACCGTGCCGGCCCCCGCCGGCCCCAGGGTGGGCTGCGCGTTCTCCCACGCGCTCGCGCCCGTCGTCGCGTAGCGCACGTGGCCCACCGCGATGTGGCCCTGGAGCGCCGAGAGCGTCTGGTCGTCGAAGACCTGGGAGACCAGGCCCATGTCCTTGTAGACGCGGAGCTGCTCGCCGTTGCTCGTCGCGATGCCCGCCGACTCCTGGCCGCGGTGCTGCAGGGCGTAGATGCCGAAGTAGGTGAGCCGGGCGACCTCCTCACCCGGCGCCCAGACGCCGAAGACACCGCACTCGTCCTGGGGGCCCTTGTCCCCGGGGAGCAGGTCGTGGCTCAGCCGTCCGTCTCCACGTCGCACGAGGGAATGGTCCCACATCCACGCGCGCGGGGCGGGTCGCGTCAGCCTGGTGAGAAACGGACCGTCCTGGTCGGCACGTCGACCTCGGTCAGCCGCACCGTGATCTCCTCCCCGAGCGGCAGCCCGGCGGCCTCCACCCGGGCCTCGACGGCCGGGTCGGCGAGGACGACGCGCGCGCCGTCGTCGTCCACGTCGACGACCACGCCCCGGAAGGTCTGCCCCAGGTGCGGCTCGAGGACCAGCGCCTCGACGGCGTCGACGGCGCCCCGCTCGTAGCGGCCGGCGCGCTGGGTGGCGCGGGCCATCGCCCTGGGCAGGCTCGGCAGCGCCTCGAGGACCCAGGCCGGCACCGGCTCGCCCGCGCACGCGGCGCGGCACACCTCGAGGCCGAAGCGGTCGACGAGCCGGCGCAGCGGCGCGGTGACGTGGGCGTACCGCGCGGCGAGCGCGGCGTGCCGGAGGTCCTCCTCGTCCTGCGGCTCGCCCTCGCCCGCGCCGAGGACGGCGTAGTCGGCGCCGCGGAAGAGGGTCGTCGCCTGGTTGAGGAAGGCGGCGTGGCTGGGCCGCGCGGAGTCGAGGGTCGGCAGGAGGTCGGGGTAGGCGTCGTCGGCGGGCCAGTCGATGCCGAGCGCGCGGGCCGTGCGGCGCAGGCGCGCGAGGTCGCGCGGGTCGGCGGGCGGCAGCGTGCGCAGGATGCCGACGCCGGCGTCCGTCATGATCCCGGCGGCGACGATCCCGGTGAGCAGCGAGACCTGGGCGTTCCACTCCTCCACCGGGAGAGTGGCGCGGAACGTCAGCGCGTAGCCGCCGTCCCGATCGACGATGTCCTGCTCGGGGATCTCGAGGGACACACCGCCGCGCTCACGCTCGCGGGCCAGCCGCAGCTCACCGACCCGGCGCAGGAGGGCCGGCAGCGCGTCGGGGACGCCAGGGTCGGTGGCGCCGTCGGCGACGGCCTGGACCTGCTCGTAGGTCAGCTGGGCGCGGCTGCGGACGAGCGCGCGGCGGACCGTCGCCTCCCGGACCTCGCCCGCGTCGTCCAGGGCGATGCGCCACAGGTAGGAGGGGCGATCCTGGCCGGGGAGCAGGCTCGCCGCGCCCGCGCTCAGCGTCTCGGGGTGCAGCGGCAGCGAGCCCGTCGGTCCGTAGACGGTGACGCCGCGAGCGCGGACCGCCTCGTCGAGGGCGCCGCCGGGCGTGACGAAGGAGGCGACGTCGGCGATGGCGTAGTGGACGACGAGGCCCTCACCGTCCTCCTCCAGGTGCACCGCCTGGTCGAGGTCGCGGGAGCCGGGCGGGTCGATGGTGACGAGCGGCAGGTCACGGGCGTCGGGAAGGTCCGGGAGCGGACGGGCGGCGGCGTCAGCGGCCTCGGCGAGGGCCGCGGGCGGGAACTCGACGGGGATGTCGAGCTCGCCGCGCAGGGAGTCGAGGGCGGCGGCGACCCTGGCCGGCGGGGCGGGCAGGTGCAGGACTCGGGTCGGCACGCCCCGCTCACCCCTGCCGGGTGCGGCGCAGTGAGCGGCGGTCGGCGACCAGGGCCCAGGTGAGGCCGGCGAAGACGCCGGCTGTGCCGAGGGCGAGGAGGAGGACGAGGAAGAGCGCGCCGCGGGAGATCTCCAGGCCGTCCGGCACGAGGGCCAGCACGAGGGACAGCAGTGCCCCGACGAGGAAACCGACGATCCCGAACCGGCCGTAGCGCGGGGCGCGCCGGACGCGGCTGTGGTCGGCGACGTCCGCGACGCGAGCGACGGGGGCGTCGGCGGCCGGCTGCGGCTCGCGTGGCGGGACGCGGTGCTGGCCGTTGCGGGACCCGCCGCTCGTGGACTCGGCCGAGCGGCCGGGCTGCTCTGCCTCGCCGGGACCGTGCTCAGGACTGGGCGTGCTCACCCGCCCCAATCTACCCGCCCCACCTCCCCCCGCCCGGCGCCCCCCTCTCCCTCCCCGCCCGCCTCCCCCGCCGACAGCCGACTTCCGCGCGACAGCGGAGTTGTGTGCGAGAGCCGACTTCCGCGCGAGAGCCGACTTGTGCGCGAGAGCCGACTTCCGCGCGAGAGCCGACTTCCGCGCGAGAGCGGACTTGTGCGCGAGAGCCGACTTCCGCGCGAGAGCGGAGTTGTGCGCGAGAGCCGACTTCCGCGCGAGAGCCGACTTCCGCGCGAGAGCCGACTTCCGCGCGAGGGCCGATGTCCGCGGACTCAGGTCAGCGCGTGATCAGCGGCAGGACGCTGGAGAGGTCGGCTCGGATGCCCGACGCGACGACGGCGCCGCTCCTGACCGCGTCGTCCCAGGTCAGACGGCCGGTCGCGAGGCGCAGCCACGTGTCCATGTCCGTCTCGACGACGTTGGGTGGCGTGCCCCGCGTGTGGCGCGGCCCGGCGATCGCCTGGACCGCGGCCGCAGGCGGGACCCGGACCTCGACGGAGTTCCCCGGCGAGCTCACCGCCAGCTCCTCGAGGGTGAACCGCACAGCAGTGCGTACGACGGCGGACGGCACCTCCGCGCCGTCGTCGTCCGCGTCGCGCCACTGACGTAGCGCAGCCATTCCCTCGGCGGGGTCGATCCGTCGTCGTGCCACGGGTCCACGGTAGCGAGATCGCGGGGTGCCGCCCGTTTCGGCGGGGCCGCCCACTCCACCTCGGGTGGAGGGGAGTCGGACGTCGACCGCTGCGGACCCGCTCTCGGGCAGAAGTCGGCTCTCGCGCGGAAGTCGGCTCTCGGGCGGAAGTCGGCTCTCGGGCGGAAGTCGGCTCTCGCGCGGAAGTCGGCTCTCGGGCGGAAGTCGGCTGTCGGCGAGGGGGGAGTGGGGCAGTGGGGTCAGGGGGCAGCGTGATCAGGGGTCAGGGGGTCAGGGGTGGGTGGGGTGGAGGGCGGCGGCTGCGGCGGCGACGGTGGCGGGGTCGGTGACGTCGTAGCCGGCGGGGCCGCCCCCGGGGCCCGCTGGACCGGCGTCCGAGACCCGGCGCCGGGCGGACAGGTGGACGGCGTCGACGCCCGCGGCGAGGAGGTCGGGCACGTGGGCGGGCAGCACTCCCCCGCCCGCCATGACCTCGAGCGCGCCGTCGGCGGCAGCGACCGTGCGGGCGATCGTCGCGGCTCCCCCCACGGCGATCGGCGCACCGCCGGAGGTGAGGACGCGGGTGAACCCGAGCCGGACGAGGGTGGGGACGGCGGCTGCCGGGTCGGGCAGGACGTCGACGCACCGGTGGGCGGTCACCTCCCGCCCCTCGGCGGCGTCGCGCAGCGCCTCCAGGGCGTGCTTGTCGAGGGAGCCGTCGGCGGTGAGCGCCCCGACGACGACGCCGGCGACGCCCGCGTCCACCAGCGCCTCGATGTCGCGGACCATGAGGGACACCTCGGTCGCGGAGTAGCGGAAACCCCCGGCGCGCGGCCGGACGAGCACGTGGACCGGCAGCCCGACGGCGACGACGGCCTCGACCATCGCGATGCTCGGGGTCAGCCCGCCGACGTCGAGCGCGGAGCACAGCTCGACGCGGTCCGCGCCCGCCTCCCGGGCGGCGAGCGCCCCTGCGGGGTCCTGGACGGCGATCTCCAGCTGTACCGAGGTCATGCCCCTACCTTCGCGCACCGGCCGGGCTGCCCGCCTCCGGCACGCGGGTCGGCGCGCGGGTCAGGAGCCGGCGACGGGCTCCACGCGCAGCGTGCAGGCGACCGCCTCGGGGCTGAGCATCGGCCCGAGGGAGGACGGCGGCGCGTCGGCGTACTTGCGGCGCAGCTCCTCGTCGATGCGGTGCTGGACCGGGTCCTCCGCGGTCAGCGACGTCGTCGCCACCGGCTCGCGGCGCAGCTCGAGCGCAGCGCGCCGGTCGCGCTCGGCGAGGTGCCCGTCCCCCATCGCGAAGGCCACCGGACGCCCGGCGAGCACGTGGCGGTACCACCACGAGCCGGGCCCGTAGGCGGAGCGCAGGTAGGGCACGCCGTCGACCACCACCGACCAGATCGGGGTGGCTATGGGCTCACCGTTCGCGCGGGTCGTCACGATCGCCACGACCTCGGTCCGGTCGAGCAGGTCCACCACGTCGTCGAAGCTCATGGGGTCGCAACAGCGGTGACCGCCGTCACATTCCCCGGAGCGTTCCTGCCACCATCCCGGCGGGCGGGCGCGTGTCGCGCCCCGACGCCCGGCGTGTCGCGGGCGTGTCCCCGGGATGGTGGCAGGAAAGGGTCAGATGACGCCCTGGGCGAGCATCGCGTCGGCCACCTTGATGAAGCCGGCGACGTTCGCGCCGACGACGTAGTCGCCCGGGCGGCCGTACTCCTCGGCGGTGGCGGCGCAGCGGTCGTGGATCGAGCGCATGATGTCCTGCAGGCGGGCCTCGGTGTACTCGAAGCTCCACGAGTCGCGGCTGGCGTTCTGCTGCATCTCGAGCGCGGACGTCGCCACACCACCGGCGTTGGCGGCCTTGCCGGGGCCGAAGAGCACGCCGGCCTCCTGGAAGACGCGCAGCGCCTCGGGGGTCGTGGGCATGTTCGCACCCTCGGCGACCGCGACGACGCCGTTCTTCAGCAGGGCGCGGGCGTCGTCACCGTCGAGCTCGTTCTGCGTGGCGCACGGCAGCGCGACGTCGGCCGGCACCTCCCAGATGGAGGAGCCGGTGACGAGGCGGGAGCCGCTGCGCGCCTCGACGTAGTCGCGGGCGCGCCCGCGGTCCTCGAACTTGACCCGCTTGAGCAGGTCGAGGTCCACGCCCTGCTCGTCGACGACGTAGCCGGAGGAGTCGGAGAACGCGACGACCTTCGCGCCGAACTGCTGCGCCTTCTCGATCGCGTAGATCGCGACGTTGCCGGAGCCGGAGACGGTGACGCGGCGGCCGTCGAAGTCCTGGCCCCTGGTCGCGAGCATCTCCCGCGCGAACATCACCGTGCCGTAGCCGGTGGCCTCGGTCCGCACGAGCGACCCGCCCCAGCTGATGCCCTTGCCGGTGAGGACGCCGGACTCGTAGCGGTTGGTGATGCGCTTGTACTGCCCGAAGAGGTACCCGATCTCGCGCTGGCCGACGCCGATGTCGCCGGCGGGCACGTCGGTGTACTCCCCGAGGTGGCGGTAGAGCTCGGTCATGAAGGACTGGCAGAACCGCATGATCTCCTGCGTCGAGCGCCCGCGCGGGTCGAAGTCCGAGCCGCCCTTGGCCCCGCCGATGGGCAGGCCGGACAGCGAGTTCTTGAAGATCTGCTCGAAGCCGAGGAACTTGACGATGCCGAGGTACACCGAGGGGTGGAACCGCAGGCCGCCCTTGTACGGGCCGAGCGCGGAGTTGTACTCCACGCGGAAGCCGCGGTTGATGCGCACCCGGCCGGCGTCGTCGGTCCACGGCACGCGGAAGATGATCTGGCGCTCGGGCTCGCAGAGACGCTCGAGGACGGCGGCGTCGACGTAGCGGGGGTTCTTGCGCAGGACCGGCCCGAGGGAGTCGAAGACCTCGCGGACGGCCTGGTGGAACTCGGCCTCGCCGGGGTTGCGGCGCAGGACCTCCTCGTAGGCGTGCTCGAGCTGCTCTTCCATCGGTGAACTCCTTAGTCGTCAGGCGTGCCCGGCCCGGTGGGCATGGCGGTGGGCTCAGCCGAAGTGGGCGGGGAGGGTCGCCGTGGCGGCCTCCCGGAGCTCGGTGAGCGGGAAGGTTGCGACACCGTCGATGTCGAGCACCGGGCGGCCCTCGACCGACTCGGGGCCGGTGTCGTCGGTCGTCCCGATCCGCAGCAACGGGACTCCGCGGGCGGTGCACAGGTCCTGGAGGTGGACCTCCTGACTGCGGGGCACCGAGACCAGCGCGCGGGCCCCACTCTCGGAGAAGAGGGCCGTCGCGAGGTCGATCCCGTCGCGCTCGCACAGGTCGGCGAGCGAGACACGCGCGCCGACTCCGAAGCGCAGGCAGGAGTCGACGAGCGCCTGGGCGAGGCCGCCGGCCGACAGGTCGTGGGCGGACTCGACGATCTGGTCGCGCGAGGCGTTGACGAGCACGGCGGCGAGGCGGCGCTCGGCGGCGAGGTCGACGGCCGGCGGCCGGCCGCCGAGGTGGCCGTGGACGACGTCGGCCCACGCGGAGCCGGAGAGCTCCTCGGCGGTCGTGCCGAGCAGGTAGACGGCGCGTCCGGGGGCGCCCCAGCCGGAGCGGGTGGCGCGGGTGACGTCGTCGATGACCCCGAGGACCCCGACGACGGGGGTCGGGTTGATCGAGGAGTCGACCCGGCCCGGGGAGCCGGTGCCGTTGTAGAGGGAGACGTTGCCGCCGGTGACGGGGACGCCGAGCTCGGCGCACGCGTC
Organism: Georgenia wutianyii; assembly: GCF_006349365.1. Taxonomy (NCBI): domain Bacteria; kingdom Bacillati; phylum Actinomycetota; class Actinomycetes; order Allobogoriellales; family Allobogoriellaceae; genus Georgenia; species Georgenia wutianyii. The sequence goes on from NZ_CP040899.1 coordinate 3,234,734, forward strand.
GGCCAGGCCGGTGATCGCCTGGACGAGCTGCCACATGGCGTCCGGGTCCTCGGGGGAGCCGAAGTTCAGGCAGTCGGTGACGGCGGCCGGCTGGGCGCCGACGGTCGCGACGTTGCGGTAGGCCTCGGCCAGCGCCTGCTGCGCCCCGGTGTAGGGGTCGAGCTTGGTGAAGCGGCCGTTGGCGTCGGTGCTGATCGCCACGCCGAGCCCGGTCGCCTCGTCGACGCGGACCACGCCGGCGTCGTCGGGCTGGGCGAGGGCGGTGTTGCCCTGGACGTAGCGGTCGTACTGGTCGGTGACCCAGGACTTGCTCGCGAGGTTCGGCGAGGCGGTGAGGCGCAGCACCTGCTCGCGCAGCTCCTCCGGGGCCGTCGGCCGGGGCAGCTGCTCGGCGGCGTCGGCGTTGAGCGCGTCCTGCCAGGCAGGGCGCGCGTAGGGGCGGTCGTAGACCGGGCCCTCGTGGGCGACGGTGCGGGGGTCGACGTCGACGATGCGCTCGCCGTGGTGGTCGATGACGAGGCGGCCGGTGTCGGTGACCTCGCCGATGACGGCGGCCTCGACGTTCCAGCGTCCGGTGACGGCGAGGAACTCCTCGAGCCGCTCGGGCCGCACGACGGCCATCATCCGCTCCTGCGACTCGGACATGAGGATCTCACCGGCGGTGAGCTCCTCGCGCAGGAGGACGTTCTCGAGGTGGACGTGCATGCCGCCGTCGCCGTTGGAGGCGAGCTCGGAGGTGGCGCAGGAGATGCCGGCGGCTCCGAGGTCCTGGATGCCCTCGACGACGCCCGCGGCGAAGAGCTCGAGGCAGCACTCGATGAGCACCTTCTCCATGAAGGGGTCACCGACCTGGACGGCGGGCCGCTTGGTGACGCCGCCCTCGTCGAAGGTCTCGCTGGCGAGGATGGAGGCGCCGCCGATGCCGTCGCCGCCGGTACGGGCGCCGAAGAGGACCACCTTGTTGCCGACGCCGGAGGCGTTGGCGAGGTGGATGTCCTCGTGGCGCATGACGCCCACGCACAGCGCGTTGACCAGCGGGTTGTTCTGGTAGGAGGCGTCGAACTCGGTCTCCCCGCCGATGTTCGGCAGGCCGAGGCAGTTGCCGTAGGAGCTGATGCCGGAGACGACCCCGTGGACGACGCGCGCGGTGTCCGGGTGGTCCACGGCGCCGAAGCGCAGCTGGTCCATGACGGCCACGGGCCGGGCGCCCATCGAGATGATGTCGCGGACGATGCCGCCGACGCCGGTCGCGGCACCCTGGTGCGGCTCGACGAAGCTCGGGTGGTTGTGCGACTCGACCTTGAAGGTCACCGCCCAGCCGTCGCCGATGTCGACGACGCCGGCGTTCTCCCCGATGCCGACGAGCAGCTTCTCGCGCATCGCGTCGGTGGTCTTGTCCCCGAACTGGCGCAGGTGCGTCTTGGAGGACTTGTACGAGCAGTGCTCGGACCACATGACGGAGTACATCGCGAGCTCGGCGGCGGTGGGACGGCGGCCGAGGATGTCGACGATGCGCTGGTACTCGTCGTCCTTGAGGCCGAGGTCGCGGTAGGGCAGGGACACCTCGGGCGTCGCCGCGGCATTGGCGACCGTGTCCGCCTGGCGCGTCTCAGTCTCGGACACGGGGACCCCGCAGCGGGAGGGCGATGGGAAGCACGGCCGACAATCTACCGCGCGTGCGCGAGGCACTCCTCACCGGTGCCACCAGGCGGACCACGCCGGCGGGCGTGGGGCCCGGCCCCGCGCGGCGCAGCCCGGGGGGAGGCAGGCGCGCGGGGCCGGGGTCCTCAGCCGGCGGCGACCCGCTCGGGCAGTGCGCGCCGGCGGCGCAGGTGGGACGCGGCCTCCTCCTGGCGCTCACGCTCGGCGCCCGAGGCGATCGGGGCACGCAGGTGGGCGTCGGTGTAGCCGAACGCGTCGACGAGGTCGACGGCGTGCGGCCGCAGCCGGGTGAGGAGGCGGTTGATGTAGCCGGTGACCACCCGGGCCCGCTGCGCGGTGAGCCGCCCGTTGATGAGGTACCAGGCGAGGTTGCGCTCGATGCGCTCCAGGCCGTAGAGGTCGCGCAGCCAGGTGAGCACCTCACGGGTCGTGCCCTCGGGCACTGTGGGCAGCGCGGCGGTGAACGCCTCCCACAGGAGCAGCTCGGCGTGCGCCTTCGCGGTGGCGATGAGCTCGTCCTGGTGGGCGTTGAAGACCTCCGTCGCCTCCTCCGGCGAGGCGTCCTTGACCTCGCGCAGGGCTCCGGCGATGGCGGCGACCATCGTCTCGACGCGGTCCTCGAGCAGCTCGCGCTGCACGTCGGGGTCGCGCAGGTGGCCGGCGGAGCGGGCGGCGGACCCGGAGTCGACGACGGACTGCGCGGCGCGCCGCAGCGGGGTGCGGTGCAGCGCGAGGTCCCCGGCGCGGGCGGCGACGAACCGGGCGGCGCCAGCGACGTCGATCTTGCCCATCGCCTTGCCGTAGTCGGTGAGCAGCCGCTTGCCGACGAGCTGGAGCAGGACGTTGTTGTCCCCCTCGAAGGTCGTGTAGACGTCGAAGTCCTGGCGCCAGGTGACGAGTCGGTTCTCGGCCATGAACCCGGCCCCGCCGCATGCCTCACGGCTCTCCTGGAGCGTCTCCATGGCGAGCCACGTCGTCGTCGGCTTGAGCGCGGCGGCGAGGGTCTCGAGGTCCTGGCGCGACTCGTCGTCGTCGTGCTCGCCGCTGAAGACCTCGTGGAAGCGCTGGAGCAGGCCGAGCTGGGCGAACCCGGCGGCGTACGTGCGGGCGAGGAGCGGCAGGAGACGGCGCTGGTGGCGCTGGTAGTCCAGCAGCGTGACCTCGCGGTTCTCGTCGGCGCCGGTGAACTGGCGGCGCTCGTCGCCGTAGCGCACGGCGATGGACAGCGCGGCCTTGCTCACCCCGACTGCCGCCCCGCCGAGGGACACCCGGCCCTGGACGAGGGTGCCGAGCATGGTGAAGAAGCGGCGGCCCTTGCTCGCGATCGGGGAGGAGTAGGTGCCGTCGGGCGCGACGTCGCCGTAGCGGCGCAGGAGGTTCTCCCGCGGCACGCGCACGTGGTCGAACCACAGCTGGCCGTTGTCGATGCCGTTGAGCCCGCCCTTGGGGCCGTCGTCGCGGCCACCGATGCCGGGCAGGAAGCGCAGCTCGCCGTCCTCGCCGCGCTCGCGGAGGGGCACGTACAGGGCGTGGACTCCGTGGTTGCGTCCCTTGGTGACGAGCTGGGCGAAGACGACGGCGGCAAGCCCGTGCAGCGCCGCGTTGCCGATGTACTCCTTCCTCGCCGCGGCGAACGGGGTGTGGAGGACGAACTCCTCGGTCTGCGGGTCGTAGGTGGCGGTCGTCGCGATCGAGGCGACGTCCGAGCCGTGGCCGACCTCGGTCATCGCGAAGCAGCCGGGCACCTCCAGGCTCATGATCCCCGGGAGCCAGCGCGCGTGCTGCTCGGGCACGCCGAGGTGCTGGACGGCGGAGCCGAACAGCCCCCACTGCACCCCGCCCTTGATCTGGATGGACGGGTCGCCGAGGAAGAGCTCCTCGAACCCGGCGAGGTTGCCGCCCGGGTCTCCCCCGCCGCCGACCTCGCGGGGGAAGCCGCGCAGCACGTCGCCGCGGTCGAGGATCAGGTGGAGCTGCTCGAGGACGCGGGCACGGTGCTCGGCGACCGACTGGTCGGGCAGGCGGTGGAACGCGGGGTCGAGCGCGAGGTCGCGGCTGGCGCGGCGCCGCTCGCGCCAGCGCCCGTCGATGAGGTCGGCGACGGCGCGGACGTCGAGCTCCCCCTCGGCGCTGTCGGGAGAGCCGGCGCTCACGCCGAGCACCGGCGCGCTGGGCGGGGTCGCGACGGCGGCACCGACGGGGGCGTCGACGTCGGGCATGAGGGGGCGGGCGGACCGCTCGCGGACGACGGCGTCGTCCTCGGCGGGGGTGGTGGCGGTCATGTGTGGTCTCCGATCGCGTCGTCGGGTCGGGTGGTGGTCGTGCGGGCACGGCGGGCGACGCCGGCCGCCCCCGTCCAGAGCCAGTCGGTGATGCGGGCGCCGAGGGCGGCGCGGTCCATCGCGGCGATCTCGTCCTCGGTGCCGCGGTCGGCCGCGCCCTGCGGCTCGGGTGCCGCCGCGCCGGCGCGGGCGGCGATCCAGCGCTCGGCGACGCTGCGGACGTGACCGACGACGCCGGCCGCCCACAGGGCGGCGAGCGCCTGGTCGGTGGCGCTGCGCGCGCCGCCGTGGCGCAGCACGGGCAGGAGCGCCTCGGCGACGATGTCCTCGATCTCCGCGACGAACCCGCGCAGGGCGCCGGCCGTGGCTGCGGCCCCGGGCTGGGTGACGAAGGCGTAGACCGAGGCGGAGGACTCGACGATGCCGAGGTAGACGTCGACCATCGCGGCGATCCGGTCGCGCGGGCGGGTGACGCGCTCGCTCACCTCGCCGAGCGCGGCGCGCAGCTCGTCGATGACGGCGTCCCCGACGGCGCCCTGGAGGCCGGACTTGTCGGTGAAGTAGCGGTAGATGATCGACTTCGAGGTGCCGATCTCGGCGGCGAGGTCGTCCATCGACAGGTCCGGGCCGCGGTGGTGCACGGCGCGGCGCGCAGCGCGCACGAGCTCGGCCCGCCGCGAGCTGCGGTGGGCGGCCCAGCGCGCGTCGCGCCCGTCGACGCGGACGTCCTCCCCATCATCGGGTGTGCTCGGCATCACGAAACCGACAGTATCAGGTACTCTCGGTTTCACGATGGACAAGGGACTTCGGTCCCACCCGCAACGAGAAGGAACAACGACGTGACCTCATCTCCCCGCCCGGCGGTCGTCGTCGGCGCGAACCGCATCCCGTTCGCCCGCGCCGGCGGCCGGTACGCCTCCTCGTCGAACAAAGACATGCTCACCGCCGCCCTCGAGGGTCTCGTCGCCCGCTTCGGGCTGGCCGGGGAGCGTCTGGACGACGTGAGCGCCGGCGCCGTCCTCAAGCACTCCCGGGACTTCAACCTCGCCCGCGAGGTCGTCCTCGGCTCCTCCCTCGACCCGCACACCCCCGCCTTCGACGTCCAGCGCGCGTGCGCGACCGGGCTCGAGGCCGTCGTCGGGGTGAGCAACAAGATCGCCCTCGGCCAGGCCGAGGCCGGCATCGCCGGTGGCGTCGACTCCGCCTCCGACGCCCCCATCGTCGTCTCCGACCGGCTGCGCGCCGCGATCCTGCGCGCCTCCCGCGCCAAGACCCTGCCCGAGCGGCTCAAGGCGATCTCCGCGATCCGCCCGCGCGACCTCGCGCCGGTGGCCCCGGACACCGCCGAGCCGCGCACCGGGATGAGCATGGGCCAGCACCAGGCCGTCACCACCGAGCGGTGGGGCATCACCCGTGAGGCCCAGGACGCCCTCGCCCTCGCCTCCCACCAGAACCTCGCCGCCGCCTACGACCGCGGCTTCTTCGACGACCTCCTCACCCCCTACCGGGGCATCACGCGCGACGAGTTCCTCCGCCCGGACACCTCGCTGGACAAGCTCGGCAAGCTCCGCACCGCGTTCACCGCGCCGGGCAGCGACAACCCGACGATGACGGCCGGCAACTCCACGCCGCTGTCCGACGGCGCCTCCACCGTCCTGCTCGCGACCGAGGAGTGGGCCGGTGAGCGCGGGCTGCCGACCCTCGCCCGCGTCGTCGACTCCCAGACCGCCGCGGTCGACTTCACCAGCGGCGCCGAGGGCCTGCTCATGGGCGGCTGCTACGCCGTCCCGCGGCTGCTCGAGCGCCAGGGGCTCGCCCTGGAGGACTTCGACTTCGTCGAGATCCACGAGGCGTTCGCCGCCACCGTCCTCGCCACCCTCGCGGCGTGGAACGACGCCGAGTTCTGCCGCGAGCGCCTCGGGCGCGGCCCGCTCGGCACCGTCGCGCCGGAGCGGCTCAACGTCACCGGCTCCTCCCTCGCCGCCGGCCACCCGTTCGGGGCCACCGGCGGACGCATCGTCGGCACGCTCGCCAAGCTCCTCGCCGAGAAGAAGGCCGCGACCGGCGCCCCCGTCCGCGGCCTCATCTCCGTGTGCGCCGCCGGCGGGCAGGCCACCGCGATGATCCTGGAGGCGTGATGAGCGACAAGTACCTCGACCTCGTGTCCCGCGGCTGGGGCAGGTCGGCCGCGAAGAAGCTCGGTCTGCCCCAGCCGGCGCGGCTGCGGCGCACCGACGCCGCCCGGGTCGACCAGCCGCTCGTCCCCGGCCCCGTCCTCGTGCTCGACGACGGCGTCTCGACGGCGGCGTCCGACACCGTCGCCGAGACGCTCCTCGGCTGGGAGCTCGACGTGCGCCGCGACCCCGACGAGCTCGGCAAGGGCAAGCGCTGGGGCGCCGTCGTCCTCGTCCTCACCGGGGCGACCTCCCCGGCCGACCTGGGCGAGCCCGCCCTCGCCCTCGGCGGCGTGCTGCGCCGCCTGGCGCCCGGGGCGCGCGTCGTCACCGTCTCGCGCCGCGCCGCCGACGCGACCGAGCCGGCCGTCGTCGCCGCGCGGCTCGGGGTCGACGGGTTCCTCCGCTCGCTGGCCAAGGAGCTGCGCGCCGGAGCCACCGCCAACGGCATCGTCCTGGCCGACGGCGTCCCCCTGGACGCCCCCTCGGCGCTCGGCACGCTCCGCTTCTTCCTCTCCGCCCGCTCGGCGTTCGTCGACGGCCAGCTCCTCGAGGTCGGCTCCGCCGACGGCGAGGTCCCGGCCGACTGGACCCGTCCCCTCGCCGGGACGGTCGCCGTCGTCACGGGCGCGGCCCGCGGGATCGGCGCGGCGGTCGTCCGCGTCCTGGCCCGCGACGGCGCGCGCGTCGTCGGGGTCGACGTCCCCGCGGCGGGCGACTCCCTGAGCCAGGTGATGAACGAGGTGCGCGGCAGCGCCCTGCAGCTCGACATCACCGCCCCGGACGCCGCCGAGCGGATCCTCGAGCACGTCGCCGACCGCTACGGCCGCCTCGACGTCGTCGTCCACAACGCCGGGATCCTGCGCGACAAGCTGCTCGCGAACATGTCCGAGGACAAGTGGAAGGACCTGCTCGCCGTCAACATCCTCGCCCCGTTGCGGATGAACGAGACGTTCGCCGGCCAGCTCGGCACGGGCGGGCGGATCATCTCCCTCGCCTCGACGTCGGGCATCGCCGGCAACCGCGGCCAGACGAACTACGCCACGGCCAAGGCGGGCATCATCGGCATGACGCGGGCGCTCGCGCCCGTGGTCGCGCGGAGCGGAGCCACCGCCAACGCCGTCGCCCCCGGGTTCATCGAGACGGACATGACCGCCCGGATCCCGGCCGTGCCGCGCGAGGTCGCCCGCCGGGCGAACTCGCTGCAGCAGGGCGGGCGGCCGGTCGACGTCGCCGAGGCCATCGCCTTCCTCGCCTCGCCGCAGGCCGGGGGCGTCAACGGTCAGACGCTGCGGGTGTGCGGCCAGAACCTGGTGGGCCAGTGATGCGCGAGCACCGCCTCGACGCCGTCCCGAGCCTCGGCTCGCTCTACACGAAGGCGCTGGCCGCCAGCGCGCGGGCGCAGCTGAGCCGGCGCCAGGGCTCCGGCCGGCTGCCCGAGGTGGCCTACGTCGCCGACGGCCTCGGCGCCGACCCCGCGACGCTGTCGGCCTACCAGCACCTGCTCGGCGAGGCCGGGACGGACGAGCTGCCCGCCGGCTACGTCCACGTCCTCGCCTTCCCGCTGGCGATGGCGCTCATGCTGCGGCCCGACTTCCCGCTCCCCGTGCTTGGCATGGTGCACACCGCCAACCGCGTCGAGCAGCACCGCCCGGTCCTCCTCGGTGAGGAGCTGAGCGCGCGGGCGTGGGCGCAGTCCCCCCGGGCGCACCGCAAGGGCACGCTCGTCGACCTGCGCGTCGACGTCCGCTCCGGGGAGGAGCTCGTGTGGGAGGGCACCTCCACCTACCTCGCGCGCGGCACGCGGCTGCCCGGCGCGGTGGCCGACTCCCCCGCCTCCTCCCCGGAGGAGCGGGCCGGGGCGGCGGGCGACGTCATCGCCCTGTGGTCCCTGGGCGCGGACACGGGCACGCGGTACGCGGAGGTCTCCGGGGACCGCAACCCCATCCACGTCTCGCGGCTGGGGGCCAAGGCCTTCGGCTTCCCCCGGCCGATCGCCCACGGGATGTACACCGCCTCCCGCGCGCTGGCCCAGCTCGCCCGCTTCCGTGGCGACGCGTTCACGTGGGACGTCGAGTTCGCCAAGCCCGTCCTGCTCCCGGGCCGGGTGGCCCTGGCGGTCGACGCCTCCGGGGAGTCCGTCCGGTACACCGGGCGCCACCCGAGGTCGGGCAAGGTCCATCTCACCGGGACGCTCACGCCCCGGGTGTGACACCGGGCCGGGGACCACGCTCGCGCGGCGTCCCCGGCCACGTCACGAGATCGTCCGGATGCTCCGGCGGTGGCCCGCGCCCACCGCGAGCGCGGCGCCGATGCCGATGAGCACGGCCCCGGCCCAGCCGAGCGGGGAGACGGCCTCGCCGAAGAGGACCGTCCCGAGGAGGAGCGCGACGACGACCTCCCAGTAGGACAGCGCGGACAGCTCGACGGCGCGCAGGTTCTTCCCGGCGACGACGAGCAGGCCGAGCGCGAGCAGGCCGCAGACGAGGAAGAAGCCGGCCGCCCACGCCCAGTGCTGCGCCGTCATGCCGGACAGGTCGGGACGGGTGAGGGCGACCATGCCCGCCGTCGCGAGCGCCCCGAAGGCGAAGTTCCAGAAGCTGCGGACGTCGGAGGGCATGTCCGAGCGGTAGCGGTAGGTGAGCAGCGCGGCACCGTAGAGAACGCCGGACAGGACGGCGAGGACGTCGCCGCGCAGCGCGTCACCCGCCGGCGGGCCCGTCTCGAGCAGCCCCGCGGCGAGCACCATCCCTGCCGCGCTCACGAGCACCGAGACGAGCTCGGCTCCCGTGGTGCGCTCCTTGAGCAGGACGCGGGCGAGGACGGTGGCGACGAGCGGGCCGAGGTAGTGCAGCGCGACGGCCCGGCCGAGGTCGGTGAGGACGGCCGCCGAGAGGTAGGTCGCGAGCGAGAGGCCGAGGAAGACCCCGCCGAGGACCACCGACCACGACAGCCGCGTGCGCCGCAGGACGCCGAGCCGCCGGCCCGCGGCGAGGAACGCGAGCATCCCGACCGCGCCCACGGCCATCCGCCCGAGCGTCAGCGCCTCGCCGACGACGGCGCCCGGCGGGGAGGACAGCCGGCCGAACACTCCCGCCAGGCCCATCGCGGTCGCCGAGGCGAGGATCGCGAGCACCCCGGCCCGGTGACGCATCCGGGGCACGGCTCGGACGGCGGACGCCTGAGCGGTGGTGGGCACGAGGACGTCCTGGGACACGGCCATGGGAACTCCGGGGTCGACTGAGCGGGGGTCGTTCCCCGCTCTGTCGTGGGACCTGAGAGCTTCCGCGGGCGAGCCCGCTTGCACCGTGGGTGAGCCCTCGTCGGGCTGCTTTCCAGAGGAGCCTCGCCGTGGCGGTCTGGGGGCCTGAGAGATTCCCGGGGAGGTTGCTCCTTCGGCGCCCGCTGTGCGCGGGACTCTCCCGCCGCGGTTCGGTGGCGTGTTCGGTTGTCCCTCCATCCTGGCACACACCCGGCAGCGCCCCCGGTGGGCCGCGCTCTTGCCCCGGCACCCGCGCAGGGCCAGGATCGAGGCCGGGGGGTGGCCGTGACAGATCACGTGGTCGAGGCGTTGCCGGGCATCTTCCGGCTCATCGACCTCGTCGGTGTGCTGCTCAACGGCGTGCTCGGCGGGATCATCGCCCGCCGCAAGCGGTTCGACCTCGTCGGTTTCGCCATCCTCGCGATCACCTCCGCGCTCGGCGGCGGCATGCTGCGCGACATCATGCTCCAGGCCGGCCCGCCGGTCGCGCTCACCGACCCGCTCTACCTCGCCACCGCGCTGCTCGGCGCCGTCGTCGCCTTCCTCCTGCCGCTGGGGGGACGGTGGTGGACCCGGCTCTACGTCGTCGGGGACGCGCTCGTCCTCGGGTGCTGGGCGGCGACGGGGGCGACGAAGGCGCTGTCCGAGGGGCTCGGCCTGCTGCCCGCGGTCCTCCTCGGGGTGATGACGGCGGTGGGCGGCGGGATGATCCGCGACGTCGTCGTCGGCGACGTCCCGACGATCTTCGGGGGGAACACCCTCTACGCGACGTCGGCCGTGTTCGCGAGCCTGGCGGCGATCGGGCTGGCGGACGTGGGTCAGAACACCGTCGGGATGCTCGTCGCGATCATCGTGGGGGCGGGGCTGAGCATCGCTGCCCGCTGGCGGGGCTGGCGGCTGCCCGACGCGAGCTCGGTGCGGCTGGGGTCGTGGTGGTCGATCACGCGGCGGGACGGGAGGGGGGAGGCGCAGAAACGGGTGGACCGGTGGTGGCAGCGCCGGCTCCGGCGCTGACTGTCCACAGGTTCCGACCGACTCCTGTGTGTATGTGCACAACCCTGTGGACAGGCACTGTGGACAACGTGGAAGGAGAACATCGTGCGAGTAGCGGTACCACGAGAGGTCATGGACTCCGAGGGGCGGGTCGCGATCACGCCGCCGGGGGTCGACGAGCTCGTCCGACACGGCCACGAGGTCGCCGTCGAGCGCGCCGCGGGCCTCTCCGCGTCGATCACCGACGCCGACTTCGCGGCAGCCGGCGCCACCGTCCTGCCCGACGCCGCCGAGGTCTGGGACTTCGGCGAGCTCGTCCTCAAGGTCAAGGAGCCGGTTCCCGAGGAGTACGGGCGGCTCCGTGCCGGGCAGACCCTGTTCACCTACCTCCACCTCGCCGCCGACCGGCCGCTCACCGAGGAGCTCCTGCGCCGCCGGGTGACCGCCGTCGCCTACGAGACGGTCGAGCTGCCCGGCCGCACCCTGCCCCTGCTCGCGCCGATGAGCGAGATCGCCGGGCGCCTCGCACCGCAGGTCGGGGCGCACACGCTGATGAGCGCCCAGGGCGGGCGCGGGGTCCTCCTCGGCGGGGTGCCCGGGGTCTACCCGGCTCGCGTCGTCGTCATCGGGGCGGGGGTCTCCGGGCTCAACGCCGCCACCATGGCCGTGGGGATGCACGCCGACGTCGTCCTCCTCGACCGTGACGTCGAGCGGCTGCGCCTGGCCGACCAGCTCTTCGGCGGCCGCTGCCGCACCGTCATGTCCAACGCCTACGAGATCGAGCGTGCCGTCACCGCGGCCGACCTCGTCATCGGGGCCGTCCTCCTGCCGGGCGCGCGCACGCCCCGGCTCGTCACCAACGAGCAGGTTGCGCGGATGAGGCCGGGCTCCGTCGTCGTCGACGTCTCGGTGGACCAGGGCGGGTGCTTCGAGGACTCACGCCCGACGACGCACTCCGAGCCCACTTACCGGGTCCACGACACCTTGTTCTACTGCGTGGCCAACATGCCCGGCGCGGTGTCCCACACCTCGACGTACGCGCTGACCAACGCCACCGTGCCCTACGCCCTCGCGCTCGCCGGCGGGTGGCGCGAGGCGATGCGCGCCGACCGGTCGCTGGCCCTGGGCCTGGCGACCCACGACGGCGCGCTCGTCTCCGGCCCCGTGGCCGAGGCGCACGGGCTGCACCACACCCCGCTCGAGGAGGTCCTCGGTCAGGGGTCGTGACGGGGAGGGGTCAGACCGCGACGAGGACACCGAGGACCGAGGCGAAGATCGCCAGGCCGTCGGTGCCGGTACCGGAGTCGGGGCCGAAGCCCGGCTCGACGGCGTGCTCAGGGTGCGGCATGAGCCCGACGACGTTCCCGGCGGCGTTGGTGATGCCGGCGATGTCGCGCAGCGAGCCGTTGGGGTTGATGCCCTCGTAGCGGAAGACGACGCGGCCCTCGCCCTCGAGCTCGTCCAGGGTGCGCTCGTCGGCGACGAAGCCGCCCTCGCCGTTCTTCAGCGGGATGGTGATCCTCTGCCCGGCGGTGTACCCGGTGGTCCACGCGGTGTCGTTGTTCTCCACGCGCAGCTGCTGGTCGCGGCAGACGAACCGCTGGTGGTCGTTGCGGATGAGCGCGCCGGGCAGCAGGTGTGCCTCGCACAGGATCTGGAAGCCGTTGCAGATGCCGAGGACGGGCAGCCCGCGCTGGGCGCCCTCGACGACGGCGGACATCACCGGCGCGAAGCGGGCGATCGCCCCCGCGCGCAGGTAGTCGCCGTAGGAGAAGCCACCCGGCAGGACGACGGCGTCGACCCCCTTGAGGTCCTCGTCGCCGTGCCACAGGAGCACGGGCTCGCCGCCGGCCAGACGCACGGCGCGCTGGGCGTCGCGGTCGTCCAGGGAGCCGGGGAAGGTCACGACACCGATCCGGGCGCCCTCGGGGCGCGGCTGCCGCTCGGGGACGTCCAGGCGGTGCATCAGCTCTCCCCGTCGACCGCGGTCACCCGGACGACGTCCTCGATGACCGGGTTGGACAGCAGCGTCTCGGCGGCCCGGCGGGCCTGCTCGAGCGCGGCGTCGTCGACCTCCCCCTCGACCTCGAGCTCGAAGCGCTTGCCCTGCCGCACCGAGGTGAACCCGGTGAGGCCGAGCCGGGGCAGGGCCCCCGCGACGGCCTTCCCCTGGGGGTCGAGGATCTCGGGCTTCGGCATGACCTCGACGACGATTCGTCCCATGATTGCTCCTGCTCGGGGGATGCGGACCGCGGCCGATCTTACCCGCGACGCGGTGTGGTGCCCGGTCCTGCGCGGACGGTGGACAGGCGGTCAGCCGACGAGCCGCTCGGCCGCCTCCCGGTAGCGGTCGGCGGTGCGCTCGACGACGTCCCGCGGGAGCGGGGGCGGCGGGGAGGTGCGGTCCCAGCCCGCCTCCGGGGAGGTGAGCCAGTCGCGGACGAACTGCTTGTCGAAGCTCGGCTGGACGTGGCCCGGCGCGTAGCCGTCGGCCGGCCAGAACCGCGAGGAGTCCGGGGTGAGGACCTCGTCGCCGAGCACCACCCGCCCGTCGGGGCCGAGCCCGAACTCGAGCTTGGTGTCCGCGACGATGATGCCCCTGCGGGCCGCGACCTCGGCCGCCCGGGCGTAGATCGCCAGGGTGAGGTCGCGCAGCTCGGCGGCGCGCCCGGCGCCCAGGGTCTCGGCGACGACGTCGAAGGAGACGTTCTCGTCGTGCTCGCCGAGCTCGGCCTTGCGGGCCGGGGTGAAGATCGGCTCGGGCAGCCGGGAGGCCTCGACGAGGCCGGCGGGCAGGCTCACCCCGCAGACCGCCTGGTTCTCGCGGTACTCCACGAGGCCCGAGCCGGTGAGGTAGCCGCGGGCGACGCACTCGACGGGGAACATCTCCAGCCGGCGGCAGACCATCGCCCGCCCCGCCACGGCCGCCGGCACGTCGAGGGAGACCACGTGGCCCGGCACGAGGTCGGCGAGCTGGTCGAACCACCACAGGCTCAGCCGGGTGAGGACCTCGCCCTTGCCGGGGATGAGCGTCGGCAGGACGTGGTCGTAGGCACTGATCCGGTCCGAGGCGACGACGAGGACGACGTCGCCGGCCGGGTGGGGCGCCGCCGGCCGGTACAGGTCGCGGACCTTGCCCGAGTAGACGTGCTCCCAGCCGGGCAGCTGCGGCGCGGTCGTCACGGCGCGACCGCGGCGATGTCGGTGCGGTGCTGGGACCCGGCGAGGGAGATCCGGGCGACACCGGCGTAGGCGCGCTCCCGCGCCTCCTCCTGGTCGGCTCCCACACCGACGACCGACAGCACCCGCCCGCCGGCGCTCACGAGGGCGCCCTCGTCGTCGGTGGCCGTCCCGGCCTGCAGGACGTGGACGCCGGGCAGCTCCTCTGCCGCGGCGATCCCCTCGACGACGTCGCCGGAGCGGCTCGACGCGGGGTAGCCCGCGGAGGCGAGGACGACCGTGACGGCGGCCTTGTCGTGCCACGTCGGCGGCGGGACGTCGGCGAGGATCCCGGTGGCAGCCGCGTGGAGCAGCTGGGCGAGGGAGGACTTGAGCCGGGCGAGGACGACCTGGGTCTCCGGGTCGCCGAAGCGGGCGTTGAACTCCACCACCCGCAGGCCCCGGGAGGTGAGGGCGAGCCCCACGTACAGGACGCCGACGAACGGGGTGCCGCGCCGTGCCATCTCGGCGACGACCGGCCGCGCGACGCGCTCCATCACCTGCTCGACGAGGTCCTCCGGGGCCCACGGCAGCGGGCTGTAGGCGCCCATGCCGCCGGTGTTCGGGCCGGAGTCGCCGTCGCCGAGGCGCTTGAAGTCCTGCGCCGGGGCGAGGGGCACGGCGTCGGCACCGTCGCAGACGCAGAAGAGGGAGACCTCCGGGCCGTCGAGGAACTCCTCGACGACGACCGCAGGGCGGTCCCCGCCGGGGGTCACGGACCGCGACAGGCAGGCGCGCGCGTGGGCCATCGCCTCGTCCAGGTCCTCGGTGACGACGACGCCCTTGCCGGCAGCCAGGCCGTCGTCCTTGACGACGTACGGGGCACCGAAGGCGTCCAGCGCCCGCGCGACCTCCTCGGGCGTGGTGCACACGTAGGCCATCGCCGTCGGGACGCCGGCGCTGGCCATGACCTCCTTGGCGAAGGCCTTGGAGCCCTCGAGGCGGGCGGCCTCGGCACCCGGGCCGAAGCACGGGATGCCGACGGCCCGCACCGCGTCGGCGACGCCGACGACGAGCGGTGCCTCGGGCCCGACGACGACGAGGTCGGCGCCCTGCTCGACGGCGAGCGCCGCGACGGCGCCCGGGTCGAGCGGGTCGACCGGCAGGTTGGTCGCGATCTGCGCCGTCCCGGGGTTCCCGGGGGCGACGAGGACCTCGTGGGACGTGGGGTCGGACGTGAGGGCACGGGCGATGGCGTGCTCGCGCGCACCGGAGCCGACGACGAGGATCTTCACGTCACACCACCCTACCGACCTCGAGCGCGTCGCCGTGGCGCGTCCAGGACCCAGACGGGCACGGGGAGAAGTCCCCCTCGTCTACGAGAGTCGCCGAAGGCCTCGGGCGATAAAGTCTCCGGTATGACAACTCACGCCAGCATGACCGGCCCGAGCCGCGCCCGACGTGGCCTCACGGCCCTCGTCCTCCTGCCTCTGCTGCTCGTGCTGGCCGGATGCTTCCGGCTCGACATGGGCCTGACCATCAACGAGGACGACACCCTCGACGTCAGCATGGAGGTCGCCGACCTCTCCGGCATGGCCACGCGCGACGACCTCGACTGCGCCGACCTCGAGTCCGAGATCACCGACGCGCCCGCCGACGTCGAGTTCACCGTCGAGGAGATCGAGGACGAGGACGGGAACCTCGGCTGCCGCATGGTCGCCACCGGCGCCCCCATCGACTCGATGACCGGCGACGGCATGAGCATCGAGAAGGTCGACGACACCTACGTCTTCACCTTCGAGGGTGACGAGACCGGCATGGACACCGGCAGCATGGAGGACATGCCGGCGGGCATGGAGCCCGAGGTGAGCATCTCCGTGACGTTCCCCGGCGAGGTCATCGAGGCCGACGGCGAGATCGACGGCAACACCGTGACGTGGAGCGGCATCGAGGCCTTCACCGCCGGCGGGTCCGCGACCGGCGAGGCGACCGGCTCCGGCTCCTCCGCGGGCGGCGTGGACACCTGGGTCTGGGTGGTCCTCGGCGTCGTCGCGCTCGGCGCGATCGCCGCGCTCGTCATCCTCATCACCAAGAAGAGCCGCGGCAGCCGTCCCGCTGCCGGCGCCGCGCCCTACGGCGGCCCGGCCTCCCCGTACAGCCAGGGCCAGCCCGGCCAGGTCCCGAACGAGCCCGGCCCCGGCTTCCCCGCGCAGGCCGGCGCCTCCCAGCCGCAGGGCGGCTTCGGGCCCTCGCACCAGGTCCCCGCGGACCCGGGCCCCGGTTACCCCGGTGACCAGAACCCCCCGGCGACCGACCCGGCGACGACGGCGCTCACCGACACCCCGGTCGACCGCCCGGAGGGCTCGCCCTTCTCCCCGCCGCCCGCCCCGCCGGCCCAGCCCGGCAGCGAGGACGAGCAGCGCTGACCCGCACCACATGAGGAGGCCCCGCCGTGCATCGCACGGCGGGGCCTCCTCATGTCCGGGGGCCGGTCGGGCTCCCGGCGCGTGGTTCTCAGTCGAGCAGCGAGTGGCGCACGACGGTCGCCTCGCGGTCCGGCCCGACGCCGACCGAGGAGATCCGGGCACCGGACATCTCCTCGAGCGCGAGGACGTAGCGCTGGGCAGCCGGCGGCAGGTCGCCGAACTCGCGGGCGCCGCCGATGTCCTCGCTCCAGCCCTCGAGCTCCTCGTACACCGGGCGGGCGTGGTGGAAGTCGCTCTGGTTCGGGGGCATCTCGTCCATCCGGCGGCCGTCGACCTCGTAGGCCACGCAGACCGGGATGCGCTCCAGGCCGGTGAGGACGTCGAGCTTGGTGAGGACGAAGTCGGTCATCCCGTTGACCCGGGCCGCGTAGCGGGCGACGACGGCGTCGTACCAGCCGCACCGGCGCGGGCGTCCCGTCGTCGTGCCGTACTCCCCGCCGACGGAGCGCAGCCGCTCGCCGGACTCGTCGTGCAGCTCGGTCGGGAACGGCCCTTCGCCCACGCGGGTGGTGTAGGCCTTGACGACACCGACGACCCGGTCGATGCGGGTCGGGCCCACGCCGCTGCCCGTGCACGCGCCACCCGCCGTCGCCGAGGAGGAGGTGACGAACGGGTAGGTGCCGTGGTCGACGTCGAGCATGGCCGCCTGGCCCGCCTCGAAGACGACCGTGCGGCCCTCGTCGAGGGCGCGGTTGAGCACGAGGGAGGTGTCGGCGACCATCGGGCGCAGCCGCTCGGCGAACCCGAGCAGCTCCTCGGTGATCTCGTCGACCTCGACGGACCGGCGGTTGTAGACCTTGACCAGGAGCTGGTTCTTCTGGACGAGGGCGCCCTCGACCTTCTGCCGCAGGATGCCCTCGTCGAACAGGTCCTGGATGCGGATGCC
Source organism: Georgenia wutianyii (assembly GCF_006349365.1). NCBI lineage: Bacteria > Bacillati > Actinomycetota > Actinomycetes > Allobogoriellales > Allobogoriellaceae > Georgenia > Georgenia wutianyii. The sequence goes on from NZ_CP040899.1 coordinate 3,251,638, forward strand.
GACACGCGCCATCTTGTCGGCGTACGTCGGGCCGATGCCCCGGCCGGTCGTGCCGATCTGGCGCTTGCCGAGGAAGCGCTCGGTGACCTTGTCGAGGGTGCGGTTGTAGGACGGGATGACGTGGGCGGAGGAGGAGACGAGCAGGCGGGAGACGTCCACGCCCCGTGCGGAGAGCCCGTCGAGCTCGGCGAAGAGCACCTCGAGGTCCACGACGACACCGTTGCCGATGACGGGGGTGCAGCCCGGGGTGAGGATGCCGGAGGGCAGCAGGTGCAGGGCGTACTTCTCGTCCCCGACGACGACGGTGTGCCCCGCGTTGTTGCCGCCGTTGAACTTGACGACGTAGTCGACCTCGGAGCTCAGCTGGTCGGTGGCCTTCCCCTTGCCCTCGTCGCCCCACTGGGCTCCGACGACGACGACGGCTGGCATGTTCGATCCTCTCGCTTCACGGCAGGGTCGATCGACCCCCGGTTCAGGCTACCGAACGTCGTCCGCCTCACGGCGGTTCGGTGTGCATCGGGGTCGGCCGGGTCATACTCTTGTTGTCGACACCACAGCGGGCCGACCGTCGCGCGCCTCCACAGAGCCGACGGTCAGAGGGAGCAGCATGATCGAGATCGCGGCGTCAGCGACCACGACGACCGTGACCGTCACCGGGGACCTCGACCTCGCCGAGAGGGCGCAGTTCCCCGAGGTCACCGCACGGGTGAGTGGCCTGCGACGTCAGCTCCTCGTCATCGACATGTGCGAGGTGACGTTCCTCGACTCGACCGGTGCCGCGTTCCTCATCGCGCTGGCCGACGCCGCGATCAAGCGCGGCGGCGCCGCCGTGCTGCGCGGCGCCGACGACCGTGAGCTGTTCGTCCTGGAGATCTGCGGCGCGCTCGGCAACTTCCGCATCGACGCCGACCACCGCTGCGAGCAGCGCGCCTCCTGACGCACCCCGCACCACCCACTCCCCCCGCGACAGCCGACTTCCGCGCGACAGCCGACTTCCGCGCGACAGCCGACTTCCGCGCGACAGCCGAGTTCCGCACGACAGCCGAGTTCCGCACGACAGCCGAGTTCCGCACGACAGCCGAGTTCTGCACCGCGGACTCACCGCGGCGGAACCCGAAGGTTGCTCCACGAGACCCGTGCACGACGTCGTCGCCCACAGCTCGGGCCGTCACTCGCCCCCGGCACCCGCGACCGACGCCACTGTCGCTCCATGACCTCGCTCCTCGACCGCCCGTTCACCCGTCGCGACGCCGATGCAGACGGCCTGACCGGCATCGAGCTCGCCGCCCTGTGCGCGTCCGGCGAGCTCCTCCACCCCAGTAAGGGCCTGTACCTGCCCGCACACCTCGCCGACGACGTCGGGGCTCGCGCCCTGGCTGTCAGCCTCGTTCTTCCCCGGGGTGCCGCGCTAGCGCGCGAGTCGGCAGCGTGGCTCATGGGGATCGACGTCCGCCCACCCGCCCGGTGGCAGCAGCCCCCGCTCCTCGAGTGCCTTGTCCCCCTCGGCGCCGTCCGACCGGAACGTCCCGACCTCAACGCCTTCGTCAGCGACCTCCCGCTCGGCGACGTCGTCGACGTCGCCGGTGTGCCGTGCACGTCGCCCACCCGCACGGCGCTCGACCTCGCGCGCTACCGTCCGGCGTTCATCGGACTCGGCGCGGTGGACGCGTTCACGCACGCGGGCCTCACGACGGTGTCCGAGCTCGAGGCCGCGCTCCGTCCGCTACGCGGGCGTCGGTTCGTCCGGCGGGCGCGCGACGTCGTCGCGCTGTGCGAGCCGGCCACCGAGTCGATGGGCGAGTCGTGGAGCCGGTTGCGCGTCGTCGAGGCCGGCCTGCCCCGGCCACAGGTACAGATCAGACTGCGGGAGAACGGCGTGGAGATCTACCGCCTCGACATGGGGTACGACGTTGAGCAGGTGGGTATCGAGTACGACGGCGTCGAGCACCACCTCAAGACCCGCGAGCAACGCCTGCACGACGACGCACGCCGCGCGGACATCCAGGACCGGTTCGGCTGGCGGGTCGTCCCCGTCACCGCGGAGGACGTGTTCGGCCGCCGGCCCGTCCTCGAGGGGACGGTCATGGAGCTTCTCGGCATCTCGGTCGAGATACGCCGCCGTCGCTGGACGTGAGGGCACCCGACAGTCGGTCCCCCTGGCAGAACCCCGCTCTCGCGCACAACTCGGCTGTCGCGCACAAGTCGGCTCTCGCGCGGAAGTCGGCTGTCGCGCACAACTCGGCTGTCGCCCGGAACCCCGCTCTCGCGCACAACTCGGCTCTCGCGCACAACTCGGCTCTCGCGCACAACTCGGCTCTCGCGCACAAGTCGGCTCTCGCGCGGAAGTCGGCTGTCGTGCGGAAGTCGGCTCTCGCGGATGGGTGGCGGCGGGGGTCAGGAGGTGGTGGGCGGTGTGTCCTTGGCGTCCTTGCCCTTGCTCCAGGGGTCCTTGGGACGGACGCGGGCCCAGACGACCTTGCCGGCCGGGGTCGGGCGCCAGCCCCACTCGGCGAGCCGGGAGATGATGTGCAGCCCGAAGCCACCGATCCGCCCGACCCGGCCCTCGCGGAGCACCGGCGGGCTGGGGTTGGCGTCCTCGACCTCGATGCGCAGCCCGTCACCGGTGTCGCGCAGGCGCAGGTCCACCCGGCCCCACCCGTGCATGACGGCGTTGGCGACCATCTCGGAGGCCACGAGCTCGGCCGCGGCGGTGTCCTCGATCCCCCAGGCCTCGCAGGCGCGCAGCACGGCGTGGCGGGCGCGGGCGATCGTCTGCGGGTCCATCGGCATCTGCCAGCGGCGCTCCCGGGGACCGGACCACCGCAGGGCGGGCGCCGCGGGGTCCGGGACCCGCAGCACGACGAGCGCGATGTCGTCCTCGGGGGCGTCGGCGAGCTCCTGGAGGAGCTCCTCACCGATCCCCGCGGCGTCCGGCGCGTCGATCTGCTCCGCCGTCGCGACGAGGGCGGCGACGCCGTCGCGCATCGACCGGTCCCGCCGCTCGACGAGGCCGTCGGTGTAGAAGATGAGGACGTCCCCCGGCTGGGCCACCGCGTGGCCGGTGTGCCGGGGACGCCCGCCGAAGCCGACGAGCGGCCCGTTCGCGCCGTCGAGCTGGCGCGACCGCCCGCCGCTCACGTGGACGATCGGCAGGTGCCCGGCACGCGAGTAGGCGATGTCCCAGTCCTCGCCGTCGGCCCGCGGGGACAGGCTCGCGTAGACGAACGACGCCGGCCGCGCGATCCGCATGCCCGCGACGAGCCGGTCCACCCGGTCGAGAACCTTGCCCGGCTCGACGAACTCGGCGGCATAGGCGCGCACGACCGAGCGCAGCTGGCCCATCGCGGCGGCCGCCTCGACGTCGTGCCCGACGACGTCGCCGACGACGATCCCGACCTTGCCCTCCCCCATGTCGAGCACGTCGTACCAGTCACCGCCCACCTGGGCGTGCTCCGAGCTCGGGGAGTAGTAGCTCCACACGTCCACGCCCTCGACATGGCTCTGCTCGGGGAGCATGGCACGCTGGAGGGTCTCGGCGAGCCGGTGCTCACGGTCGTAGAGCTGGAGGTTGTCCATCGCCATGCCGACGCGGCGCGCGACCAGCTCGAGGACGGTCGTGAGCTCACCGGGCGGCATCGCGCGCCGGTCGCGGCTGGGGTCGGGCGGCTGCACGGCCAGGACACCGAGGACCGCCTGGCGGCCGAGCACCGGCAGCAGCCACAGCGGGCCGTCGTCCGGCGCGTCGGGGTCCTCGGCGAGCAGGGCGAGCAGCTCGGCGGTGAGGGTGCCCTCGCGTGCCGGGCGGTCACGGTCGATGACGACCGTCTGCATCCGGGTGTCGAGGAGGAGCTCGCGCACGGGGTCGGAGCCCACGCCCTGGGCGCGGGCTCCGCGGCGCAGGTCACGACGGTGGTAGGTGATGCCGGCGAGGTCGGTGATCCGCTGCAGCCGGGTGCCGTCGGCGTAGAACCCCGCCCACGGGACGATGCGGCGCACGAGCAGCGCGCCGATCTCGACGAGCGCGGTGGCCGAGTCCGCGTCGGCGAGGATGTCGGAGACCCGGGCGACGAGGCTCAGCCCGCGGCGGGCGCGCTCCTCGGCAGCGGCCCGCTCCTCGGCCAGCACTGCCGAGGCGAGCTCCTCGGTGGCGTCACGCACCGTGACGAGCCAGCGGGTCGAGCCCTCGGGCTCCCCGGCGCCGAGCGGGCTGAAGGACACGGTGGCGCGGAAGGCGGTGCCGTCCGCGCGCGCCACCGAGCGCACGACGGCGACCGGCAGGCGGGCGTGCAGCGCCTCGCGCAGCGCGGTGGAGTCGCTCGCGGTGACGAGCCGGGGCGCGGTGGCCATCAGCTCCTCCTGCGAGAAGCCGGTGGCCTCGGCGAGCGCGTGGCCCACCCACACGACCCTGCAGTCCGGCGGCTCCTGCGTGAAGTCGACGTCGACGACGTACGTCGGGTCGGGAAGGGCGTCGAGCAGCTGGTCCGAACGCACCGTGAGCGTGGCCGGGGTACGCCCGGCGTGCTCGGCGTCGGCCTCCATGACGACCCCCAGACCCGGGGTCGGGACCGCCCCAGCCGCGGGCATGCCGCGAACCCGGTCGGCCATGGTGTCTCTCCCATCGTGCTGAGTCTCCTAGGATGCCCTTGAAGGCGTTCCGGCGCGAGCCGCCGGACGAGATGAAGGAGAACCTGTGGTCGACGACCGTTCCACCCCGCCCGGTGAGGGACACGACGCCGGGACCGCCTCCGTCATGGTGGCGCACGGGCGCACGCGGCTCGTGCTGTCCGGTGAGATCGACGTCGCCCTGAGCAGCGAGCTCACCGAGGCTGTCGCCGAGGCCGAGGCCTCGCGCAACCCGGTGGAGATCGACGCGCGCCACGTCACCTTCATGGACTCCTCCGGCGTCGCGCTGCTCGCCCGGCTCGCCCACCGCACGCCCGGCCCGCTCACGATGATCAAGCCGCCGGACGTCGTGCGCTTCCTGCTCGACATCACCCGTCTCGGCGACGTCGTGACGATCCTCGACGAGGATCCCGGCTTCCCCGAGTTCGACGGCGACGACGCCGCCTGACGCGCCACGCCGCCCGCACGACGAAAGGGGCCCGCCGGAGATCCGGCGGGCCCCTTCGTCGTGCGTCGTGCGTCAGGACATGCGGGTGCCCGCAGAGCGCAGCTGCTGGCAGGCCTCCATGACGCGGGCGGCCATGCCGGCCTCGGCCAGCTTGCCCCAGGCGCGGGGGTCGTAGGCCTTCTTGTTGCCGACGTCGCCGTCGATCTTCAGCACGCCGTCGTAGTTCTTGAACATGTGGTCCACGACGGGACGCGTGAAGGCGTACTGCGTGTCGGTGTCGACGTTCATCTTGATGACGCCGTTGTCCACCGCGAGGGCGATCTCCTCGGCGGTGGAGCCGGAGCCGCCGTGGAAGACGAGGTCGAACGGCATGTCCTTGCCGATCTCCTTGCCCACGACCTGCTGGATCTCCCCGAGGATCTCGGGACGCAGCTTGACGGCGCCGGGCTTGTAGACGCCGTGGACGTTGCCGAAGGTGAGGGCGGTGAGGTACCGGCCCTTCTCCCCGGCGCCGAGGGCGCGCACGGTGGCGAGGCCGTCCTCGGGGGTGGTGTAGAGCTTCTCGTTGATCTCGGCCTCGTGGCCGTCCTCCTCGCCGCCGACGACGCCGACCTCGATCTCGAGGATGGTGCGCGCCTTCTGGGAGAGCTCGAGGAGCTCCTCGGCGATGACGAGGTTCTCCTCCAGCGGGACGGTGGAGCCGTCGAACATGTGCGACTGGAACATCGGGTTCTTGCCGGCGGCGACCTCCTCGGCCTCCATGGCGAGCAGCGGCTTCACCCAGGAGTCGAGGTTCTCCTTGACGCAGTGGTCGGTGTGGAGAGCGATCGTCACGTTGTAGTTCTTCGCGACCTCGTAGGCGTAGGCAGCCAGCGCGCGGGTACCGGTGACGCGGTCCTTGATGGTCGAGCCGGAGGCGTACTCACCGCCACCGACGGAGACCTGGATGATGCCGTCGCTCTCCGCCTCGGCGAAGCCGCGGATCGCGGCGGTCACCGTCTGCGAGGAGGTGACGTTGATGGCCGGGTAGGCGAACTTGCCAGCCTTCGCCCGGTCGAGCATCTCGTTGTAGGACTCGGGGGTTGCGATGGGCACTGAAGGCCTCCTGAGAATCGACGCAGTGAACCCTTAGATTGTGTCACGTCCGTTCTCGCGAGGGGCGGGACGTCCGGTCTCAGGGACATGCTGCAGCGCCCACGCGTACATCGCCACCGCCGCGGCCGCGCCGACGTTCATCGAGCGGGTCGACCCGTACTGGGTGATGTGGAGGATCTCCTGGCACGCGGCACGGGCCGCGGGCGACAGGCCACCGGACTCCTCGCCGAACAGGAGGACCGCCCGCTCGGGCAGCGGACGGTGCTCGAGGGGCCGCGAGCCGGGCACGTTGTCGATGCCGATGAGCGGCAGGTCCTCGCTGCGCGCCCACGCGAGGAGGTCGGCGACGTCGGGGTGGTGGTACAGGTGCTGGTAGCGGTCGGTGACCATCGCCCCGCGCCGGTTCCACCGGCGCCGTCCGACGATGTGGACCGCGGCGACCCCGAAGGCGTTCGCGGTGCGGACGACCGAGCCGATGTTGAAGTCGTGGCCGAGGTTCTCGATGGCGACGTGGAGGGGGTGGCGCCGGGTGTCGAGGTCGGCGACGATCGCCTCGAGGCGCCAGTAGCGGTAGCGGTCGACGACGTTGCGCCGGTCTCCGGCCGCGAGCAGCTCGGGGTCCAGGCGCGGGTCGTCGGGCCAGGCGTCCGGGCCGCCGGGCCAGGGCCCGACCCCGACGTCGGTGGTCTCGCCGCTGGGGGTGCCGTCGCTCACGCGTCGCGGCGGGGCTCGCGCTGCTCGTCGAGGAGCGACGCACTCTCCTCGGAGCTGGGGGCCGAGGGCGGCTCGCCCTGGAAGTGCACGGAGGGCACGGCGCGCACGGCGGGGTCGTTGGCCTCGAAGTACTCCGCGCGCCGGAAGGAGAAGACGCGGGCGACGAGCGCGGAGGGGAAGGTGTCGATCCTCCGGTCGAGCTCGCGGACGTTGGCGTTGTAGAACCGCCGGCCGGCGCCGATCCGGTCCTCGATCGTGGTGAGCTCGACCTCGAGGTCGGTGAAGCGCTCCGAGGCGCGCAGCTCGGGGTGGCTCTGCGCGACGGTGAAAAGGCGGCTCAGCGCGCCGCTGAGGGCGCTCTCCATCTCGGCCTGCTGCGCCGGGCCCCTCCCGCCACCCGCCGCGGCGTCCCGCGCGCGGGTCACCTCGGCGAAGACGTCGTCGTGCCCGGTGTCCTGCCCCTCGACGGCGGCGACGAGGGTGGGGACGAGCGCGTGGCGCCGGTGGAGCTCGACGTCGATCTGCCGCCACGCCTCCTGGACGAGGTTCCGCAGCCGGACGAGGTCGTTGTACGTCGAGACCGCCCAGATGAGGGCGGCGACGAGGACGGCCAGGACGACGAGCGCGACGAGCATCTCCACCGTCCAAGCCTGGCACACCGGGCTGGGCGTGGCCGCCGGACTCAGTCGCGTGGCGCGAGCCCGAGGTCGGCGACGCCGAGTGCGGCGAGGTAGCGCACCCCGGCCTCCTCGATGCGCTCCCGGGCACCGGTGTCCCGGTCGACGACGACGGCCGCGCCGACGACCTCGGCCCCCGCCTCGCGCAGCGCCTCGATGGCGGTGAGGAGGCTGCCACCCGTCGTCGAGGTGTCCTCGACGGCGACGACGCGGCGGCCGGCCACGTCCGGGCCCTCGACGCGCCGCTGCAAGCCGTGCGCCTTGGCCTCCTTGCGCACGACGAAGGCGTCGACCTCCAGGCCCCGGGAGGCGGCGGCGTGGAGGACCGCGGCGGCGACCGGGTCGGCGCCCATGGTGAGCCCGCCGACGGCGTCGACCTCGTCCGGGCCCAGGCCGTGCTCCTCGAGGAGGTCGAGCACGACGTGCCCGACGAGGGGCGCCGCCGCGTGGTGGAGGGTCACCCGCCGCATGTCGACGTAGTGGTCGGAGGTGCGCCCGCTCGCGAGCGTCACCTCGCCGTGGACGACGGCGAGGTCGCGGACGTACTGGGCGAGGCGGCTGCGCAGGGAGTCGTTCGGGGTGGTCACGGCTGCAGGCTACCGGGCGCCCGGCTCCGGGTAGCCTCGCGTTCATGCGCCTGGCCACCTGGAACGTCAACTCCGTCCGTGCCCGCGTCGACCGGGTGGTCGCCTTCCTCGAGCGCTCGGGCACCGACGTCCTGGCGATGCAGGAGACCAAGTGCCGTGACGACCAGTTCCCCCACCTCGCGTTCCACGCCGCGGGGTACGAGGTGGTCCACCACGGGCTGAGCCAGTGGAACGGGGTGGCGATCGCCTCCCGCCTGCCGCTGGAGGACGTCGAGGCGGGCTTCGACGGGATGCCGACGTGGGGTGAGCCGGCGGCGGCCGAGGCGCGGGCCATCGGGGCGACGGTCGGCGGCGTGCGGGTGTGGAGCCTGTACGTGCCCAACGGGCGGGCGCTGGACGACCCGCACTACAGGTACAAGCTCGACTGGCTCGCGGCGCTGCGCACGGCGGCGCTCGGCTGGCAGGCGGCCGACCCTGCCGGAGCAGTCGCGCTCGTCGGCGACTGGAACATCGCGCCGCTGGACGAGGACGTGTGGGACGTCGCGGCGTTCGCCGGCGCCACCCACGTCTCGCAACCGGAGCGTGAGGCGCTCGCGGCCCTGCGAGACGCCGGTCTCACCGAGGTCACCCGGCGCTTCACGCCCGGCGCCTACACCTACTGGGACTACAAGCAGCTGCGCTTCCCCCGCAACGAGGGCATGCGCATCGACCTCGCCCTCACCTCCCCGGCGCTGGCGGCCCGCGTCACCGGCGCCCACGTCGACCGTGACGAGCGCAAGGGCAAGGGCGCGAGCGACCACGCGCCCGTCGTCATCGACATCGACTGAGGGCCGCGGCTCAGCCCTGGGCCCACGTCGGCTCGAGGGCGACGGGGCCGGCGTGCCCCTCCCAGCCGCGCCACCAGTCCTGCGCCCCCTCCGGCAGTCGCTCGACGGGGATCCGCGCGACGAGGTCGCGCAGCTCGAACTTCATGCCGGCGATGTGCGCGACGTGCTGGAGCCGCTGCTCGTCGCCCATGAGCTCGTCGGCGAAGAGCTGCTGCTCGGCCGTCCAGGTGCGGCGGCGCAGGAGGACGGCCTCGCGGGTGACGGCCCTCTCCTCGGCGGAGGCACCCAGGTGCGCCTCGGCGGCACGCAGGTAGCCGTAGTCGATGGCGATCGCGATGAGTCCGGGCTCGATCGTCAGGGTGTCGTGGACGTCGAACTCCGGCTCGACGACGACGGCGCCGGCCTCCCTGGCCCGGCCGACCTCGTCCCGCTGGACCTCGTCGGTCATGATCTGGGTGGTCGTCCGCACGACGATGGAGAGCATGTCCTTGTGGTCGAAGGACTCCGCGCGCGTGACGCCGGGGGGCCCGGCGACGACGGCGTAGCAGCGCTCGACGCCGAGCGGGCCGAGGGCGATCTCGGCCGGCAGGGACTCGCGCACGCCGCCGTCGACGTAGTTCTCCCGCCCGAGCCGCACCGGCGGGAAGACGGTGGGGATGGCGCACGAGGCGCGCACCGCCTGGACGATGTCGACCGTCTCCTCGTCCGGGAGCGGCTGGTCGCTGCGGTCGACGAGCACGCCGTCCTCGGTGACGTAGCGCAGCTCCCCGCTCTCCAGGCCCACGACGGCCACGCGCACCGTGACGCCGGAGGCCGCGACCGCCGAGGCGCGGAAGACCTCGGGGTCGAGGATGCGGTCGACGAGCGGGCCGGGGCGGTACATCGAGCGCTCCCGCCGGGCACCCTCGATGATCGCCTCGATGTCGGCGCTCGCCTGACCCACGGCGCGTACGAGCTCGATGGAGTCGAGCAGGCGTGCCGCCGCACGGCTCGCCTCGCCGGCGTCGTCGGGCTGCAGCCGGGTGGACGGCGCGGTGGCGGCCGCGGCGTCCGCGACGGCGGTGCCCGGCGCGGGCACCCGCTGCTCGACGGGGAGGTCGCCGTCGACCTCGCGGCGGGCGACGCGCTCGGCGGCGGTCGAGATGTCGTGGCGCAAGTCGGCGACCCGCTGGAACGAGCGCCCGAGGGCGCCCTGGCGTCGCCTGCGCCGCTCGAGGGCCTCCATCCACGTCGGTCCGCGCTCGCGCAGCCGGGTGAACCAGGGCTGCTCGGCGAACATCTCCGAGGACGTCATCGTCTCGCGCAGCAGCCGCTCGAGCTGGCCGAGGGAGCGGCGCTGCCCGGCAGGGTCGGCGGACTGGGAGAGGACGGCGGCGAGGATCGCGCCCGCCGACGTGCCGGTGATGACCGTCGGCGCGATGCCGACCTCGTCGTAGAGGTAGCGCAGCGCGCCGATCTGGAAGCTCGTCCGCGCCCCGCCCCCGCTGAGGACGAGGCCGGTCACCGGTGCGTCGGCCATGGGGACGAGGCTACCCACGCACGCGCTCAGCGCAGGTCGGACAGCGCGGCGTCCGACAGTCGGGGCCACAGGTCGGCCGCCCACGGCCCGAAGGGCTCGGCCCCGAGGTAGACCGCGGCGAGGTGGACCTGCGGGTCCACCCACAGGAAGCTGCCGGACTGGCCGAAGTGGCCGAAGGTGGCGGGGCTGTTGCGGGTGCCCGTCCAGTGCGGCGTCTTCCCGCCGCGGATCTCGAAGCCCAGGCCCCAGTCGTTGGGGTCCTGCCGGCCGAACCCGGGCAGGACACCGGTGAGCCCGGGGAACTGGACGGTGGTGGCCTCGGCGAGCACGCCGGGCGGGAGCACCTGCGGGTCGAGCAGCTCGCGGGCGAAGGCGGCGAGGTCCTCGGCGTTGCCGCGCGCGCCGTGGGCGGGCGAGCCCTCGAGCACGACGCTGCTCAGCCCGAGCGGGACGAGCACGGTCTGCTCGAGCCAGTCGGCGAAGTCGGTGCCGGTGGCCTCGGCGACGTGCCGCGCGAGGATCTCGAAGCCGGCGTTGCTGTAGATCCGGCGTCGGCCCGGCGCGCTCAGCGGCTCCGGGGAGTCCATCCCCACGCCCGAGGCGTGGGCGAGGAGGTGGCGCACCGTCGAGCCCTCGGGGCCCGCGGGCTCGTCGAGGTCGACGAGGTGCCGGGAGACGGCGACGAGGGTCGCCGTCGCCGTGAGCAGCTTGGTCACCGAGGCCCACGGGAAGGACTGCGCGCGCGCCCCGCGCGCCAGGCGCGTCCCGTCCGCCTCGGTGACGACGACGGCGTGGGGGACGGTGGGCAGCGCGACCTGCTCGAAGGCACTCATGGGCACCAGGGTGCCACCTCCCCCGCCCCCTCCACCCGCGAGCGCCGGTCACCGGTGCACGATCCAGCGCTCGGCGGGAAGGGGGTCGGGCGGGGCGGGGGTGGGGCGGGGGTCAGGCGGGGGTGGTGGCGCTGGGGGCGACGGGGGCGGGCTGGGCGAGGAGGACGAGGCCGCCCTCGTCGCGCCGGTCCACCGTCACGGTCGCGCCGTCGGTGACCTCGCCGCTGAGCATGAGCCGGGCGAGCTGGTCGCCGATCTCGCGCTGGACGAGGCGGCGCAGCGGACGGGCGCCGTACGCCGGGTCGTAGCCCTCGAAGGCGAGCCACTCGGCGGCCGCCGGTGTGACGTCCAGGACGATGCGCCGGTCGGCGAGCCGCGAGCGCAGCCGCCCGACCTGCAGCTCGACGATCGAGCTCAGCTCCTCGAGCGTGAGCGCGTCGAAGAGGACGATGTCGTCGAGCCGGTTGAGGAACTCCGGCTTGAACGAGGCGCGCACCGTCGCCATCACGGCCTCACGCTTCTCCTCCTCCGGCATCGCCTGGTCGACGAGGAACTGCGAGCCGAGGTTGGAGGTGAGGACGAGGATGACGTTGCGGAAGTCGACCGTGCGCCCCTGGCCGTCGGTGAGCCGGCCGTCGTCGAGCACCTGGAGGAGGATGTCGAACACTTCGGGGTGGGCCTTCTCGACCTCGTCGAGCAGGACGACGGAGTAGGGCCGGCGGCGCACCGCCTCGGTGAGCTGGCCACCCTCCTCGTAACCGACGTAGCCGGGAGGGGCGCCGACGAGCCGGGAGACCGAGTGCTTCTCGGAGTACTCGCTCATGTCGATGCGCACGATGGCGCGCTCGTCGTCGAAGAGGAAGTCCGCGAGCGCCTTCGCCAGCTCGGTCTTGCCCACGCCGGTGGGGCCGAGGAAGAGGAAGGAGCCGGTGGGCCGGTCGGGGTCGGACAGGCCGGCGCGCGAGCGCCGGACGGCGTCGGAGACCGCCTGGACGGCGCGCTGCTGGCCGATGAGCCGCTCCCCGAGGACGTCCTCCATGCGCAGGAGCTTGTCGGTCTCCCCCTCGAGCAGCCGCCCGACGGGGATGCCGGTCCACGACGCGACGACCTCGGCGACCTCGTCCGCGGAGACGCGGTCGGCGATCATCGGGGCCCCGGCGGACCCGGACCCGGCCGCCTCGGCGGCCTCAGCGTCGCGGATCTCCCGCTCGACGGCGGGGATCTCGCCGTACAGGAGACGCGAGGCGCTCTCGAGGTCGCCCTCGCGCTGGGCGCGGTCGGCCTCGATGCGCAGCGTGTCGAGCCGCGCCTTGAGGTCACCGACGCGGTTGTGGCTCGCCTTCTCGGCCTCCCACCGGGCGGTGAGGGCGGAGAGCTCCTCGGTGCGGTCGGCGAGCTCGGCACGCAGCCGCTCGAGACGGTCCTGGGCCGAGGGGTCGTCGGCGTCGGAGGACTCGACGAGGTAGGACTCCTCCATCTTCAGCCGCTCGACGGCGCGACGGAGCACGTCGATCTCCTCCGGGGAGGAGTCGAGCTCCATCCGCAGCCGGGAGGCGGACTCGTCGATGAGGTCGATGGCCTTGTCCGGGAGCTGGCGGCCGCTGATGTACCGGTCGGAGAGCGTCGCGGCGGCGACGAGCGCGCCGTCGGAGATCGTCACCTGGTGGTGGGCCTCGTACTTCGGCGCGATGCCGCGCAGGATCGCGATGGTGTCCTCGACGGACGGCTCGCCGACGAACACCTGCTGGAAGCGGCGCTCGAGGGCCGGGTCCTTCTCGATGTGCTCGCGGTACTCGTCGAGGGTGGTCGCGCCGACCATGCGCAGCTCGCCGCGGGCGAGCATGGGCTTGAGCATGTTGCCGGCGTCCATGGAGCCCTCGGAGGCCCCGGCACCGACGACGGTGTGGAGCTCGTCGATGAAGGTGACGACCTCGCCGTCGGAGTCCTTGATCTCCTGCAGGACGGCCTTGAGCCGCTCCTCGAACTCCCCACGGTACTTGGCACCGGCGACCATCGAGCCGAGGTCGAGGGAGATGAGGCGCTTGCCGCGCAGCGACTCCGGGACGTCGCCGTCGACGATGCGCTGGGCGAGCCCCTCGACGACGGCGGTCTTGCCGACGCCGGGCTCCCCGATGAGCACGGGGTTGTTCTTCGTCCGGCGGGAGAGCACCTGGACGACGCGGCGGATCTCGGCGTCGCGGCCGATGACGGGGTCCAGGCGGCCCTCGCGGGCGGCCTCGGTGAGGTCCTGCCCGTACTTCTCCAGGGCGTTGTAGGTGCCCTCCGGGTCCTGGCTGGTGACCTTGCCGGAGCCGCGGACGGTGGGCAGCGCGGAGAGCAGCGCGTCGCGGTCGGCGCCGAGGTCGCGCAGGATCTGGCCCGCGGTGCTCTCGCTCTTGGAGATGGCGATGAGCAGGTGCTCGGTGGAGACGTACTCGTCGCCGAGCGCGGCGGCCTCCTCGCCGGCCTGGGTGATGACGGTCATCATCGCCCGGGACGTCGACGGCTGGGCGACGGAGGAGCCGCTGGCGCCGGGCAGGGCGGCGACCGCCGCCTGCGCGCGCTCGATCGCGGCGGCCCGGTTCGCGCCGACGGCGTCGAGCAGGGCAGGGGCCACCCCGCCGGGCTGCTCGAGCAGCGCGACGAGCACGTGGACGGGCTCGAGCTGCGGGTTTCCGGCGGTCGACGCCGCGCGGATGGCCGCGGCGATCGCCTCCTGCGACTTGGTCGTCAGCTTGTCCATTCAGAGCCTCCGGGTTCAGGTGTGGAACGTCTGCCGAGTGCAACACCGCAGAGTTGAGTCTATTCCACTCAAGTCAGCCCGGCAGGCCCTCAGCCGACGGCCACCGGACCCGTCGGCCAGGGGTCGGCCTCCTCGAGGGCGGCGGCCAGACCGAGGAGCAGCTCCTCCTGCCCGAGCCGCGTCGCACCGAGCTGGACGCCGAACGGCAGGACGCGCCCGTCGACCTCCTCGCGGTGCAGCGGCACGGTGATCGCCGGGGCCCCGATCATGTTCCAGGGGCTCGTCCACGGGGTGAACGCCTTCTGCGCCTCGAAGTCGGCGGCGGGGTCGGCGTCGTCGCGCATCGTCCCGACGATCGGCGGCGGGGTGGCCAGCGCGGGGGTGAGGACGACGTCGAGCCCGGCCCACGCGGTGGCGGCCGAGCGCGCCAGGCCCTGGACCGCGGCGACGGCGCGCGCGTAGTCGACCCCGGAGTAGCGCCGGCCCCGCTCACGCATCCAGCGGGTGAGGGGGACGAGGAGCTCCTCGGCCTCCGGCGGCAGCGGCACGGACAGCGCGCCGACCGCCCACAGCGGGTTGAAGGACTCCCAGTCCTCCGGGCTGAACGGCACCGCGGCCCCGGTGAGCTCGTGGCCCAGCCCTTCCAGCAGGCCGACGGCACGGTCGACGGCGGCGAGGGCGCCGGGGTGGACGGTCGCGTCGTGGACGTTGATCGGCTGGGTGAGCACCCCGACGCGCAGCCGCCGGGGAGGGCGGTCGCACGCGGCGAGGAAGGTCTCGCGCGGACCGGGCAGGAGGTAGTGGTCCCCGGGCCACGGCCGGGAGAGGACGTCGAGGAACGCGGCGGTGTCGCGCACGGTGCGGGTGAGCACGCCGTCGACGGTCAGTCCCGCGCCGTCGACGCCCAGCGGCCCCTTCGAGACCCGCCCGCGGGTCGCCTTGAGGCCGACGAGCCCGCACGCGGCCGCGGGTATGCGGATGGACCCGCCGCCGTCGCTGCCGTGGGCGGCGGGCACGATCCCGGCGGCGACGGCGGCGGCCGCCCCGCCGGAGGAGCCGCCCGCGCTGCGGCGCGGGTCCCAGGGCGTGCGGGCGGCAGGGGCGACGTCGGGCTCGGTGTACGCCGGCAGGCCGAGCTCGGGCGTCGTCGTCTTGCCGACCATGAGGGTGCCGGCCTCACGCAGGCGGATCGTCACGCCGTCGTCGGCGGGGGCGATGGTGCCGCGCAGCGCGGCGCTGCCGGCCTCGAAGGGCTGCCCGGCGACCATGGTGAGGTCCTTGACCGGCACGGGGACGCCGAGGAACGGCGGCAGCGCCCCGCCCTCGCGCAGCCGCCGACCGGCCAGGGCCGCCTGCTCGAGCGCGAGGTCGGGGGTGAGGTGGGCGAACGCGCCGACGGCGGGGCCGAGCCGCTCGGCCCGCTCGAGCGTGTGCCGGGCGACCTCGTCGGGGCTGACGTCCCCGGCGCGGACGGCGGCGGCGAGGCCGAGGGCGTCGAGCTCGTGGATGTCGCTCATCACCCGAGGCTAGCGGTGGGCGTTGCGCCGGACCTGGCGCAGGTAGCGCCGCCGCTGGTCGGGATCGCCCCCGAGCCCGATCCGGTCGCTGGCGAGCGCGTCGTCCAGGACGCCCCGGACCGCGAGGGGCAGCTCGCGGAACAGGTGGGCGGCCGGCCCGAGCCAGCGGGGCACGTAGACCTCGGCCCGGCGGCGCTCCAGGGCGCGCACCGTCGTCACCGCGACCTCCTCGGCGGTGACGGGGCGGAAGCCGCGCTGGGAGCGGATCCCGGCACCCATGGGCGTGGCGGCGAGGTAGGGCAGGACGACGAGGACGTCGACCCCGGTGCCGCGCAGCTCGCGGCGCAGCGCCTCGGAGAAGGCGACGACCGCGGCCTTGGTGCCGGAGTAGACCGCCAGCCCGGCCATCGGCTTGGCGCCGGTCGCGCTCGCCACCTGGACGACGGCGCCGCGTCCGCGCCGGACCATCCGCGGCACCACCGCGCGGGTGGCGTGGACGACGGCGCGGTAGTCGACGTCGAGGACGAGGTCGTCGACGTCCGGCTGCTGGTCGAGGAACGCCCCCGTCGGCATCACCCCGGCGTTGTTCACCCACACCGCGATCGGGCCGAGGCTCTCCTCGACGTCCGCGACGAGCGCCTCGACGGCGCGGCGGTCGGTGACGTCCAGGTGGCGCCCCACGGCCCCGAGCTCGCGGGCCGTGGCCTCGGCGCCGTCGAGGTCGGCGAGGACGACGCGCAGGCCGCGGGCGAGCAGCTCGGCGGCGATGGCCCGCCCGATGCCGCGAGCACCGCCGGTGACGACGGCGACGGGCCGGGTCACGGGGCCACCTCCTGCTCGCGGCACACGTGGCAGCCGAAGACGATGTCGGCGCCGGTGAGCGCCACCGAGGCCAGCGGCCGCCGCCCGGCGAGGTGGGCGAGGGCACCGCCGGGGGCGAAGTGCCACCGTGCCCGCAGCGTGCGGACCTCGGCGGTCACCCGGTTGGCGGAGACGATCGCGCCACGGCCGGTGAGGCCGCGCTGGGCCGTCGTCAGCGGCAGGGGAAGGCGGCCGGGCAGCAGGCGGGGCCCGAGCCGCGCCGTGAGCCGGGCGACCGGCTCCCCCTCGGCGGTGACGTCGGCGTGGACGGCCGAGGCCGTGGCGTGCCGCTCGACGGCGCACAGCTCCTTGGGGATGGCCCACAGCTCCCGCCCGCCGGCGAGGGCGGGCCCGGTGCTCACCCAGATGCGCGGGATGGTCACGTGGGCGCGCAGCGAGCCGTGAGGCCGGGTGAGCACGGCGGTGAGCAGCTCGTCGTAGACGACCTCACCGCCCGGCCCGTACTCGGCGAGCGCCACCCCGAGCAGGACCCGCCCCCCGAGCAGCACCGGCCGGTGCCCCGGCGGCAACGCGTCGTCGAGCCGCGGGACCTGCGCCGCGGGGACGAGCAGCACCGAGACGAGGAGGCGGCCCCGCAGGTGCCACGGCTCGGGCGGGTAGGTGGCGTCGTCGGCCATGCCGCCATCCTCGCAGGTCACCGGCCCGGGCGCCGGGACCGGTGTCCCTCCCCTTGCGCACCGGCTGCGCCGGGCGCACCGTCGAGGGACGCGCCGCGACCCGCGACGCACACAGGGGCGCACGAGAGAGGGGGCACCGACATGGGGATCGGTGACAAGGCGAAGGACCTCATGGGCGGCGACAAGGCGGAGCAGGCCACCGACACCGGCCTGGACAAGGCCGCCGACGCCGCCGGGGAGAAGACCGGCTCCAAGCACGCGGACAAGGTCGACCAGGCCCGCGAGACCGGGGACGAGAAGCTCGGCAACGAGTGAACGGCAGGACGGCCGGCCCGGGTGCGGGCCGGCCGTCCGCGCGCGTGATGGGATGGCCCCATGACGACTTCCACCGACCCCCACGCCTGGCTCGAGGACGTCGAGGGGGACACCGCCCTCGACTGGGTGCGCGGGCACAACGAGCGCGCGGTCAGCGCCCTGGAGACCGAGCGCTTCACCGAGATGCGCGAGGAGATCCTCGAGGTCCTCGACTCCACCGAGAAGATCCCGGGGGTCGTCCAGCGCGGGGAGCACCTCTACAACTTCTGGACCGACGCGGAGCACGAGCGCGGCCTGTGGCGGCGCACGACGTGGGAGTCCTACCGCACCGACGACCCGGAGTGGGAGGTCCTCCTCGACGTCGACGCCCTCGCGCGTGAGGAGGGCGTGGGCTGGGTGTGGCACGGGGCGCACGTCCTGCGCCCGTCCCTGGACCGGGCGCTCGTCGCGCTGTCCCGGGGTGGCGCGGACGCCGACGTCACCCGCGAGTTCGACCTCGTGACGAAGACGTTCGTCGAGGACGGCTTCACCCGCGAGGAGTCCAAGGGCGCCCTCCAGTGGGCCGACAGCTCCGGTGACGTCGTCTACGCCTACACCGACGTCGGCGAGGGGTCGATGACGTCCTCGGGCTACCCCCGCACGGTGCGCCGCTGGGTGCGCGGCACCGCCCTCGCCGAGGCGCCCGAGGTCTTCGCGGGCGAGCACACCGACATGTCGATCGGCGCCGCGCACGACTTCACCCCGGGCTTCGAGCGCGACTTCGTGTGGCGCGCCCGCGCCTTCTACGACTCCGACCTCTACCTGCTGGAGGACGGCGAGCTCACCCGGGTCGACGTCCCGCGCTCCGCGGAGCCGGCGATCCACCGGGAGTGGCTCACCGTCGAGCTGCGGGAGGACTGGGAGGTCGGCGGACGCACCCTCCCGGGCGGCGGTCTCGTGGCGATCCGGCTCGCGGACTTCCGCGCCGGCAGCCGGGACTTCGAGGTCCTCCACGCCCCCACGCCGACGACGGCGCTGATCGGCGGGACCTGGACGCGCCACCACCTCGTGCTCAACGTCCTGGACGACGTGACGAACCGGCTCGAGGTCCTCACCCCGCCGGCGGGCGACGGGCCGTGGGAGCGCCGCCCGCTCGACCTCGCGACGTCGGCCACCGGCTGGCACGCCCCGCGGCTGGCGACCGTCTCCGCCGGCGCGATCGACCCGGACGAGTCGGACGCGCTGTGGCTCACGGTGAGCGGCTTCCTCACCCCGACGACGCTCGCGCGCCTCGACCTCGACGAGTCCGGCGCCGTCGTCGGCCTCGAGCCGCTCAAGGCGCTGCCCGCCTTCTTCGACACCGAGGGCCTGCACGTCGAGCAGCACTTCGCGACGTCCGACGACGGCACCCGGGTCCCGTACTTCCAGGTCTCCCCCGTGCCTGCCGCGGACAACGAGGACGTCCGGCCGCTGCCCACGCTGCTGTCCGGGTACGGCGGGTTCGAGATCCCGCGCCTGCCCGCCTACTCGGGGGCGATCGGCCGGGCGTGGCTCGCCCGGGGCGGGGCGTACGTCGTCGCCAACATCCGCGGCGGCGGGGAGTACGGGCCGCGCTGGCACCAGGCGGCCCTCAAGGAGAAGCGCCACCGCGCCTACGAGGACTTCGCGGCAGTGGCGCGCGACCTGTTCGCGCGTGGGGTCACCGACGTCGCGCACCTCGGTGCGCAGGGCGGCTCCAACGGCGGCCTGCTCATGGGCAACATGATCACCGGCTACCCCGAGCTGTTCGGGGCGATCGTCTGCCAGGTGCCGCTGCTCGACATGAAGCGCTACAGCCACCTGCTCGCGGGCGCGTCGTGGATGGCGGAGTACGGGGACCCGGACGACCCCGAGCAGTGGGAGTTCATCCGCACGTTCTCGGCCTACCACCGCTTCGACCCGGCCGACGAGCACCCGCCGGTGCTCTTCACGACCTCGACCCGTGACGACCGCGTCCACCCCGGCCACGCGCGCAAGATGATGGCGCTCATGGCCGGGGCCGGGAAGGACGTGACGTACTACGAGAACATCGAGGGCGGGCACGGCGGCGCGGCGACGAACGCGCAGGCGGCCTTCATGAGCGCGCTCGCCTACGAGTTCCTCTGGCAGCGCCTCGGGGACTGAGGCTCAGTACGGGTAGGGACCGGTGCGTGCGCGCCGGTTCACCCGCACGAGCCACACGATGCCGATGATGAGCAGGACGAACGCGACGAAGGAGACGGCGAGCCCGACGAGGAAGGCGACGCCGGCTGCCGCGAGCGTGGAGACGTCCAGCGGCGGGGCGACGAGGAGCTGGTTCCCCGCGCCTGCGGGCAGCTCGCACTCCACCGTGTAGGCGCCGCCGTCCCCGGTGGTGAAGCTGACGCCGCCGGTGTCGGCGCCCTCGACACCGAAGGTGAACGGGCTGGTCGCGACCTCCTGGCCGCCCGGGTCGGTGACCACACAGGTGACGTCGGCGCCGTCGATGTCGGAGTCCTGGAAGTAGACGACGCGCTCGGTGCCGGCGGGGAGCTGGGCGGACCCGCCGTTCGTGATCGCCGCCGCGTTGTCCAGACCGCCGATGGCGTCGCCGGCGGACCCGAGGGCTGCCACGAAGCCGACGATCGGCGCGGCGATCATGACGAGGGCGGCGATGACGATCATGAGGATCGGCCCGGTGCGCCTGGGGCGCTGACCCGTCGGGCCGTAGCCGCCGGGAGCGCCGTAGGGTGCGGGCGCGCCGTAGGGCGCCGCAGCGCCCGGTCGGCCGTAGTCACCGGGCCCGCCGGGCTGCTGCCCGTAGCCCCCGGAGTGCTGGCCGTAGGAACCGGGCTGGTTGTACGAGCCGGGCTGGCCGTAGGGACCGGGCTGCCCGGTCCCACCCTGCTGCTCCCAGCCGCCGGGCTGCCCGTACACCGGCGGTGTGCCCTCCCCCGGGTTCTCACCCTCCGGACGTCGGCGTCCGTAACGGGGCTCCTCGGCCCCACCGTCGCTCGTGCTCATGTCGGCTCCTCCTCGCAGGGTGCGCGGTGGCGCACGCCACCAGCATGCCAGTGGGTCAGTTGAGGTGCTCGGGGCGCCAGAGGACCAGGGCGCCCCCGGTCCGGCGGGGACGGCGGCCGGGAGCGATCTCGCTCACCTGCCCCGAGGCGTCCGCGGCGAAGACGCGCGCCCGGGCGACGTTGCGGAGCCGCTGCAGCTCGGCGCGGGCCCGGGTGAGCTCGCGCTCGAGCTCGATGATCCGCCGGATCCCGGCGAGGTTGATGCCCTCGTCCTGGGAGAGCTGCTGGACCTGGCGCAGCGCCTCGATGTCGCGGTGGGAGTAGCGCCGTCCCCGCCCGCGGGCGCGCTGCGGGGTGACGATCCCCAGGCGGTCGTACTGGCGCAGGGTCTGGGGGTGCATGCCGGAGAGCTCGGCGGCCACCGAGATGACGTAGAGGGGCTCGTCGTCGGTGGGCATCTCATCTCCTCTCGTCGGTCAGCGTGCCGCGCGTGCCCTGAGGTCGGCGCGCGGGTCCTCGCCCTCGGTCGCGGCGGCGAAGGCCTCGACGGCCTTCCGCGCGTCCGCGGGCAGGTGGCTGGGGACGGCGACCTGGACGGTGACGAGGAGGTCGCCGGTGTCCTTGGGGGTGTGCACACCGCGGCCCTTGACGCGCAGCGTACGCCCCGACGGCGTCCCCGCCGGGACCTTGACCTTGACGGTCTCACCGGACACGGTCGGCACCTCGATCGTCGCACCGAGCGCGGCCTCGGCGAACGTCACCGGCACGGTGATGCGCAGGTTGTGCCCGTCCATGGCGAAGACCGGGTGGGGCTCGACGTGGACGGTGACGACCATGTCGCCGGGCTCGCCACCGCCGCGGCCGGGCTGCCCCTTGCCGCGCAGCCGGATCTTCTGCCCGTCCTTGACGCCCGGGGGGATCCGCACGGTCATCGAGCGGCCGCTGGTCGTCAGCTGGACCTTCGCACCCTCGACGGCGCTGCGGAAGGGCAGCGAGGCGCTCGTGGCGATGTCCCCGCCACGCTGGGTGCCACGGCGGGAACCGAAGCCGCCACCGGCGGCGCCGCCGAACATGTCCTGGAGGATGTCCTCGAAGCCGCCCGCCCCACCGGCACCCCCGGTCGAGAAGCGGGTGCGGCCTCCGCCGCCGGAGAACATCCCGTTGAAGAGGTCCTCGAAGCCGGCCGTGCCGCCGGCGGGACCACCGCTGCCGGCCGAGAAGCGGGCACCGCCGCCGGCCATGGCGCGCAGCGCGTCGTACTGCTTGCGCTGCTCGGGGTCCGAGAGCACGGAGTACGCCTCGCCGACGTCCTTGAACCGGCTCTCCGCGGCGTCGTCGCCGGGGTTGCGGTCCGGGTGGAGGTCGCGCGCGAGCTTGCGGTACGCCTTCTTGATCGCCGTGTCGTCGGCGTCCTTCGGGACGCCGAGGGTCTTGTAGAAGTCCTTCTCGAGCCAGTCCTGACCGGTCACTGACGTCTCACCTCCGTCCTGTCGTCTCTCGCGGCGGAGGCCGACCGCGCCCGGTGGGGCGCGGCCGGCCTGCTGCCGTCACTCAGGGCTGGTCACCGCGACGCGGGCCGCCCGCAGCACCTTCTCGCCCATGCGGTAGCCGGGCTGCATGACCTGGGCGATCGTCGTCGACGTCGCCTCCGGGTCGGTCGTGGCCATGAGGGCGTCGTGGAGCTCGGGGTCGAACTCCTCCCCCGGCGCACCGAACCGCGCGAGCGCGAACCGCTGGGTCAGCGTGTCCTCGAGCTTCTCGGCGATCGCGCCGACCGGCCCGGTGAGGTCACCGTGCTGGCGGGCGAGGTCGATCTCGTCGAGCACGCCGAGCAGCGACTCGACGACCTCCACCTGACCACCGGTCCGCTGCTCGCCGGCCGCGGCCTTCGAGCGGCGCACGTACCCGTTGTACTCCTGCTGGAGGTTGTACAGGTCGGCGTTGCGCCGGGCGAGCTGGTCGCTGAGATCGGCGGCCTCGGCCTTCGCGGCGGCGAGGGCACCGTCGGCCACGGGCGCGGCGCCCTCCTCGGGCGCCGCCTCCGCGGCGGTCTCGGCGGCCTCCTCCTCGGGGGTCACCTCGCGCACCTTGCCGGTCTCCGGGTCGATGCGGCGCCGGTCACGGACGACGGGCTTGTCGTAGGCGCCTTCGGCGCCGGCGGGGTTCTCGGCCGTCACCTGTTCTCGTCCTCGTCCACGATCTCGGCGTCGACGACGTCGTCGTCGGCGCCACCGGCCGACTGCTCGGTGCCGGGCGTGCCCTGGGGCGCGCTCTGCTCCTGGTTGGCGTACAGCGCCTCACCGATCTTCTGCGCCGCGGTGGTGAGGGCCTGCTGCTTGGCGCTGACCTCGGCGATGTCCTCGCCCTCGAGCGCCTTCTTCAGGTCGTCGACGGCGGTGCGGACCTCGCTGGAGACGTCCTCGGGGAGCTTGTCCGCGTTGTCCGTGAGCAGCTTCTCCGTGGAGTAGACGAGCTGCTCGGCGGTGTTGCGGGTCTCGGCCTCCTCGCGACGCTTGCGGTCCTCCTCGGCGTGCGCCTCGGCCTCCTTGACCATGCGGTCGATCTCGTCCTTCGGCAGGGCCGAGCCACCGGTGATGGTCATCGACTGCTCCTTGCCCGTGCCCCGGTCCTTGGCGGACACGTGGACGATGCCGTTGGCGTCGATGTCGAAGGTGACCTCGATCTGCGGCATGCCGCGGGGCGCCGGCGCGATGCCGGTGAGCTCGAAGGTGCCCAGCGGCTTGTTGTCGCGGGCGAACTCGCGCTCACCCTGGAACACCTGGATGAGCACGCTCGGCTGGTTGTCCTCGGCGGTGGAGAACACCTCCGAGCGCTTGGTCGGGATGGCCGTGTTGCGCTCGATGAGCTTGGTCATCACCCCGCCCTTGGTCTCGATGCCGAGGGACAGCGGCGTGACGTCGATGAGCAGGACGTCCTTGCGGTCACCCTGGATGACGCCGGCCTGGAGGGCGGCGCCGACGGCGACGACCTCGTCCGGGTTGACGCCCTTGTTGGGCTCCTTGCCGCCGGTGAGCTGCTTGACCAGCTCGGTGACGGCGGGCATGCGGGTGGAGCCACCGACGAGCACGACGTGGTCGATGTCGGAGACCTTGATCCCGGCGTCGCTGATGACGGCCTGGAACGGGGCCTTGGTCCGGTCGAGGAGGTCCTTGGTCATCTCCTCGAACTGCGCCCGGGAGAGCTTCTCGTCGAGGTGGATGGGGCCGTTCTCGCTCATCGAGAGGTACTGCAGCGAGATGTTGGTGTTGAGCGCCGAGGACAGCTCCTTCTTGGCCTGCTCGGCGGCCTCACGCAGACGCTGGAGGGCGATCTTGTCCTTGGACAGGTCGACGCCGTCCTTGTTCTTCACCTGGGTGACGAGCCAGTCGACGATCCGCTGGTCCCAGTCGTCGCCGCCGAGGCGGTTGTCGCCGTTGGTGGCGCGCACCTGGATGGTGGAGAAGTCGTCCTCGTCCTTGCCGATCTCCAGCAGGGAGACGTCGAACGTGCCGCCACCGAGGTCGAAGACGAGGATGAGCTCGTCCTCCTTGCCGCGCTCCAGGCCGTAGGCGAGGGCTGCGGCGGTGGGCTCGTTGACGATGCGCAGGACGTTGAGGCCGGCGATCTGGCCGGCGTCCTTGGTGGCCTGGCGCTCGGCGTCGTTGAAGTACGCCGGCACCGTGATGACGGCGTCGGTGACCTGCTCACCGAGGTACTCCTCGGCGTCACGCTTGAGCTTGCCGAGCACGCGCGCGGAGATCTCCTGCGCGGTGTAGCTCTTGTCGTCGATCTGCTGGGACCAGTCCGTGCCCATGTGACGCTTGACCGACGTGATGGTCCGGTCGACGTTGGTCACGGCCTGCCGCTTGGCGACCTCGCCGACGAGAACCTCGCCGGACTTGCTGAAGGCGACCACCGAGGGCGTCGTGCGCGCTCCCTCGGCGTTCGCGATGACGGTGGGCTCGCCACCCTCGAGAACGGCGACCACCGAGTTCGTGGTGCCCAGGTCGATTCCGACCGCTCGTGCCATGTGGGTTACTCCTCCAGTCCGTGGGCGGGGGTCTCTCCCGCCCTTGAGTCGTCCTCACTCAAGTCTGCGCCCGCTCGGCGAGTTGTCCAAATCGAACGGGGTCAAGTTGAGTCTATGTGGCTCAACCCCGTCCGGTGCGGTTTCATTCCCGGGCCTCAGCGGCGTGGCACGAGACCGCTCTCGTAGGCGAGGATCACCAGCTGCACCCGGTCGCGAAGCCCGAGCTTGGCGAGCAGGTTGCCCACGTGGGTCTTGACGGTCGTCGTGGAGAGGTGGAGCTCGGCGGCGATCTCGCCGTTGGTCATCCCGGCGGCAACGAGCCGGAGGACCTCGGTCTCGCGCGGCGTGAGGTCCGCGAGCCGCGGGTCCTTCTCCTCCGCACGGCCCCGCGCGTGGAGGCGGTCGGCGACGAGCCCGAGGAGCAGCTGGGTGACCCGCGGCTCGACGACGGCGTCGCCCGCGGCGACGGCACGGACGGCCCGGATGAGCTCCGCGGGCTCGGCGTTCTTGAGGAGGAACCCGCTGGCCCCCGCCTGCAGCGCGCCGAAGGCGTACTCGTCCAGGTCGAACGTGGTGAGCACGAGCACGCGGGTGGCGGGGTGCGCGGCGACGATGCGCCGGGTCGCCTCGATGCCGTCGCCCCCCGGCATCCGGACGTCCATGAGCACGACGTCGGGGGCGAGGGAGGCGACCTGCTGGAGGGCGACCCGGCCGTCGGCGGCCTCCCCCACGACCCGGAGGTCCGGCTCGGTCTCGAGCACCATGCGAAATCCCCGGCGCAGCAGTGCCTGGTCATCGGCCAGCAGGATCGTCGTCATCGCGGCTCCCGTCCTCGTGCTCCCTCGACCGGCAGCGCGACGGCGACGCGCCAGCCGCGCTCCGGCCGGGGCCCGGCGTGGCAGGTGCCGCCGAGGACCGCCGCCCGCTCCCGGATCCCGACCAGGCCCCGACCGCTCCCGTGCGTGGACGCTGCGGACGACCCTGCGTGCGGCCCGTCGTCGAGCACCTCGATCGTCACGGCGTCTGGGGTGCGGACGACCTCGAGCTCGACCCGCCGAGCCGCCGGGGCGTGCCGCAGGACGTTTGTCAGGGCCTCACCGACGATCCGCCGCACCGCGAGCGCGACCGGCCCGGGGAGGTCGACGTCGAGGCCGGTGGCGGCGACCGGCAGGCCGGCCGCGCGGAACCGGTCGACCATGGCCACGAGGTCCGCCGTCTCCTCGCGCGGGTCGGGGGCGGTCTCGTGCAGCGCCGCCAGTACCCGCTTCATGTCGGCCAGCGCGCTCCGGCCGGTGGCCGAGACCTCGCGCATCGCCTCCCGTGCCTGTTCGGGGGACCGCGGCGCGACGGCGGCGGCGCCGTCGGCGAGCGCCACCATGACCGAGATGCTGTGCGCGACGACGTCGTGGACCTCGCGGGCGACCGTGGTGCGTTCGGCGGTGCGCGCCATGAGGAGGTCCTGCCGGTGCTCGCGCACCCGGGCCTGCGCCTGGGCCTGCGCGGCGAAGTCGCGCTGACGCCTGCTCCGCACGCTCAGCCCGGCCACGACGGCGGTGAGCAGGAGGAGGGCGGAGAAGGTGGCCTCGAAGACACGGGAGTCGATGCCCGCGAGCAGGGCTCGGCCGAGCCCGCTCCACTCCTCCGGCGACCTCGCGCCGGGTGGGTGGTCCGGCGGGCCCTCGGGGAGCCTGGACAGACCGAGGACGACGTCCCACACGTCCAGGCTGAGCCAGGCGAGCATCGACGCGCCCACCGCGAGGATCGAGCCGAGGACGGCCGGCCAGGTCCGCACCGGCGGCCAGGTGGCGGCGAGCGCATGGACGGCCAGGGCGGTGCCGAGCACGGTCGCGCCCGGCGCGCCGGTGACCGCGATGGTGAGCACCGCGAGCAGCGCGGTCACCACGACCGTCCGGACCGGGTGACGACGTCTGCCCCGGAGCGCCAGCGCCCCCAGCACGCCCGTGACCGCCGTGATCCCGACGACGCCCAGCGCGCTGCGCGAGCCCGGCGGGTAGGTGTACCAGATGACGCTCGGCAGCAGGTACGTCGCCGCCGTCACCAGCGCCACCGCGAGGTAGCCCCGCCACACGAGCCTGTCCGCGAGGTCGGGCCGCTCGGCGAGGGTCTGCCGTGCCCGCTCGATCCCGCTCCGGAGACGTCCACGAGCGCTCGCGGGCCATGCGGACGCCCTCGGCCGGTCGGGACTCACCCCCCGAGTCTGCCAGGTCACGATCTGCCCCCTCCCGCGGACGGCTCAGACACCGCTGCGCCGCAGCCTCACCGCGGCGGTGAGGAGGAGCGCGCCGACCCATGCCGCCGTCACCCCGAGCCCGAGCCAGGGGGTGAGTCCGACGCCTGCCTGAGCGGCCCGCTCCGCGGCTCCGGCGTCGGACTCCATGGCGAGCCGCCCCGCCCAGCCGGGCAGGGTGGCCAGCAGCCACGGCGCCCCGAGGAAGGGGACCACCTGCTCCAGGAGGAACACCAGACCCACGCCGGCGACCAGCCCGGCGGCCGGACCGCGTGCGACGGTGCCGAGTGCGACCCCGAGCACCGCCACCGCCACGAGGTAGAGGACGAACCCGCCGAGCACGCGCCGGGTCTGCGGGTCGGAGAGGTCGAGCGCGAGGGAGAGCTCGGCCCGGAACGGCAGCAGCGCCAGGGACGTCACGGCGAGCGCCGCGGCCGCCGTGAGCACGGCGGCGACGGCGACGGTGAGCACCTGGGCGGCGAGCACGGGCAGACGGCGCGGGACCGCGAGGAACGTCGAGCGCGCCGCGCCACTGGGGTACTCCGCGGCGCTGACGAGCACCCCGAGGACGAGCACGGGGAGCTGGGTGGCCACCAGCGCGAGGGTGAGCATGCCGAGCATGCTGGGCGGCTGGGAGTCCAGCTCGTAGCGGGCCTGGTAGGCGACGAAGGTCGCTATCGCGGCGTTGACGGCGACGGCGACGACGGCTGCCCACCCGGTCGACCGCAGTGCCAAGGCCTTGCCCAGCTCGGCACGCAGGACGCGGACGGGAGTGACCCCGGGCCGGTCGGGCAGGCCGACGGGCAGCACGGCAGGCGCGACCGAGTGCTCAGACATCGCGGCCCCGCAGCCTGACCGCTGCCACGGCGAGCACGATCAGTGCCCACCCTCCGGTGACGGCGACGCTCGTCCACGCGCCCACCGGAAGCTGCCCCAGGTCCCGCAGCAGCTCGAGGAACCCGTCGGTCGCGGGGACGAGGGTCGCGGCGTGTCCGGGCAGCGCGGCGAGGACGGGCTGGAGCGCGTCCGGCACGACGACCGCCGCGATGCCGAGGACGAAGACGACGAAGGCGACGAGAACCGCGGTCGTGCTCCGGCGCAGGAGCATGCCCAGGCCGAAGCAGAACACGGTCGCGGCGACGAGGTAGGCCGCCGACCCCACCCACATCCGGGTGGTCTCTGGGGTGAGGGCGGTCGACAGCCCGGGCCCGAGGTCGCTCAGCAGCGTCGCACCGGCCGCGAGGCCGAGGGTGAGCGTCGCGGTGAGGGCGGCCACCGCCGTCGTCACGAGCGCCTTGGCGACGAGCACGAGCGTCCGCGACGGGACGGCGAGGAACGTCGGACCGGCGCTGCGGCTGGAGAACTCTCCGCTGCCGAGCAGCACGCCGAGGAGCAGCATCGGGAACTGGGTGACGATGAGCGTGCTCGTGACGTAGTAGGCCACGCTGCCGTACCCGTCCGGTCCGACGAGCGGGTCGTTGCCCCCGAGCCAGGCGAGCGCGGCGGGGAGGAGCACCATGACGGCGACCACCCAGCGGGTCGAGCGCAGCCCCCAGGCCTTGGACCACTCCGCGGCCACGACCCGGCCGAGGGTGGTGCCGCGGCGGGCCGGCAGGCCGACGGCGGGGGGCAGCGTGAGCCCGGCGCTCATCGCGCTGTCTCCGTCCCGGTCCGGTACTCCACGGCATCGGCCGTGAGGCCGAGGTAGGCCTCCTCGAGCGTGCCCGAGACGGTGGACAGCTCGTGCAGGGTGAGCCCGAGCTGGGCGGCGAGCGCACCCACGGACCCGGCGTCGGCGCCGGTCACCTCGATGAGGTCCGACTCGGGCATGGTGACCGTGGCGCCGCCCCGTTCGAGGGCGCGGGCCAGCGGGGCGGGGTCGGACGCGCGAGCCCGCACGACGCCCGCCCGGGCGGTGGCGGCGACGAGCGAGCGCAGGTCCTCGTCCGCGAGCAGCCGGCCCCGGCCGATGACGACGACCCGGCTCGCGGTCTCCGCCAGCTCGCTCATGAGGTGGGAGGACAGGAGCACGGTGCGCCCCTCGGCGGCCAGCGCCCGCAGCAGGTGCCGGATCCACCGCACCCCGTCCGGGTCGAGCCCGTTGACCGGCTCGTCCAGGACGAGGGTGGGCGGGTCCCCGAGCAGGGCCGCGGCGATGCCGAGCCGCTGCCCCATGCCGAGGGAGAACGTCCCGACCCGGCGCCGGACGACCGACCCGAGGCCGGCGAGCTCGACCACCTGGTCCACCCGCGCCCGGGCGATGCCGTGGCTGCGCGCCAGCCCCAGGAGGTGGCCGAGCGCCGTCCGCCCGGGGTGCGCGTTGCGCCCGTCGAGCATCGTGCCGACCTCCTGCAGCGGGGCGCGCAGGTCGGCGTAGCTCTGCCCGTTCACCCGCGCGGAGCCGGACGTCGGCCGCTCCAGGCCGACGACGGCGCGGATCGTCGTCGACTTCCCGGCGCCGTTCGGCCCGAGGAAACCGGTGACGGTCCCGGGCGCCGCGGTGAACGTCAGGTCGTCCACCGCCGTCGTCGCGCGGTAGCGCTTCGTCAGGTGGGTCACCTCGATCATGTCTCTCCTCCAGTCCCACCGGCGGCGCCGGCGACACCTCGACGCTAGGAGCGGCGCGCGAGGAGCAGATCGTCCGCGGCGACGAGATCGGGGCGGGAGCCGTCTCCTCCCCGGGAAGGAGACGGCCGGGCCGGGTGGTCCCGGGGGTGGACCCGCTTCCGGTTGCGGATGGGGCTGGTGAGGTCGACTCTTCCCGCACAGGCCGTCGGAGGGGGACGAGATGAGCGCGACACCGCAGACTGCTCAGGCGCAGCCGGAGCTCAAGCGGGCCATGGGCCCCAAGCTGCTCCTCCTCTTCATCGTCGGCGACATCCTCGGCACCGGCGTCTACGCCCTCACCGGCCAGGTGGCCGCCGAGGTCGGCGGCGCGGGGTGGGCACCGATCCTCCTCGCCTTCGCCGTCGCGACGGTGACCGCGTTCTCCTACCTCGAGCTCGTGACGAAGTACCCCCAGGCCGCCGGGGCGGCGCTCTACACGCACAAGGCCTTCGGCGTCCACGTCGTCACCTTCCTCGTGACGTTCGCGGTGCTCAGCTCGGGGCTCACCTCCGCCTCCACAGCGGCCAAGTTCCTCGGGGAGAACTTCATCGAGGGCTTCGGCCTGGAGTGGGGCCAGGGCGGCGTCACGCTCGTCGCGCTCGGCTTCATGCTCCTGCTCGCGCTCGTCAACCTCCGCGGAGTCTCCGAGTCGCTCGTCTTCAACGTCGTCCTCACCCTGGTCGAGCTCACCGGCCTGCTCATCGTCATCGCCGTCGGGTTCTGGGCCATGTCCCAGGGCGACGTCGACTTCGGCCGGACGGTGGTCTTCGAGACGAGCGGGGACAAGAGCGTCTTCCTCGCCCTCACCTCCGCGACGGCGCTCGCCTTCTTCTCGATGGTCGGCTTCGAGGACTCGGTCAACATGGCCGAGGAGACGAAGGACCCCGTCCGCACGTTCCCGCGGGTCATGCTCACCGGGCTCAGCGTCACCGCGGTTGTCTACGTGCTCGTGTCGGTCACCGCCGTCGCCGTCGTCCCGGT
The DNA here is from genome assembly GCF_006349365.1 of Georgenia wutianyii. NCBI lineage: Bacteria > Bacillati > Actinomycetota > Actinomycetes > Allobogoriellales > Allobogoriellaceae > Georgenia > Georgenia wutianyii. Next base: position 3,281,900 of record NZ_CP040899.1, read on the forward strand.
CGGCGAGCTCGCGGCGAGCCAGACCCCGCTCCTCGAGGTGGTCCGGCGCGGCGCGCCCGACGCTCCCGTCGACACGATCTACCCGTTCCTGTCGATGTTCGCGGTGGCGAACACGGCCCTCATCAACATGATGATGGCGAGCCGCCTCGTCTACGGGATGGCCAAGCACGAGGTCGTGCCGCCGCTGCTCGGCAAGGTGCTGCCGGGACGCCGCTGCCCGTGGGTGGCGATCCTCTTCACCACCCTCCTCGCCTTCGGGCTCATCTGGGGGGTCACCCAGGTGGCCGGGGAGGAGACGGTCACCGCGCTCGGCGGCACCACCGCGCTGCTCCTCCTGGCCGTCTTCGCCGTCGTCAACGTCGCGACGATCGTGCTGCGCCGCCACCCGGTGGACCGGGAGCACTTCCGGGCCCCGGCGGTGCTGCCCTACATCGGGGCGCTCACCTGCGCCTTCCTCGTCGGCCCGTGGGCCCAGGACCCCATCGAGTACCAGATCGCCGGCGGGCTCATCGCCATCGGGCTCGTCCTGTGGGTCCTCACCTGGGTGTTCTACCGCCGCGGCCGCGCACCGCTCGAGCCCGGCGAGGCGGACGCCCCCGTGCGGTAAGCGTCAGCCGGCCGTGGCCGGCTCGTCGGGCTCGACCGTCCGCTGGTCGGCGCCCACGCCCGGGCGGATCCGGAGGCTGGAGAGCAGCCCGAGGAGGAGGGCGGCGGCGCCCACGTACGCCGCGCGCGAGGCGCCGTCGGTCATCGCGTCGCGCGCTGCCTGCGCGACGTCCGCCGTCCGCGGGTCGGCCGCGAGCGCCGAGATCGTGCCACCCGAGCTGGCGATCACCGCGTCGACGAGCTGCCCGACGCTCGGGTCGGTGGCGACGGCGTCGGCGAGCCGGCTCTCCGTCCCCGTCCGGAACGTGGTGAAGAAGGCGGTGCCGAGCACGGCGATGCCGAGGGCCGAGCCGGTCTGCCGGGCGGTGCTCTGCGTCGCCGAGCCCTGCCCGCTGCGCTCGACGGGCACGTCGGCGAGCACGACGCTGGTGAGCTGGGCGGTCGCCAGGCCGACGCCGATCCCGTAGACGAACAGGACCGGGGAGGTGAGCCACGGGGTGCTGTCGGGGCGGATGAGCACGGCGAGGGTGAGGACGGCGAGGACCTCCAGGCTGAGTCCGATCCGCACGACGACGACCGGGGTGAGCATGCGCGAGAGCGCCGCCACGCCGCCGCTCGCGACGAACGAGCCGACGGCGAGGGGGACGAGGGCGAGGCCGGCCTCGAACGCGCGGAACCCGAGCACGTTCTGGAACCACAGCGGCAGGGTGAGGATGAGGCCGAACTCCCCGAAGCTCACGATGAGCGCGGTGACGTTGCCGTTGGCGAAGGAGGGGATGCGGAAGAGCGACAGGTCGAGGATGACGCCCCTGCCGGCCCGGTCCCGGGCCCGCTCCCACAGGACGAAACCGACCAGCGCGACGACCGCGATCCCGAACGCGAACGGGACGGGCGACATCCCGCCGATGTCGAAGGAGGCACGCTCCTCGGCCCGCCACCACCCGTAGCTCCGCCCCTCGATGAGGCCGAAGACGAGCGCGCCGAAGCCGACGATGGACAGCAGCGCGCCGATCACGTCGGTCCCCGGCACCCCCCGGGTCTCCCGCGACTCGGCGACGAACAGGAGCAGGCCGGCGAGGATGAACAGGCCGATGGGGACGTTGATGCCGAAGGCCCACCGCCAGCTCGCGTACTCGATGAGCCAGCCGCCGGCGAGCGGGCCGAAGGCGGCCATGCCGCCGATCGTCGAGCCCCACACGGCGAAGGCGATGGCCCGCTCCCGGCCGTGGAAGTTCGCGTTGAGCAGGGCCAGGGTGGTCGGCAGGATCATCGAGCCGCCGAGGCCCTGGAAGGCGCGCCCGATGATGAGGTGCGCGCCGCTGGAGGCGACGACGCACAGCACGCTCGAGGCGATGAAGATCGCGACGCCGATGAACATGATGCGTCGCCGGCCGAAGCGGTCGGCGACGCGGCCCCAGGTGAGCAGCAGGGCGGCGAACAGCAGGGTGTAGATCTCCTGGACCCACTGGATCTCCGTGCTCGAGATGCCGAGGTCCGCGACGATCGAGGGGATCGCGACCGAGACGATCGTCGAGTCCATGATGATGAGCGCGACGCCGAAGCTGATCGCGAGCAGCCCCCACCATCGGAAGCGCACGAAACGGTCAGGCAGTGCCGGACCCTGCGTACCGGTGTTCGCCATCCGACTCCTCCGGGGTGTGCGCCCGCGGTCAATCTACGCCTGACCCGCACGGATCTCGTGTCGAGGGACGAGACGATCCGAGCCGGACATACCGGACGGTGAGACGGGCCGTCCCGACCGTTGTCCAGCCTCCTGCGACGTTCCTAGCGTCTGGTCCACGACGTCGTCAGGGCGTCACCGGCCGAGGGGGACGCGATGCTCACGACGACAATGCCCGTGACGGCGGGCCGGGCTGCGGCCCGTGTCGAGCTGCGGGGCGTGGGGCGGACCTTCGCCCCCCGCACCCCCGCCGGCCGGCCGCGGACCGTGCTCACCGGCGTCGACCTCATGGTCGAGCCCGGTGAGATCCTCGCGCTGCTCGGCGCCTCCGGCTGCGGGAAGTCGACCCTGCTGCGTCAGGTGTGCGGCCTGGACGTCCCGACGAGCGGGGAGCTGCACATCGACGGGAAGCCGGTGACCGGTGCCGACCCCCGCTGCGCCGTCGCCTTCCAGGAGCCGCGGCTGCTGCCGTGGCGCAGCCTGCGGCGCAACGTCGCCCTCGGCCTCCCGCCGGGTACGCCCCGCGCGACCGGGGCCGCCCGGGCGGAGGAGCTGCTCGCGCTCGTCGGCCTCGCCGACCGCGCAGAGGACCGCCCGCGGCAGGTGTCCGGCGGGATGGCCCAGCGGGCCTCGCTCGCCCGCGCGCTCGCCCGCGACCCCGGCGTGCTGCTGCTCGACGAGCCGTTCGGCGCGCTCGACGCCCTCACCCGGCTGCGGATGCAGGACCTGCTGCTCGACCTCCACGCCGCACAGCCCACGACCGTCCTCCTCGTCACCCACGACGTCGAGGAGGCCCTGTACCTCGCCGACCGCGTCGTCCTTCTCGGACCCGCCGTGCCCGGCGGCCCGAGCACCGTGCGCACCGTCGTCACCGTGCCGGGCGCCCGTCCCCGCGACCGGGGCAGCGCCCGGCTCACCCACCTGCGCGCCGAGCTGCTCGACGGCCTCGGCGTCCCCACCCACCACGCCTGAAGGGCCCGCCCATGACCATCCGTACCGTGACCACCGCGGTTCTCCTCGCCGCCGCCGGCGGCCTCGTGCTCAGCGGCTGCGTGGCCGGCGAGGGCTCCGCCGTCGCCCGTGACGACGACGCCGGCGACACCTGGAGCGCCGACACCCTCACCGTCGACTTCGCCACCTACAACCCGCTGAGCCTGGTCGTCCGCGAGCAGGGCTGGCTGGAGGAGACCCTGGGACCGGACGTCACGGTCGAGTGGGTCCAGTCCGCCGGCTCGAACAAGGCCAACGAGCTGCTCCGCTCGGGGGCGGCCGACGTCGCCTCGACCGCCGGCTCCGCCGCGCTCCTCGCGCGGGCCAACGGCTCGCCCATCCACACGATCGCGCTCTTCGACCAGCCGGAGTGGTCGGCCATCGTCGTGCCGAAGGGCTCGGACGTCACCTCCGTCACCGACCTCGCCGGCCGGTCGGTCGCCGCGACCCGCGGCACCGACCCGTACTTCTTCCTCCTGCAGAGCCTGGAGGAGCACGGCGTGGACCTCGCGGACGTCGAGGTGCAGAACCTCCAGCACGCCGACGGGCGGGTGGCGCTGGAGAACGGCGCCGTCGACGCGTGGGCGGGGCTGGACCCGATCATGGCGGACACCGAGCTCAACGCCGGCTCCCGGCTCGTCTACCGCAACGTCGACTTCAACACCTACGGCTTCCTCAACGCCCGCGCGGACTTCCTCGCGGAGTCCCCGGACCTCGCGCAGGTCGTCGTCGACGCCTACGAGCGGGCGCGCGGGTGGGTGGCGGACAACCCGGAGGAGACGGTCGCGATCCTCGCCGAGGTGGCCGGGATCGAGCCCGACGTCGCGGAGAAGGTCGTCCTCGAGCGGACCAACCTCGGGATCGACGCGGTGCCCGGGGAGGCGCAGCGGGCCGTCCTCGAGGTCGTCGGGCCGATCTTCGTCGAGACCGGCGACGTCCGCTCCCAGGAGCAGATCGACGAGGCACTCGACACCCTCCTCGTGGACACCTACGCCCGCCGGGCCGACCCGGCCGGCGCGGGCGGCGCGGGCTGATGGCCGCGACCGTCGAGGGCGCTGCCCGCCCCGTCGTCGTCCCGGTGGGCGAGGAGCGGGCGGTGCCGGCCCCCGGCCCCACGCGCGTTCACCGGTGGCACCGGCTGGCGGCCGTCGTCGTCCCGCTCGCGCTGCTCGGGCTGTGGCACCTCCTCACCGCCGTCACCGGCACCTTCGCGCCCTACCAGCTGCCCTCACCGGCGGCGGTGTGGGCCGCCGGCACCGAGCTCGCCGCCGACGGCACCCTGTGGACGCACGTGGCCATCTCCACCCAGCGCGTGCTGCTCGGCTTCGCGGTCGGCGCGGCGGCGGGCCTGGCGGTGGGAGCGCTCGTCGGCCTGTCGCGGTGGGCCGACACCCTGCTCGCCGGGACGGTCGGGGCGCTGCGCGCAGTCCCGTCCCTCGCCTGGGTGCCGCTGCTCATCCTGTGGATCGGCATCAACGAGGACTCCAAGGTCACGCTCATCGCCATCGGCGCCTTCTTCCCCGTCTACACGACGGTGGCGTCCGCGCTGCGGCACGTCGACCCGCACCTCGTCGAGGTCGGCCGGGCCTACGGGTACCGGGGGGTCGGGCTGCTCGCGCGCGTCCAGCTCCCGGCCGTCACCCCGGCCGTCGCCGCCGGGCTGCGCCTCGCCCTCGCGCAGAGCTGGCTGTTCCTCGTCGCGGCCGAGCTCATCGCCTCGTCGATGGGACTGGGCTTCCTCCTCACCGACTCCCAGAACAACGGCCGGGTCGACCGGATCCTCCTCGCCATCCTCGCCCTCGCCGTCCTCGGCAAGGCGACCGACGGGCTGCTCGGGGTGGCCGAGCGACGGCTCGCCAAACGCTGGTGACGTGTCGGCCGGCGCCACTAGCGTGACGGCATGGTGATGACCCTGGGCATGGTGACCTTCGACACGACCGACGCGAACCGTCTCGCCGACTGGTGGGCGGAGCAGACGGGCGGTGAGGTGGTCGAGCGCAACGATGGCTGGTTCGCCATGGTGGCCGTCCCGTCGCTGCCGGTGCGGCTGGCGTTCCAGAAGGTCGCCGACCCCACGCCGGGCAAGAACCGGGTGCACCTCGACCTCTCGTGCCAGGACCTGGACGCCGAGGTCGACCGCCTGCTCGACGCCGGCGCCACGCTCGTCGAGCGCCGCGGGGACGAGAGCTTCCGGTGGGTCACCCTCGCCGACCCGCACGGCAACGTCTTCTGCGTGGCCGAGGAGTCCGGGCACTCCTGAGCTGGGGACTCCCGCGCCCGGACGGGTGGGCGCGGGGGGACCTCAGGCGCCGCGAGCGTCACCGGGGCTCGTCGGGTGCCCGCACGACACCGAGGAGTGAGGTCATGGCGGCGGTGAGGGCGCCGTCGCCGCGGACCTCGGCCCGGTCCCGCGCGTCGGCCGGGCCGAGCCTGCGCGCCGCCAGCCGCCAGAAGGTGTCGGGGTCGAGGACGACCTCGGCGTCCGGGAGACCCTGAACCGGTCCGGGGGTCCACCGGCCCTCCTTCCGGACGGCGTCCCAGGTGCCGCCGGCGGGCCCGGTGATGCTGAGGCGGGCACGGGTGCCGACCGGTCGCTCGACCTGCCGCAGGCTGAACGGGAGGGCACGCGCGAAGGTGTCGACGACGGGCGCCAGGAGGTGTGGCCGGTCGCCGCCAGGGCGCCTGACGGCGTCGCGGACCTGCTGCTCGTGGACCCACAGCTCGGTGAGCTCCCGGGCCAGGTCGAGCCAGCGCGGGCAGGCGCCGGCGCTCGCCCAGGAGACGTCGGCGTCGGCGCGGGCGTGGAGGTCCTGACCGGCCCACAGCGTGTCGAGCTGGGGCCCGAGATGGACGAGGAGGTCGATGAGCAGGCGAGGGCTCACCTGCCGCGCGACGGCGACGAACGCCTCGTTGGCGGCGTCGAGCCGCTCGGGCAGCGAGCCTCCCGGCGGCAGCGCCACCCGGTGGCCGTCACGCGTGGCGGCCAGCCGGCGGACGTGGTCGTGGAGCACGTGCGCGACGACGTCCTGGACGCTCCAGCCCGGCAGCGCCGGCGCGGCCCACTCCTCGGCGGTGAGGCCCTCGAGCAGGTCGAGGAAGGACGCGCGCTGCTCCGGGAAGAGGGGCCGCACGTCGAGCGGCACGCCGAACGCGTCGCCCCAGTGACCGCTGCCCGAGCCCTCCACGTCGTCCCCCTCCCTCGGGGCATCATCGCTCGCGTGACGCGGCCGGTCGAGGGTTTACCGGTCCGGTCGGCCGGCGAGCCGGACGGCACCTCCCGAACCGAGGCGGCGTGTGAGCCAGGCCACAGCGATGTCAGTGGTCGCCGATAGCGTCAGAGCAACGACGCGGGAGGTGAGCGCAGTGGCAGGACCGGTCGAGCTGGAGGCCCAGGGTCTCGCCGCCGCGCCCCGCGGGCCGCGCCGTGCGACCCACCCCGGCCAGGGGAGCCGGCGGGTCCACCGGTCCCCTGGGGCGGCACCCCTCGTGACCGGACCGTCCACCCCGCCTGGCCCGGACGACCCGCTCGCGGCGCTCGCCGAGGTGGCTGCCACCCTGTCCACCCTCGCGGGGACCGAGTGGCACGGGCTGCCCGGCCAGGCCGTCCACGACGCGCTCGACCTCCTCGAGCAGTCCGCGCGGCGTCTGGAGGCGGCCCGCTCAGCCGTCCTCACCGCCGCGGAGGCGAACGGGCTGTGGGCCCTGCACGGCTCGCGGACGTTCGCCGCCTGGCTGCGTGCTCGCACGGGCTCGACGGCCGCGGCGGCCGCACGCCAGGTCCGCGAGGCGCGGGCGCTGCGTGACCACCTGCCGGTGACGCGGGCGGCGCTGGGTGCGGGACGACTCGGTGCCCAGCACACCACCGTTCTCGTGCGGGAGACCACCCGCACGGCCCGGCTCCGGTCCCACCTGGCCGACCCCGAGGTCGGGGAGCGGTTCCTCGTCGAGCAGGCGCAGGAGATGGACGCCGGGACGTTCACCTCGCTCGTCCAGGCCTGGGCGGTCGCGGCCGACCCGGAGGGCGCGGACCGCGCGTGGCGCGAGGCCGACGGCAAGGAGGAGCTCACCCTCTCCCCCACCACCGGCGGGTGGCAGGTGCGCGGCTGGCTCGACGACGTCTCCGGCCAGGTCGTCTCCACCGCGCTCGGCGCCCACGCCGGACGCAAGGGCGCCGAGGACGAGCGCACCCCCGCCCAGCGGCGCGCCGCTGCCCTCGTCTCGCTGGCCCACCAGTCGCTCGACGCCGGCGCGCAGCGGACGGCCGCCCGCATCCGCCCGCACCTCACCGTCACCGTGTCCCTCGAGCTGCTCCGGGCGCTGGCCGCGGCCACCGGGTCCGCAGTCCCCGCGCACGGTCCCGGTCTGTCGGCAGGCCCGCTCGGGCTGCCCGCCCAGCTCGCGCTGAGCGCGCCGGGCGGTCCGCAGGACCCCGCCCGTCCCCAGGCGCCCGGGTCGGTCGCGGCCGGTGGGCCGGTGGAGGTCGGTCCCGAGGCGAGCTCGTGGGTGGAGCGCTGGCGGACGGGGGACGACCACGTCATCTCCACCGCCCTGGACCCCGCCTCGCTGCGCGGGCTCGCTCCCGCCACCCTCGAGGACGGCACCCCCGTCGCACCGGCGCTGCTGGCCCGCCTGGCGTGCGAGTCACAGCTCTCGCGGGTGGTGTTCGGGCCGGACTCCACGGTGCTGGACGCGGGGCGCGACAAGCGCATCTTCCCCGCCAACCAGGTACGGGCGATCATCGCCCGCGACAGGCACTGCCAGTGGCCCGGCTGCGACGAGCCGCCCGGTTTCGGCGAGGTCCACCACTCGCTGTGGTGGGCGCTGCACCGGGGCCGCACCGACGTCGAGCACGGGGTGCTCCTGTGCTGGCACCACCACGACTGGGTCCACGCCCGCCAGGTCACCATCACCCGGTCCTCCGGCCGGTGGTGGTTCCACGACCGCAACGGCCGGCAAGTCACCGCTCCCGGACCTGGCCCCTGACCGGAGAGGGGACAGGTGCGCCCTCGAGGAGGCTGACGTCGTTGGGCACCAGCCGCATGACGTCGCGGATCGCGAGCATCGCCGGGACCGACCCGCCGGGCGAGCTGATCCAGAAGCTGATGTCCTCCCTGCCGTCCTCCGCGGAGAGCAGCAGGAGCTGGGAGCACAGACGGTTGCCTGCCTCCTGGTCGAGCTCGGTGCCGAGCACGATGATGCGCTGGGCCATGAGCCGGTGGGCGATCTCCTGGTCGAACGGGACCAGGCCCGTGGTCTGGGTCGTCATGACGGCATCCCACCCCGCCTGCCCGCGGCACTCACGCTGCCCCGAGCGGATCCGCCCCCGGCGGACACGCCGAGGGCGGGCGGCTACCGTGGTCCCACGGCGAGGCGCCCGCACCACCCCCGGGAGGCCGACATGCGGTATCTCATGCTCATCTGCCACGACGCCGAGGTCCACCCCGGCCAGGAGGAGCTCGCCGCCGATCCGGACCACCAGCGGTGGCTCGCCGACGTCACCGGGCGCGGCGCGTTCCTCGGCGGCGACCGGCTGCGCCCGGCGGAGACCGCGACGAGCGTCCGCGTGCGTGACGGACGCACGCTCGTCACCGACGGCCCGTTCGCCGAGACGAAGGAGTTCGTCGGCGGCTACGTCCTCCTCGAGTGCGCCGACCTCGACGAGGCGCTCGAGATCGCCGCCGCCCACCCGTTCGCCCGCCGCGGCACCGTCGAGGTCCGGCCGGTGTGGGAGCCATGACGTCCGACGGGCACGACGCCGTCTCGGACGCGGTCACCGAGGCGTTCCACGCCGAGTGGTCGCAGGTGGTCGCGACGCTCATCCTCCGCACGGGCGACTGGGACCTCGCGGAGGACGCCGCCCAGGAAGCGTTCACCATCGCCGTGGACCGGTGGCGACGTGAGGGTGTGCCGCGAAACCCCGGCGCATGGCTGACGACGACGGCGTACCACTGGGCGGTGGACCGGCTGCGGCGCGAGGCGGTCGGCGCCGCGAAGCACGCGGAGGTGGACCGGCTCGCCGGGCAGCGCGCGCCGACGGTCGAGTGCCCGGAGGACGACCGGCTGCGGCTGGTCTTCACCTGCTGCCACCCCGCGCTCGCCCTCGACGCACGGGTCGCTCTCACCCTGCGCGCCGTGGCAGGGCTGACGACGGCGGAGGTGGCCCGCGCCTTCCTCGTCCCCGAGGCGACGATGTCCCAGCGCCTCGTCCGCGCCAAGCGGAAGATCCGCCAGGCGGGCATCCCCTACCGTGTCCCTCCCCCCGAGCGCCTGGCGGAGCGGACCGCCGGGGTCCTCGCCGTCGTCTACCTCCTCTTCACCGAGGGGCACGCCGCGAGCTCGGGCACGAGCCTCCTCCGCAAGGACCTCACGGCCGAGGCCGTGCGCCTGGGTCGGCTCCTCCTCGGGTTGCTCCCGACCGACCCCGAGGTCCGCGGCCTGCTCGCACTCATGCTCCTCCACGAGTCGCGCCGGCCGGCGCGCACCGACGCCGCCGGCGCGCTGGTCCCGCTCGAGCGCCAGGACCGTACCCGCTGGGACCAGGACCTCGTCGTCGCAGGCACGGCGCTCCTCGAGGAGGCGCTGGCGGCCGGGCGGCCCGGGACGTACCAGGTGCAGGCGGCGATCGCGGCCTGCCACGCCTCGGCCCCCGACGCGGAGAGCACCGACTGGCCGCAGGTCGCCGCGCTGTACGGGATGCTCGCCGACCTGTCCCCCTCACCGGTCGTCGAGCTCAACCGCGCCGTCGCCGTCGCCATGGCGCAGGGACCTTCCGCCGGTCTGCGGATCGTCGACGAGCTCGGAACCTCCGGCGCGCTCGACGGCTACCACCTGCTTCCCGCGACGCGTGCCGACCTGCTGCGCCGGCTCGGGCGCGACCCGGAGGCGCGGGCCGCCTACCGCAAGGCGCTCGAGCTGGCCCGCACGGACGCCGAGCGCGGGTACCTCGCCTCCCGGCTCGCCGAGGTGGGCGGGCCGGGTCAGAACACGTAGCGAGTCTGTCCGAACGGGTTCTTGGCGAAGGCGAACGCCCGGTCCGGCGTCACCGTGAAGACCAGCGCCTCACCGCCGTCGGCATGCCGGAAGGCCCCGTCCCTCACGTCGAACTGCCACTGGCCGTCCCACTTCTCGCCCCACGCCCCGGCGAGTCGGCGCAACACCTGCTGCTCCGTCGTGCGGACCGCCCGCCCCTCGAGCACGACGTCCAGCCCGCGGTCCCACTCCGTCGAGCCGGTGAGGAGCGCGACGTGCGGGTCGTGCCTGAGGTTGAGGGTCTTCTGCTCGGCAGGGCCCGAGCAGAAGTGCACCGCGTCGTCGAGCGCGACGGCCACGAGCGGGGTGACGTGCGGCCGTCCGTCCCGCCGCACCGTCGTGAGCCAGCACAGCTGGGCCGTCGCGAGGGCGTCGACGGCCGTCGACCACGGTGTCGGCACGGCATCGGGGTCGCTGAAGCGTGGGTCGAGGGAGGTGTCCGGCGTGCGCATGGTGCTCCTCGAGGTGCAGGGCCGACACCGGGGCAGACCGGCGGGACGGCTCGAAGTCATCTGCCCGGCGATGTCGGTCCCGGCAGGTGCCGTTCGTCGGTCGGGTGAGAGCTCCGGACAGCGGAGCCCGTACCGGGAGGGGAACCACGATGCTGCTCACCGACAAGACGGCCGTCGTCTACGGCGGAGCGGGTGCGATCGGCTCCGCCGTAGCGCGCACCTTCGCCGCCGAGGGTGCCGTCGTGCACCTCGCCGGGCGCACCCTGGCCACCCTGGAGGAGGTCGCGGGCGAGATCCGCGCCGCCGGCGGGCAGGCGCACGCAGCCGTCGTCGACGCACTGGACGGCGGCTCGGTGGCACAGCACGCGGCCGCCGTCATCGCGGAGTCGGGAGGCATCGACGTCAGTCTCAACGCCGTCGGGGTCGACCACGTCCAGGGCGTGCCCCTCACCGAGCTGCGTCTCGCCGACTTCGAGCTGCCGGTCCGCACGTACACGCGCACGAACTTCCTCACCGCGACGACGGTGGCGCGTCACATGGGACGGCGCGGCAGCGGGGTCGTCCTCCTGCTGTCGACGACCGCCGCGCGCGTCGCGATGGCGACCGACGGCTTCGGCCCGGCGAACGCGGCGGTCGAGGCGCTCGCCGTCCAGCTCGCGGGGGAGGTCGGGCCGCGGGGCGTCCGTGTCGTCGCGCTGCGCCCCGACGGGATCCCGGAGACAGCACGTCACGGCTCCCACGTCGCCAGGGTGTGGGCACGGATGGCCGAACGCGCGGGGATGACCCTCGCCGAGCTGCTCGAGTCACCCGGCGCGCCGAACGGCCTGCTGCCCGGGCCGGTGCGCATCCAGGACGTCGCGGACGCCGCGGCGTTCCTCGCCTCCGACAGGGCCGGCGGCCTCACCGCGACGACCCTCAACCTCAGCGGCGGCGCGGTGCTCGGATGACTCGGGCCGACCGCCCGCGCAGCAGCTGGAGCCCTCGGGCGAGCCCGCCGGCCGCCAGCCCCCACAGCGCACCGACGGCGACCATCACCAGCAGCAGGAACGGCAGGGCGATGAGTCCGGCCGCCCCGGCGGAGGAGAGCGCCGCGACGGCCGCGACGAGGAACGTGTAGCAGCCGGCGAACACCCCGGTGAGGACGAGGGTGGCAACGGGGCGCTCCTCGCGGCCACGGCCGCCCACGACGTAGACCCACAGGGCGGTGACGACGACGGCGAGCACGAGACGTGCCGTGCCGTCGGTGCGGTCACCGGCGTCCCCGAGCGTGCGGGGCAGGGCGAGGGTGAGAGGGAGCAGCGCGAGGACGAGGGCGAGCCCGACGCGTCGGGCGGGCCATTGACGGAGGACGGTTCGGTCGGTGGATGCCATGCCGACAACGCTAGGAACGCCGGTCCGGCCGGGCGTCGGGCGGGAGGCGGCAGCGAGGTCGCCTGCGACGGACGACGCCGGTCTCCTCCCGGGGACGCCGGCCGTCCTCCCCGGTCAGCGGACGACGGCGTACCGGGCGCAGACGAAGGCGCCGTTGCGCGCCGTCTCGAGCAGCTCGAGGTCGAGGCGGCGCGGCAGCAGCGGCGCCCCGGAGCCGAGGGTCACCGGCGCGTACTGCACCCACACCTCGTCGACCAGCCCGCGGTCGGTGAACTGCCCGACGAGCTCCCCTCCCCCGACGATCCACACGTCGCGTCCCGCCGCGGCCGCGACCATCTGTGCGTGGACCTCGGCGACGTCGCCGCTGGTGAACCGCACGTCCCCGGGGGGCGGGGGGAAGTCGCGGTGGGTGAAGACCCAGGCCGGCATGTCGTAGGCCCACCCGTCGTCGTGGTCGAGGACCCACTGGTAGGTGGTGGCGCCCATGGCGATCGCGCCGACGCGCGCCTCGAAGGCGCGGTAACCCATCGGGCCGTCGGGATCGTTCTCCTGGGACAGCAGCCAGTCGAGGGAGTGGTCCTCCGTCGCGATGAAGCCGTCGAGACTGCTCGCGGTGAAGTAGTGGGTGCGGGTCATGTCGGTCCTGTCGTCGAAGCCTGGGCGCGTCCGGTGCCGGGGCGGGCCCTGCACGACGAACGCCGTCCGTCACCCGTGAGGAGTGAGGCGCCGCGGAGGAACGCCAAGGACCTGTTCGGGGCACCCGGACGGCCGGATACTGGTCCTGACCGGCAGGGGAGGGCACGATGGCCGTCGCTGCGGCAGGACACCTGCGGATCGGCGAGAGGGCCGACGTCGAGAGCGCCGCCTCCGCGCTGGCCGCCGGCGCCTTCGTCGTCCACGCGTTCGCGAACCTCTACGCGCTGACGACCCGGGCCGACGAGCCGACCGTCCGTGCGGCGAACCGGCTCAAGGGCCGTCCGCCGGGACAGGTGGGGAGCGTGACGACGACACCGGCGCGACTCACCGGTCTGCTCGACCTCACCCGGCTGACCGACGGACTCCGGCCTGACGACGTCCTCGGCGCCGTCGAGGAGCTGCTCTGCCTGGGCCCTCTGGGGTTCCGGGCTCCCGCCGCGGAACACGTGCCGGACCACCTCACCGTGCGTGACGCCACCGGCCGCTGGGTCCAGGTCATCGTGCCCGGCTACCGGTGCCCGTCGAACGGGTTCCTCGCGCGAGGTCTGCGGCTGTGCGGCAGCGACCACCTGCACATCACGTCCGCGAACCGCTCGCACCACGTGACCGGGACGACGGAGGAACCACCTCACTACCGTGCCGCCGCGATCCAGGTCGAGCTCGGCGGGGATCCTCGCGTCGTCGTGCTCGAGCACGACGACGAGGCCACCGCCCTGCACGCGTATCCGCGGCACGCCCCGATGTCGACGACGGTCCTGGGGTTCCGGCCCGGCCCGCCGGGGAGGAGCCTCACCCTGGAGCGGCTCGGTTCCCTCCCGGCGGACGAGGTCCGAACCGTCCTCGCCCACCACGGGCTCGTGCTGGTCGTCCCTGCCGACCTGCGCCCGCTCGCGCAACGCGTCTACTGACCCAGCCGGCCGGTCAGACCGTCTCGACCGGGCGACCCTCCTCCGCCCAGGCGGCGAACCCTCCGTCGAGGTGGGCCACATGGGCGTACCCCATCTCCTGGAGGGTCGCGGCGGCCAGCGCCGAGCGGCCGCCGCTGGCGCAGTGCAGCACCACCCGCTTCGTCGGGTCCAGCGCCTCGTCGTGGTACGGGCTCGTGGGGTCCGCCCGGAACTCCAGCATGCCGCGCGGGACGTGCACCGAGCCCGGGATCCGACCCGCAGCCGCGAGCTCGGGATGGTCGCGCAGGTCCACGAGGACCGCACCACGCTCCAGCTCGGCCGCCACTGCTGCGGGGTCGAGGTTCTCCACCTTGGCCCTCGCCCGGGCCACCATGTCCTTCGCACTCTTCGCCACGGGGCGCTCCTGTCTCGAGTCGCCCGGCTCCCGGAGCATACGCCCCCTCGGGGAGTCCCTGGAAGGGGAATCTCAGCCGGCGCCGACGTCCTGGACGGTGCGGGACAGCAGGCAGAACTCGTTGCCCTCGGGGTCGGCGAGCACGACCCAGCTGACGTCGGGCCCCTGCCCGATGTCGGTGGGCCGGGCACCGAGCGCGCGCAGCCGCGCGAGCTCCTCCTCGGTGCTCACGCCGTCGGCGCGCAGGTCGAGGTGCAGCCGGTTCTTCACGGTCTTGCGCTCGGGGACGGGCAGGAAGTCGATCGTCGGCCAGGAGCCGTCGGGCGGGCCGATCGACACCCCTTCCTCGTCCTCCTCGACCACCTGCCAGCCGAGCACGGCGCACCAGAACTCGGCGACGGCGGCCGGCTGCTCGCAGTCGACGGCGAGGGCGGCGAGACGACTGGTCATGTGAGGGCCTCCAGCTTCCTGACGATGCGCTGCACGGTGAGCCACGTGCGCGTGGTGATGTCCTTGCCGTAGGCGCGGTCCAGCCACACCATGAAGTCCGGGGTCCGGCCCGGCTCGCTGTTGTCGATGACGGCGAGGAACGCGCCGGCGCCCTCGTCGTAGCCGACGACCCGGGTGAGCGGGTCGGGCTCCGGCGGCAGCGGCACCGCGTGAGGGCGTGCCTTGAGGAACGTCACGGTGAGGTAGCTCCCGCGCCCGTGGGTCAGCCCGTCGAAGGGGTCACGGTCGAGGAGGTCGCGCAGCTCGGTGAGCTCGCGGACGATGGTGCCGCCGCCGATGCCGAGCCCGGTCCCCAGCGCCTCCTGGATCCGGTCCTCGAGGGCGGGCACGTCGGCCTCCGTGCTGCGGAAGACGATGTTCCCGCTGGCGAGCACCGACCCGACCGACTCCAGGCCCAGCCCTTCGAACACCCCGCGGAGCTTGTCGTTGGTCATGCTGGGGTTGCTCGGGGCGATGCCCCGCAGCAGTGCGGCGTACCTGCCCATGTCGCCTGACCCTAGACCCAGCCGCACCGTCGCGTCAGTGGTTGTGGCCGCCGTCGTCGCCGGTGGGCAGGGTCCGGGGCGGCTCGGTGCCGGGCTCGACGACGACGAGCTGCCCCATGAGCCCCTCGTCCTCGTGACGCAGGAGGTGGCAGTGGAACATGTACGGGCTGTCCGGGTCGGAGTAGTCGGCGAACTGCATGATGAGGCGGTAGGTGCGCCGCGGCTCGAGGTAGACGGTGTCCTTCCAGCCGGCGAGCTCGGGCGGCGGCGGCTCGCCGTCGACGTCGAGGACCTGGAACTGGACGTCGTGAATGTGGAAGTTGTGGGTGAGGGGGTCGATGCTGCGCACCTCCCAGATCTCCGTCGCCCCCTCGGTGACGACCTCGTCGATGCGCGAGAGGTCCATGCTCCGGCCGTTGATCATCCGGACGGCGACCTCGAGCTCGCGGGTGACGGTGGCGGCCGACTCGGGGATCCGGGGGACCTCGGCCAGCACGTCGGGGACCGGCGGGGAGGGCGTGAGGGTGGGGGCGGCGCGCAGCTCGAGGACCTCGAAGACGTCCCGCCCGCCGAACGCGGCGGGAGCGGCGACGTCGCCCAGGTCCGGGGAGTCGGAGTCGAGCGTGGCGACCTCCCCGGGCTCGAGCTCGACGACGACCTCCGCGCGCTCGCCGGGCGAGAGCCGGACCCGGCTCGTCTCGTGCGGCTCGGCGAGGAGGCCGCCGTCGGTGCCGACGAGGTGGAAGGTGCGCTCGTCGGTGAAGCCGAGGTTGTACGTGCGCGCGGTCGAGGCGTTGAGGAGGCGCAGCCGGACCCGCTCCGTGGTCACCTCGTGGTACGCCCCGACGGTCCCGTTGACCATGACCATCGAGCCCATGAGCCCCGGTTCGGTGCTGTTGCGGTCGAGCGTGAGCCGGCCCTCGTCGTCGAGGTGCTTGTCCTGGACGACGACGGGCACGTCGTCGACCCCGTAGGTCGCGGGCAGGTCGGGCGCGGCGGCCGGGTCGTCGAGGAGGAACATCCCGGCCAGGCCCCGGTAGACGTGCTGCTCGGTCCGGCCGTGCGGGTGCGGGTGGTACCAGAGCGTGGCCGCGGGCTGGTCGATCACCCACGTCGGGCGCCACGTCTCCCCCGGCTCGATCATCTGGTGCGGCCCGCCGTCCATCTCGGGCGGCAGGTGCATACCGTGCCAGTGGACCGTCGTCGCCTCACCGAGGTCGTTGGTCACCTCGACGGCGACACGCTCCCCCACCTTCGCGCGCAGCGTCGGCCCGAGGTAGGGACCGTCGAAGCCCCACGTCGGCGTCGCGACGCCGGGACGGAACTCCGAGGTGCCCTCCTGGGCGGTGAGCTCGAAGACGCGGGTGCCGTCCTCCTCGACGCGTGACTCGGCGAGCGGCGGGATCGCGAGCGGGGTGGTGAAGTCGACCGGCTCGACCGGGAACGCGGAGCTCCCGGACGCCGAGCCGCTGCAGCCGGCGAGGACGCACGCGCCGGCCGCGAGCGCCGCGAGGGCGCGGCGCAGCGGGCGGGCGGCGGGGGTGGTGGTGGTCATGCCTCGACGCTAGGAACGCCGGGACGCGCCGACGTCCGTCCACGGGCGTCCGGTGCGACGTCACCGGTCGCACGCCCCGTCAGCGCGAGGCGACACCCCTCGACGCCGTCGGGCCGACGGGGAGGTGCCACCCGGTGCCTACGCTGGGGCAGTGGCCCGACCTCGCATGTCGCCCGTGTGGCTCGTCCTCACGGGCATCGCGTCGGTACAGCTCGGCGCGACCATCTCCAAAGGCCAGTTCGGCGAGATCTCGCCGAGCGGCATGGTGCTGCTGCGCCTGGCGACGAGCTCCCTCATCCTCCTCGCCATCGCCCGCCCCTCCCCGCGGGGCCGCAGCGCCGCGGACTGGCGCCCGGTCCTCACGCTCGGGCTCACCCTCGGGGCGATGAACTGGGCGTTCTACGAGTCCTTCGCGCGCATCCCGCTCGGGGTGGCGGTGACGATCGAGTTCATCGGGCCGCTGACCCTCGCCGCCGTGACCGGCCGGCGGCCGCGCGACCTGCTGTGGGTCGGGCTCGCCGCCGCGGGCGTCGTCCTGCTCGGCCTCGCGCCCGGGGCGGGGGCCGACGCCCTCGGCTTCGCGCTCGCCCTGTTCGCGGGCGCGTGCTGGGCGCTGTACATCCTCGCCGCCGGGGCGACCGGACGCCGCTGGGCGGGCATCGACGGCCTCGCCCTCGCGAGCACGATCGCGACGCTCGCGGTCGCGCCCGTCGCCGTCGCCTCCGCGGGCACCACGCTGCTCGAGCCGCGGCTGCTCGTCCTCGGTGCGGCCGTCGGGGTGCTCAGCTCCGTGGTCCCCTACAGCCTGGAGATGATCGCGCTGCGGACGATGCCGCCCCGCGTGTTCGGCATCCTCATGAGCCTGGAGCCGGCCGCCGCGGCACTCGCCGCCGCCCTCATCCTCCAGGAGTGGCTCACCCCGGTGCAGCTGGTCGCCGTCGCGTGCGTGAGCGCGGCGAGCGTGGGGGCCACGCGCGGTTCGTCGGCAGGTGAGGCGGCCGGCGAGGCGGTCGGTGAGCAGCCGTGAGGCTCAGGAGGGCTGCGCGCCCGGGCTGACGAGACCGGTCTCGTAGGCGAGGACGACGAGCTGGGCCCGGTCGCGCGCGTCGAGCTTGGCGAGCAGGCGCGACACGTAGGTCCGGGCGGTCGCCGGGGAGAGGTAGAGGACGCGGGCGATCTCCTCGTTGGACAGGCCCCGGCCGACCTGCTCGAGCACCTCGCGCTCCCGGTCGGTGATCCGGCGCAGCAGCGCGTCGTCGACCCGCGCCCGGGGAACCTCGGCGAGGGAGCGCATGACCCGGCGCGTCACCGACGGGGACAGCAGCGCCTCACCCGCGGCGACGACCCGCACGGCCGCACGCAGGTCCACCGGGGAGACGTCCTTGAGGAGGTAGCCGGCCGCCCCGGAGCGGATCGCCTCGACGATGTGCTCGTCCTCGTCGAACGTCGTGAGGACGAGCACCCGGACGTCGCCGAGGTCGCGGTCCGCGACGATCTGGCGGGTCGCCTCGATCCCGTCGACGTCGGGCATCCGGATGTCCATGAGGACGACGTCGGGACGCAGCTCGCGGGCCCGCCACACCCCCGTCCGGCCCGAGTCGGCCTCCCCGACGACGGTGATGTCGCCGTCGTGCTCGACGAGCGTGCGCAGCCCCGTCCGGACGAGCTCCTGGTCATCGACCACCACGACGCGGATCATGTCCCCACCCTCACCGGCAGCCGTGCGCGCACGGCGAAGCCTCCGTCGTCGGACCTGCCGAAGGAGACGCCGCCGCCGAGGGTGACGGCCCGTTCCTCGATGCCGGCCATCCCGGCGCCCGGCCGCAGCGCGTCCCCCGGACCGCAGCCGTCGTCGCACACGGTGAGCTCGAGCCGCCCACCGTCCAGGCCCGCGCGCACGGTGACGCGCGAGGCACCGGAGTGCCGCAGCGCGTTCGTCAGCGACTCCTGGACGATCCGGTAGGCAGCGGCGTCGACGGCGCCGTCGAGCACGCCGCCCGGGACGTCGAGCTCGGCGACGACCTCCACCCCCGTCTCCCGGGCGGCGGAGACGAGGTCGGGAACCCCGGCCA
This sequence comes from Georgenia wutianyii, assembly GCF_006349365.1. Taxonomy (NCBI): domain Bacteria; kingdom Bacillati; phylum Actinomycetota; class Actinomycetes; order Allobogoriellales; family Allobogoriellaceae; genus Georgenia; species Georgenia wutianyii. Next base: position 3,300,649 of record NZ_CP040899.1, read on the forward strand.
GGCCGAGGGTCGCGAGCTCCGGTCGCCCGCCCGGCGAGCGCAGCACCTTGACCGTCGCCCGCAGCTCGCGCATCGTCGCCGACGTCGTGCGCCCGATCTGGCCGATCGCGCGACGCGCCACGTCCTCGTCCCGGCCGATCGCCTCGGCGGCGACATTCCCGTGCAAGGCGATGACCGACAGTGCGTGCCCGACGACGTCGTGCAGGTCCCGGGCGATGCTCAGCCGCTCCTCGCGCAGCCGCTGCTCCGCCTCACGGGCCTGCTCGGCGAGCACGACCCGGTGCAGCTTCTCCTGGTGGCGACGCGCCTCGCGCCGGGCCCGGATGCTGGCGCCGAGCGTCACCGCCGTCGCGACGAGCGCGACGTTCGTCAGCATCTCGTAGCTCACGAGGTAGTCCAGCGGGCGGCCCTCCTCGACGAGGGCGACGGCGGCGGCCGACACGAGGACCGTGCCCGCCCCGACGGCCCACCGGGTGTGGCCCGCCTCGGCGGCGGAGGCGAGCGCGACCACCGCGGGCAGCGCGATGCCGATCGGCGCGTAGCCGAGGGCGTAGTAGAGGAAGACCCCGAGCACGGTGGCGACGAGGACGGCGCGCGGGGCCTGCCGGCGCGCGAGCACGAGAGCGCCGAAGACGCCGGCGAAGAGGTAGGCGCCGGGGTCGGCGCGCCCGGTCTCGTCGAGGTCGACGGCGATCGTCGCGGCCACCCCGAGGGTCACACCCACGCCGAGGACCGCGTCGACGAGGCGCTGGTCGACGCCGTCGGTGCTCAGCGGCACGCCCACTGACCCAGGGTAGGACCGGCGACGCCTGCGCGGGAGGGGGTGGGCGGCGACGGGCGGGGTCGACCCGGGACGTAGGCCAGTGTCCCCGGGAGGCGACTCCCGCGCGGCGCGGCTGACCTGCCCATATGCTCGGCATCGATGAGCGAGGACGACACCGAGCACCGGCTGGGCGGTTTCGACGCCGCCGGCCGGCGGTGGGTCCTGGCCCTCTTCGCCCTCGGCGGCGCCGTGCTCGGGGTGGGCGTGCCCTTCCTCGCACGGCTGGCCCGCGACCTGCCCTGGATGCCCTTCCAGGGACCGCTGCAGCTCCTCGGCTCCTTCGACCAGGCGTGGCTGGTGTGGCTGCGGCCGGTGCTCGGGCTGCTCGCCGGCCTGGCGCTGGGCGCGTGGGTCATCCTCGACTCCCCGGTCCTGCACGTCGGCGAGCGGCACCTGCGGGTCGAGCGGCGCGGGGCGGTGCAGCGCGTCATCCCGCGCGACAAGGTCGACGCCGTCTACCGCACCGGGTCCAAGGTGGTCGTCCGGTCGGCCTCCGGACGCGAGCTGTTCGCCGGGGACGTCGAGGCGGACGCGCGCGCGGTGCGCGAGGCGTTCCTCGCGCTCGACTACCCGTGGGAAGGTCCCTGAGCCCACCACGCGCCTCACGGCCGGGCCATGAACAGCGTGGGCACGTGCAGCACCCGGTGCTCGTCGACGACCTCGAAGCCGAACCGGCGGTAGAGCCGGGCGGCGGCGGGCCGGTCGGTCTCGAGGTACCCGCTCTCCCCCCGCTCGTCGAGCCGCTCGGTGTACCGGCGCAGCAGCGCGCTGCCCACCCCCTGGCCCCGCGCCGCGTCCGCGACGGCCACCGGCCCGAGGTGGGAGTGCGGGGTGGCCGGGTCCCGGCGGGTCCAGGCGGCGAACCACCGCGCCAGCCGCGGCGCCCTCGCCCCGGCGCGGCCCAGGGCGGGGACGAGGCGGAGCAGCTCGCCGGCCCGCGGCGGGGCGTGGGGCGGGGACAGGTGGGCGGCGAGGCCGACCACCCGCCCGTCGAGACGGGCCGTGAGAACCTCCCGGGAGTCGAGCAGGACGGTGAACACCCGGCGCACGACCTCCACCCGGCGGCCGGGGTCGGGCCCGAGCGCCGCCACGTGCACGGGGTTGTCGCGCATCGCGTGGGCGGCGAGCAGGGCGAGGCCTGCCCGTTCCTCGTCGGTGGCCACGGCCACCGTGACCTGTCGTGTCCGGTCCATGTCCGGCTCCCTCCGTCGTCCGGCCGACGCTAGGTTCCGGCGCCGGGTGGCCACGTCCGCCCGGGGGCGTCGCCGTGGTCCGCGCGGGGCGAACCCCGGTGTCGTCGTCGGTCGACGCCGGGCCGCACCGGCTCCCCACGGCGCGGGCCGGGGGCTACCGTGCTGGCACCGGCCGGAGGGGGGAGGACGTGGACGAGGGGACGGTCCGCGAGGTGCTCGCCGAGCACGGGCTCGCGGCCGGCGTGGTGCGGCCGCTGGGCGGCGGGCTCGACCACGCGACCTTCCTCGTCGACGACGAGCTCGTCGTGCGTCTCGTCCGCGAGGAGGCCGACCGTGCGCGGGTCGTTCCCGAGGCCCGGCTGCTCGCGGCCGTCGCCGGCGCCGTGCCGCTGCCCGTGCCCGAGCCGCTCGTCGTCGACGCCGGACGTGGGTGCCTGGCCTACCGCAGGCTCCCGGGCCGCCCGGTGCTCGGGCTCCCCGGGGTCGCCGACCACGCCGTCGGCCTCGGGGAGGCCCTCGGCCGCTTCCTCGCCGCCCTGCACCGCCTGCCCACGGACCTCGCCGAGCCGGACGACGCGCCGCTGCGCGAGTGGCTCGAGGAGGCCCGCGCCCTCTACCCGGGGATCCGCACCCACGTCCCGGCGCACCACCGGGCGGCGGTGGAGGCGTTCCTCGCCGCGCCCCCGCCCGCCGAGGGCACTGCCCCCGTCCTCACCCACAACGACCTCGGTGCCGAGCACGTCCTCGTCGACGACGCGTGGCAGGTCACCGGGGTCGTCGACTGGGGCGACGCGGCGGTCACCGACCCGGCCCGCGACCTCGGCCTCCTCCTGCGCGACCTCGGACCCCGTGGACTGGACGCCGCGCTCACCGCCTACGGCCCGGGGATCGACGCCGCCGACCTCGAACGCGCCGCCTTCCACGCCAGGTGCGCAACCCTCGCGGACCTCGCCTACGGGCTGGGGTCCGGCCTGACGGACTACACGGCCCAGGCCCTCACCGCGCTCGGCCGGCTCTTCCCCTCGGCCCACGCTGCTGACGGCGGAGACCCGTGACCGGTGTCGGAGGTGGCGCCCAGCCTCACGCCCACACCACACCCGAGAGGGAGGAACCACGATGACCACGCCCCTCACCGACACCGTCCTCGTCCTGGGCGGGACCGGCACCACCGGCAGCCGCGTCGTTGCCGGGCTCCGGGCCGCCGGCGTCCCCGCGCGTGCCGCCGGGCGCCGCACCGAGCCGCCCTTCGACTGGACCGACCCGGGCACGTGGGACGCCGTGCTCGACGGCGTCGGGCGGATGTACCTCCTGCTGCCCGACGACGTCGACCTGCCCGCCGGCTTCCTCGAGCGGGCAGCCGCCGCCGGGGTGCACCGCGTCGTGCTCCACTCCGACCGGGCCGTCGACCTCATGGACGTCACCCGCCTGCAGGAGGCGGAGCGTGCGGTGCGCGCGAGCGGCCTGGGGTGGACGGTCATCCGGCCCGACTGGTTCGCCCAGAACTTCGAGACGTTCTTCCGCGACGCCGTCCTCGAGGGCGAGCTGGCGCTGCCCGTCGGGGACGCCCGCCAGGGCTTCGTCGACGCGCAGGACATCGCCGACGTCGCCGTCCGCGCGCTCACCACCGACGACCACGTCGGGGAGGTGCTTGAGCTCACCGGGCCGCAGGCGCTGTCCTTCGCCGAGGCCGCCGACGTCGTCGGTGCGGCGGCCGGGCGCACCGTGCGCTTCGACGGCACCCCGGAGGCCTACCGCGCGGCGATGGGAGCGGCCGGGCTGCCCCTGGAGGTCGTCGAGGAGCTCGTCACGAGGTTCGGGGCGGTCGCCGCCGCCGGTGACACCACCCCCACGGGCACGGTCGAGCGCGTCCTCGGCCGCCCGGCGCGGTCGCTCGCCCGGTACGCGCAGGAGGCAGCCGCACGGGGCGTGTGGGCCTGAGCGGGGAGCGGCCGGGGAGCTGTCCGCGCCGCCGCCGCCTCAGGACAGGGCGAGCCGGGGCGTCACCGGGGCGGGATCGGTGAGGATCCGGCCGTAGGTGAGGACGTCGACCCGCTCCCCGTCGATGAGGAACTTGCCGCGTTCGCGACCCTCGGGGACGAACCCGGCAGCCACCGCCACCCGGCCCGAGGCGGGGTTGTCGACCCGGTGCCCGAGCTCCAGCCGCTCGCACCCACCCTCCGCCAGCGCCCAGTCCGCCACCGTCGCCACGGCCGCGGCCGTCCAGCCCTTCCCGCGGTGCCGGGCGTGCATCCAGTACCAGACCCACCCGGTGCGGTTCTCCTCGTCGAGGTTGATCCCGACCGCGCCGCACAGGACGTCGTCCTCGCCGGTGACGGCGAAGACCCGGGAGCCCGGCGACGTGCACCGCGTGAGGTAGGCGCTCGCCTCGGCCGCGGTCGTGACCGCGCCCTGCCGGGCCATGTCGGACGAGGAGGCGAAGGCGTCGAGCACCGCGGGCGCGTCACTCGCCCGCACGGGCCTCAGCGTCGGCACCTCAGACGGGCTTCTGGGCCCAGTGGACGGCCATCGTGCCGAACATGTGCAGCCGGTGGCCGATGTCGACGAAGCCGGCGTCGGCGAGCATGTCGTGGATCTGCGCGGGGGTGCGGAACCCGCGGGAGGTGCGCGAGAGGTACTCGTAGGCCTCGGGGTCCTTGGCGATGAGGCGCGCGATCAGCGGCACCACCCAGCGGATGTAGGCCGTGGAGAACGGCCAGAAGACGTTCTTGGGCGCGGGTGACATCTCCAGGGCGGCCATCCAGCCGCCCGGCTTGAGGACGCGGAACTGCTCGGCGAGCGTCGTCGGGATGTCGGTGACGTTGCGCAGCAGGTAGCCGTGGGTGACGGCGTCGAAGGTCGCGTCGGGGAAGGGCAGGTCCATCGCGTCGGCCTGCACCCAGGTGATGCGGTCGCCGCCGGGGCGGGCCTTGCCGATCTCCATCATCCCCGGCGAGATGTCCGCGCCGGTGACCTGCGCGGCGGGCCGGGTGCGCAGCACCTCGAACGCGACGTCGCCGGTGCCGGTCGCGAGGTCGAGGACGACAGGCTCGATCGGCAGCCGAGCCCGCTCGACCGTCCGCCGCACCAGCCGCGGCTCCTGACCCCACGTCATGACGAGGTTCATGAGGTCGTACCGGTCGGCGATGCCGTTGAACATGTCCGCGACCTTGGCGCCATGGGCGTCCTGCGGGGTCGCGGCTCCGTTGTCGTCCTGCGCGCTCACCCGCCCCACGCTACCCGGCCCGGCGCCCTGCCCGGTCCCCGCGGGCCGTCACGGCCCGAGGAAGGCGACGGCGACGAACCGGGTGTCCGTGACGGCGACGAGGTGCCCCGGGGTGTTCACCGGGACGTGGAGGACGTCGCCGGTACGGGCGGCGAGGTCCGCGCGCGTCGTCAGGAGCTCGACATGGCCGTCCACCACCACCCAGATCTCCTCGTCCGCCGCGGCGAGGCCGACCCGGTCACCGGCGCGCAGCAGCCCGGTCCGCACCGCGAGCCCGTCCGCCTCCGGCGCCTCGCCGAGGGTGACGCGGTGGTCCTGCGCCGCGCGAGCCAGAGCTGCGCGCGCCCACGCAGCCACGCGCGTCAGCGGTGTCGTCGTCTGGTCGGGCTCCATCGTCCTCACGTCCTTCCTCGCCGGCCGCCGGCCCGACCGGGCCGACGCGGAGCACGAACGCGCTCTACCCGGGTAGTCGCCCGCGTGCGCCGGTTCGTGAGGTGGCTCAGCCGCCGAGCTCTGGGCCGGCGGCGTCGTCCCGGTGGAGGGTCTCCCGGGCGAACAGCCAGGCGACCGCGGCGAGGACGGTGATGACGCCCGTGACACCGAACGCGGCGCCGTAGCCGAACCGGTCGGCGAGCGCGCCGGCGAGCACCGGGCCGAGGATCGCGCCGGTGTCCTGCGCCATCTGGAAGCCGGCGAACACCTTGCCGCCGCTGCGCTCGTTGCCGACGACGTCGGCGACCGTCGCCTGCTGCGCGGGGTTGAGCAGCCCGGCACCTGCGCCCGCGAGCGCCGAGAGGACGAGGACCGTGCCGATGTCCCCGGCGAGCCCGAGCACGGCGGTGAAGACGCCGTTGACGAGCAGCCCGACGAGGATGAGCGGGCGTCGGCCGCGGGCGTCGGCCAGCCGCCCGGCGGCGTTGAGCGCCAGCGCGTTGCCGACGGCGAAGGCTGCGAGCGCCGCCCCCGCGGACCACGGCCCGGCGTCCAGCGCCGCGGCCGCGAAGAGCGGGACGAGCGCGACCCGCACCCCGAAGCTCGACCAGCCGTTGGCGAACCCGGAGACGAGCGCGGCGCGGAACGCGCTGTCACGCAGCGCCTCGGCGAACACCATCGGCGGCTGCTGCGGCTCGTCCACGGTGCGGGTGGGGCCGGCGCCGGTCTCGGGGAGCAGCCGCCACACGACGCCCGTCGCGAGCACGAGTGCCACCGCGTAGACCATGAACGGGATCCGCAGCCCGAGCTCGGCGAGCACCCCGCCGATGACCGGACCGCCGATGTTCCCCACGAGGAAGGCCGTCGCGTACAAGGAGGCGGCCCGGCCCCGCGCCGTCGGCGGTGCGAGGCGCACGATGAGGCCCATCGCCGAGACGGTGAACATCGTCGACCCGATCCCGCCGAGCCCGCGGAAGACGAGCAGCTGCACGTAGTCCTGCGCGAACGCCGTCGCCAGGCTCGAGACCGCCACGACGAGCAGTCCCGCGAGATACACGCGGCGCTCCCCCAGCCGGGTGATGAGGGCGCCGCCCGCCGGCGCGAAGACCAGCCGGGTGAGGGAGAAGGCGCTGACGACGAACGACGCCGCCGCGACCGACACGTCGAAGGACCGGGCGAACTGCGGCAGGACGGGGGCGACGAGCCCGTAGCCGAGCGCGATGATCAGCGCGGCGCCCGCGAGGACCCAGATCTCCCTCGGGAGCGGCGGGCGGGAGGAGGGTGCGGAGGACATCGCCCGCCAGTATCCCCCGCGCCCCGGCGCGTGGTCCGGCCGGGCGGGTGTCCGCCTCCCCCACCCGGAGGGTCGCAGGGGCTCAGCCTCCGCGGGTCACGGGGTGGGCATCCCGCCGGTGACGGCGAGCGTCTCCCCCAGGACGTAGCTCGACTCGGGCGAGGCGAGGAAGACGTAGGCGGGGGCGAGCTCGGTGGGCTGCCCGGCGCGGCCGAGCGGCGTGCTCTTGCCGAACTCCGGCAGGTCCTCGACCGGCTGGCCGTGGGAGGGCTGCAGCGGCGTCCAGATCGGCCCGGGGGCGACGGCGTTGACCCGGATCCCCTTGGGGGCGAGCTCCTGGGCCAGGCCCTTGGTGAAGTTGTTGATCGCGGCCTTCGTCGAGGCGTAGTCGAGCAGCGGCGGGGGCGGCTGGTAGGCGACGACGGACGTGGAGTTGATGATCGCCGAGCCCGGGGGCAGGTGCGGCAGGGCGGCCTTGGTCACCCGGAAGGTCGCGAGGACGTTGGCCTCGAAGGTCTGGACGATCTGCTCGTCCGGGGTCTCCTCGAGGCTGTCGTTGGCGATCTGCTTGGCCGCGTTGTTCACGAGGATGTCGAGCCCGCCGAGCTCGGCGACCGTACGTTCGACGATGCCGCTGCACAAGGCCGGGTCCGTGAGGTCACCGGGCAGCTTGACCGCCCTGCGCCCGGACTCGGTGATGATCCGGACGACCTCGTCGGCGTCCTTCTCCTCCTCGGGCAGGTAGCTGATGGCGACGTCGGCGCCCTCGCGGGCGAAGGCCACGGCCACCGCCGCGCCGATCCCGGAGTCCCCGCCGGTGACGAGCGCGCGGCGCCCCTCGAGGCGGCCGGTGCCGCGGTAGGAGAACTCCCCGATGTCCGGCTTGGGCGTCATCTCGGCCTGCAGGCCGGGTTCCGCCTGCACCTGCTCCGGCGGGGTGATCTCCGGGTAGCGGGTCACGGGGTTCTGGAACGTCAGCTGGTCGGTGCGGGTCGTGTCGGCGTCATCAGCGGCCACAGGTCACTCTCCTTGCCGTCGGGGAAGCCTCAAGTCTGCGCAAGCCTCCACCCGCCCGCATCCGGAGCCACCCGGTCCCCGGTTCCCGCGCCACCCGCCGAGAGCGGGGCGGGCGGGTGGGGATTTGCGCGGCGCGCGCGTGCGGGTGGTCCCCTGGGGCGGGCCCTTGGTCACGGGTCGGGGGCGTTCGGCCGGTCTACCGTGGAAGGACAGCGGCAGAGTCGTCGCAGGGCGACCCTGCCGACCGTCGAGGTCTCGAGGTCTGCTGTGGACACAACGCGAGAACACGCACGCTCCCGGGGGAAGGCACGGGCGGTCCTCGCCGGTGCGCTCGCCCTCCTGATCACCCTCTTCGGCCCAGCGGCACAGGCCGCGGCGCAGGACCATCCGCGCGGGGAGATCGACCTCGTGCTGCCCGACCTCGGCGCGGCGACGCTCGTCGGCGGGATGTCGGGGACCACGCTCCTCGCCGTCGGCCTGCTCGTGTGCGCCCTGGGCATGACGTTCGGCGCGGTCGTCTACCTCCAGCTGCGAAGGCTGCCCGAGCACCCGTCGATGGGTGCGGTCGCCTCGCTCATCTACACGACGTGCAAGGCCTACCTCGTCCAGCAGGGCCGCTTCCTCCTCCTCCTGTGGAGCTTCATCGCCGCCGTCATCGTCGTGTACTTCGGGCTGCTGGTCGACCTGCCGTGGGGCCGGGTGGCCGTCGTCGTCGCGTTCAGCCTCGTCGGCATGGCCGGCTCCTACTCGGTGGCCTGGTTCGGGATCCGCGTCAACACCCTGGCCAACTCCCGCACGGCCTTCGCCGCGCTCACCGGTCGCCCGCTGCCGGTGCACCGCATCCCGATGAAGTCGGGCATGTCGATCGGCATGGTGCTCATCAGCCTCGAGCTCATGCTCATGCTCGTCATCATGCTGTTCCTCCCGGCGGACATCGCCGGCGCGTGCTTCATCGGCTTCGCCATCGGTGAGTCGCTCGGTGCGGCGGCGCTGCGGATCGCCGGCGGCATCTTCACCAAGATCGCCGACATCGGCTCCGACCTCATGAAGATCGCGTTCAAGATCAAGGAGGACGACGCCCGCAACCCCGGCGTCATCGCCGACTGCACGGGCGACAACGCGGGCGACTCGGTCGGCCCGAGCGCCGACGGGTTCGAGACGTACGGCGTCACCGGCGTCGCGCTCGTCACCTTCGTCATCCTCGCCGTCGCCGACCCGACGATGCAGGCGACGCTGCTCGTGTGGATCTTCGCGGTGCGGATCATGATGGTCCTCACCTCGGCGTTCAGCTACCTCGTCAACGACGCGCTCGTGCGGGCCCGGTACGCCCACGCCGACCGGATGGACTTCGAGAAGCCGCTCACCACCCTCGTGCGGATCACCTCGGTGGTCTCCATCCTCGCGACGTTCGCGGTGAGCTGGGCGGTCCTCTCCCCGCTCGGCGCCGGCGCCCTGTGGTGGCAGCTCGCGCTCATCGTCTCCCTCGGCACCTTCGCCGGGGCGCTCATCCCCGAGGTCGTGCGCGCCTTCACCTCGACGAGCTCGCGGCACGTGCGCGAGGTCGTGAAGAGCTCGCGGCAGGGCGGCGCGTCGCTCAACATCCTCTCCGGGCTCGTCGCCGGCAACTTCTCCGCCTACTGGCTGGGGATGGTCGTCGTCTCCCTCATGGGCGGTGCCTACCTCGTCGCCGAGCAGGGCCTGGGTGACCACATGGTGGCCCCGGCGGTCTTCGCCTTCGGCCTCGTCGCCTTCGGCTTCCTGTCCCTCGGCCCGGTGACGATCGCCGTCGACTCCTACGGCCCGGTCACCGACAACGCGCAGAGCGTCTACGAGCTGTCGACGATCGAGGACCTGCCCGGGGTGGAGGAGGAGATCCGCCGCGAGCACGGCTTCACGGTCCGCTGGGAGCGGGCCAAGCAGATGCTCGAGGAGAACGACGGCGCGGGCAACACGTTCAAGGCGACCGCCAAGCCCGTGCTCATCGGCACCGCGGTGGTCGGCGCCACGACCATGATCTTCTCCATCATCATGGCCCTCACCGACGGCCTCACGACCGGGCTGGAGAGCCTCTCGCTGCTCCACCCGCCGTTCCTGCTCGGCCTCATCGCGGGCGGCGCGGTCGTCTACTGGTTCACCGGGGCCTCGATCCAGGCGGTGACGACGGGCGCCTACCGCGCGCTGGAGTTCATCCGCCGCACCATCCGGCTCGACGCCGGCGCGACGCGGGCGAGCGACGCCGACTCCCGCAAGGTCGTGGAGATCTGCACGCAGTACGCGCAGAAGGGCATGCTCAACATGTTCCTCGGCGTGTTCTTCGCGACGCTGTCCTTCGCCTTCCTCGAGCCCTACTTCTTCATCGGCTACCTCATCTCGATCGCCCTCTTCGGGCTCTTCCAGGCGATCTTCATGGCCAACGCGGGCGGGGCGTGGGACAACGCGAAGAAGATCGTCGAGGTCGACCTGCACGCCAAGGGCACCGCGCTGCACGACGCGACGGTCGTCGGCGACACGGTGGGCGACCCGTACAAGGACACCTCGTCGGTGGCGCTCAACCCGGTCATCAAGTTCACCACCCTCTTCGGCCTCCTCGCCGTCGAGCTCGCGGTCTCCCTCACCGCCCAGGGCCACCAGACCCTCGTCCTCGTCCTCGCCGGGGCGTTCTTCGCCGCCGCGACGGTGTTCGTCCTGCGCTCCTTCTACGGGATGCGGATCGGGCAGTCCCTGACCGGCGACGACCAGGCCGAGGAGCCGCCCGCGCCGCCGCAGGGCGACGGTGACGCCGAGCCGGCCGAGCCGGCGCGGGACGCCCTCGCAAGCAGGTGAGCCGGCCGTGGGCGTCGTCGTCCGCCTGAGCAGCGTCCGCGTCGAGGACGGTCGGGTCGTCGGCCACGACGCGGGCGCCACGCTCGTGCGCCGGCTGCTGCGCGTGTTCCCCGGCTCCCAGGTGATCGGTCCGGTCGCCCAGGAGTGCGACGGGTTCTCGGTCGTCCCGCTGGAGGACGTGTGGGGCGCCGTCGTCGTCAACATGGACGTCATCGACTCCCCGAGCCTGTGGCACACGCTGCGGCTGCGCGACCCTGACCCGCAGATCATGAACTTCGTGTGGTGGCACCCCTCGCGGTACGAGCACCGGGTCGAGACGGCGTGCCTCGCGCTGTCCTGCGCGCTGTTCCCGACGTTCTGCAACTCCGAGCGGACGGCCACCGAGGTCCGCGAGACCGTGGCGGCGTGGACGGCCCCGCACCTGTACGAGCGCGCCCGCACCGCGTGGGTCAACCTCGGCGTGCGGCTCGACCACGCGCAGCCGCGGGAGGAGCCGGCGGTGCCCGTCGTCCTCTACCCGGCGATCTCGCTGGACAAGCGCAAGCGCCCGGACCTCTTCCTGCACGTCGTGGAGCGGGTCGCGGCGCGCACCCCCGTCCGCGTCGAGGCGCGGCTGGAGGAGTCCCAGCTCGTCGAGGAGCCGGCACTGGCCCTGTCCGGTCGCGAGTGGGCGTGGGTGGGGCCGCTCACCGCGAGCCGCGCGACGTACTGGGAGCACCTCGCCCGCACGACGGCGTTCCTCGCCACCGCGTGGGAGGAGTCCTACGGGCTCGCCTACGTCGAGGCGCTCGTCGCGGGGGCGGTGGGCGTCTTCCCCGACCGGCCGTGGGTGCGGGGCGTCGTCCCGCCGAGCTACCCGTTCGTCTACCGGGACGCCGACGAGGCCGAGGACATGCTCCACCGGGCGGTGACCGACACCGCGGCCTGCCGCCGCGAGCTCGACCGCGCCGCCGGCGGGGACTTCCAGGGCTGGCTGCGCGCCCGGCACGACGACGACGCCTTCGACCGCGCGGTGCGGTACTGGGTGCGTCAGTGGTTCGGCGTGCCGGTCGAGCCGCTCAGCGGGCCCGCGCGGCCGTGAGCGCGTCCGCCGCGCGCGGTCACGGCGGGGCGGGTCATCCGCCGATGGCCTCGACGACGGCGGAGAACACCCGGGGCAGGCGCTGGGCGGCGGGCACGAGCAGCGGCCGCGCCGGGGAGCCGCCGACGGCGAGCAGCGCCCGGGTGAGGACGCGGTGGCGGCGCACGACCCGCCGCCATGCCCGCTCGTAGCCCGGCAGGTCCCCGGAGACGAGGTGGTCGACCGCCGCGCGCGCCTGGGCGAGGGCGAGGCTGATCCCCTCGCCGGTGAGCGCGTCGACGTACCCGGAGGCGTCACCGACGAGCAGCACCCGCCCGGCCACGCGCCGGCGTGACTCCTGGCGCAGGGGACCGGCACCGCGCACGGTGGAGGTGGCGACGGCCCCGGCGAGCCGCTCGAGCAGCTCGGGGAAGGCGGCGAGGTGCTCCTCGTACGGCGCGCGCCTCGTCGTGAGGACGGCGACGCCCACCTCCTCCTCCCCCACCGGCGTCACGTAGGCCTCGGCGTGCTCGGCCCAGTGCACCTCGACGTGGTCGGTCCACGGGGCGAGGCGCACGTGGCGGCGCAGGCCGTAGCGCGCCGGGCCGCGGGTGGCGGCGTCGAGGCCGAGGGCGCGCCGCAGCGGGGAGTGCAGGCCGTCGGCGGCGACGACGTACCCGGCGGGCAGGCCGTCGACGAGGACCCCGCCGCGCTGCTGCTCGACCCGCTCCACGCGGGCCTGCTCCACCGGGATCCCGGCGGCGCGCACGGCCTCGCGCAGCGCGGCGTGCAGCTCGGTGCGGCGCACCCCGCGCCCGGGCGGGCCGCGGAAGCGCGTCGCGGCGCTGCGGCCGGGGGCGCAGTAGCGGATGCCGACGATCTCCCGCCCGGCGGGCCGCACGCCGAGCGCCTCGAGATGGGCGACGCCGGCGGGCATGACGCCCTCCCCGCACGCCTTGTCGACGACGCCCGCGCGCGGGTCGCGCACGAGCACCGACAGGCCCGCCGCGCGGGCGTGGAGGGCGGTGGCGAGGCCCGCCGGGCCGCCACCGGCGACGACGACGTCGACCGCGTGCGTGCTCGCGATCACGTGGGCCTCCTCTGGTCCGGCGCGCCCACGGTCTCATATCCTCGAAGGGCTGGCCGATCAGGCAGGGGACAGCTCCGCCCGACCCGGGGAGACCCTGTGAGACGCCGCCGGACCCGACTCCTCCCCCGCGCCCTCGCCGTGGGCGCCGTCGTCCTGGTCGCGCTCGGTCTGCTCGCCGGGCCCGGCGGTGCCGCCACCGTGGGTGCCGGGCCGCAGGCCCTGTCCGTCGTCGAGGAGGACGCCGCCCGGTTCGAGGACCGCATCCTCCAGCTCCTCAACGCCGACCGCGTCGAGCGCGGGCTGCGGCCGGTCCAGCGTGCCGTCGAGCTCGACGTCGTCGCCCGAGCGTGGTCGGCGCAGATGGCGCGCGTGGACACGATGTCCCACAACCCGCACTACACGCGGGAGATGCCGGCGGGGTGGCAGCGGGCCGGGGAGAACGTCGCGATGGGCTACCTCACCCCGGAGAACATGTACCGGGGCTGGTTCAACTCCCCCGGACACCAGCGCACGATGTTCCACCCCGACCACACCCACGTGGGCATCGGCATCGCCTACGCCCGGGGTGGTGGGATCCTCATCCCCTACGGCACGCAGAACTTCGGCGCCTACCCCGGGCTCACGCTGACCCAGACCCGGGCGCTGCCCGCCGACACCGCGCAGATCGACGACGGCGGGACCGGGGGCAGCGGGGCCGAGTACCACCTCGGCTACGACGGCACCGCCGAGCACGTCTTCCGGTACGGGAACGCCGGTGGCCGCACGTACGTCGGGGACTGGGACGGGAACGTCACCGACACCCTCGCCTCCCGGATCGGGAGCACCTTCCACGTCCGGGACTCCAACAGCTCCGGCAACGCCACCCGGGTGGTCACCTACGGGCGGCCTAATGACCGGGTCTACGTCGGGGACTGGGACGGGGACGGCAAGGACACCTTCGCCGTGCGCCGCGGGAACGTCTACCACGTGAAGAACACGCTGACCGGCGGCCCGGCCGACCACGTCATCGCCTACGGCCGCGCCGACGACGCCGTCCTGGTCGGGGACTGGGACGGGGACGGCAAGGACACCTTCGCCGTGCGCCGCGGCAGCGTCCACCACGTGAAGAACACGCTCTCCGGCGGCCCGGCCGACCAGGTCGTCGCCTACGGCCGCGCCGCGGACGACGTCTACGTGGGCGACTGGGACGGGGACGGCAAGGACACCTTCACGGTGCGGCGCGGGCGCACCTACTTCGTCGCCAACGCCATCCGCGGCGGCAACGCCGACCACACGCTCACCTACGGCCGCGAGCGGGACACGACGCTCGTCGGGGACTGGTCCGGGCGGGGCCGGGACGGGCTCGGGATCCGCCGCTGAGCGACCCTCAGCGGGCCGACCGGTCCGCGGCGGGCGGCACCGCGCCCTCCAGCGCGACGTTCTCCGTCCGGATCCGCACGGAGAGCAGGAAGGCGTTGGCGACGGTGAAGACGAGCGCGGTCACCCAGGCGCTGTGGACGAGCGGGAGGGCGAACCCCTCGACGACGACGGCGACGTAGTTCGGGTGGCGCAGCCACCGGTAGGGGCCGCGCGCGACGAGCGGGAGGTCGGGCACGACGATGACCCGGGTGTTCCACCGCGGCCCGAGGGTGGCGATGCACCACCAGCGCAGCACCTGGGCGCCGAGCGCGAGCGCGAGCATCGGCCAGCCGAGGGCGGGCAGGAACGGCGGGTCGGCCGCCCACACCTCGACGAGACAGCCGACGAGCAGGCCGGTGTGGAGGACGACCATGACCGGGTAGTGCCCGGCGCCGGTCTCCCGGCCGCCACGGGCGAAGGCCCAGCGGGCGTTGCGCTGGGCGACGACGAGCTCGGCGAACCGCTCGAGGGCGACGAGCCCGATGAGGACGGTGAAGAGCACCTGGGAGGTCAACGTGCCTCCAGCAGGACCATCTCGAGGCTGAAGCCCGGGCCCATCGCCATCATGAGGCCCATGCTGCCCGGGGCGGGCGCGGCGTCGAGGGCAGCGCGCAGGATGTGGAGCACCGATGCCGAGGAGAGGTTGCCGACGTCGCGCAGGGACTCCGTGGTCAGCGCGAGCGCCTCGCGGGGCAGGCCGAGCGTCTCGGCGAGCGAGCCGATGACCTTGGGCCCGCCGGGGTGGCACACCCACCAGCCGACGTCCTCGATGCCCAGGCCGTGCCCGGCGAGGAACGCGGCGACGTCCGCGCCGACGTTGTCGCGGACGAGGTCGGGGACCTCGGCGCCGAGGACGATCCGCAGCCCGCTGGAGCGTACGTCCCAGCCCATGACGGCCTCGGTGCCGGCGTAGAGCCGGCTCGCGGAGGCCACCACCCGCGGCGGCGCGCCGCCCCCGCCACGACCAGCGGCCCCCACCCGGCCACCGCTTTCGCCGACAGCCGGGTCGTGCCCGCCGGCGAGCGGGTGGTCGCGCCCGACGGCGACGACCGCGCCCGCCCCGTCCCCGAACAGGCCGCTCGCCACGAGGTTGGCCCCGGAGCTGTCCCCGCGCTGGACGGTGAGGGAGCACAGCTCCACGCTCACCAGCGCCGCCACACCGCGCGGCCGCCCCTCGAGGAAGTCGTGCAGCCGCCCCGTCCCGGCGGCCCCGGCCATGCAGCCCAGGCCGACGATCGGCACGCGCACGACGTCGGCGCGCAGCCCGAGCCGAGCGGCGATGCGAGCCTCGAGCGACGGGACGGCGAGCCCGGTGATCGTCGTGGAGATGACGAGGTCGAGGTCCTCGGGCCGCAGCCCGGCGCGCTCGAGCGCGCCGGACAGGGCCCGCGCGCCGAGGTCGACGGCGGCGGCGATGAACGCGTCGTTCGTCTGCCCGAAGTCGAGCAGCCCGGCGTACTGCTCGATCGGCAGGGCGAGGTAGCGGTGGTCCACCTCGCAGCCCGCGTGGATGCGGCGCAGGAGCCGCTCGCCGCGCTCGTCGAGCCCGATGAGGTCGACCAGGGCGTCGGTGAGCTCCTCCTGGCGGTAGTGGTGAGTGGGCAGGACCGGCTCGACGGCGAGCAGGGACGTCATCTGGCGAGCGTACGTGCCGCCGGCGCGTCCGGCGCAGCGAAACAGGCACCCGCCTCCGCCCGGGCCACGTAGCCTCGGCCCGTGCGTACCGTCCTCGCGCTCGTGCGCGCCTCGCACGCCCCGCCGACCGTCGTCGTCACGGCGCTGGCCGTCCTCCTCGCCGTCGAGGCGGGTCTCGCGCCGGCCCGCACGCTGCTCGTCGGGCTCGCGGTCCTCACCGGCCAGCTGACCATCGGGTGGTCCAACGACCTGCTCGACGCCGGTCGGGACCGGGCCGTGGGCCGGGCCGACAAGCCCCTCGCGACCGGGGACCTCGGCACGCGGACGCTGCGGTCCGCGCTCGCCGTCGCCGTGGTCGCCTCCCTCGCGCTGTCGCTCGCGCTGGGCTGGTGGGCGGCGCTGGCCCACCTCCTCGTCGTCGGCTCCGGCTGGGCCTACAACCTCGGGCTCAAGTCCACCGTCCTCTCCTGGGCCCCCTACGCGCTCGCCTTCGGCGCGCTGCCCGCGGTCCCCTGGCTCGCGCTCGACCCGCCGGCCCTGCCGCCGTGGTGGATGCTCGCGGTCGGGGCGCTGCTCGGCGTCGGCGCGCACGTCGTCAACGTCCTGCCCGACCTCGCCGACGACGACGCCACCGGGGTGCGCGGGCTCCCCCACCGGCTGGGGGCACGGGTGGCGGGCGTGCTCGCCGTCGCGGTCCTCCTCGCCGGGACGGCGGTCGCGGTGCTCGGCCCTGCCGGGCCGGTGCCCGCGTGGGGCTGGCTCGTCCTCGCCGCCGCGGGCGTGCTCGCCGTCGGCTCGCTCGGGCGCCCGGGACGGGCGCCCTTCCACGCGGCGCTCGTCATCGCGCTCGCCAACGTCGTCGTCCTCCTCGTCCGGGCCGGCTGAGCCGTCCGGCTGACGACCGGCCGCCCGGCGCCACCCGGCCGGTCCAGTACCCTCCGCCCAACGCGACCACGCGTTCCGAGGACCCGAGGAAGGACTCCCGCGATGAAGCGCTCCCCCCTGGCGGTCGCCGCCCTGGCCGCCGTTGCCCTCACCCTGGCCGCCTGCGGCACGGAGGAGGAACCCGGCGCGGACCCGGGAGCCGGCGGCGACGAGAGCCGCACCTACTCCATCGGGATCACCCAGATCGCGACGCACCCCTCCCTCGACGCCGCCCGCGAGGGCTTCAAGGCGGCGATCGAGGAGGCCGGGCTCACCGTCGAGTGGGACGAGCAGAGCGCCCAGGGCGACATGGCGACGGCGACGTCCATCGCCAACACCTTCGCCGCCGCGGACCACGACCTCGTGCTCGCCATCGCGACGCCGACGGCGCAGGCCACCGCCCAGGCGATCACCGACGTGCCGATCCTCATCACCGCGGTCACCGAGCCCGAGGGCGCGGGCCTCGTCGACAGCTGGGACGAGCCCGGCGGCAACCTCACCGGCACGAGCGACCTCAACCCGGTGCGCGACCAGCTCGGCCTCATCACCGAGCTCCGCCCGGACGTGGGATCCGTCGGCATCGTCGCGAGCTCGGGCGAGGTGAACTCCGAGATCCAGATCGACCTCGCCCGCGAGGCCGCCGCCGAGCTCGGCTTCGAGATCGAGGTCGCGATGGTGACGAACTCCGCCGAGGTCCAGCAGGCCGCCGAGTCCCTCGACGTCGACGCGTTCTTCATGCCGACCGACAACACCGTCGTCTCGGCCTTCGAGTCCCTCCTCCAGGTCGCCGAGGCCAAGGGCGTCCCGCTCGTGTCCGCCGACGGTGAGAGCGTCGAGCGCGGCGCCGTCGCGACCTACGGCGTGGACTACGAGCTCCTCGGCCGCCAGACCGCGGACATGGCGCTGCGGGTGCTGCTCGACGGCGCCGACCCGGCGACGATGCCGATCGAGACGCAGTCCGAGCTGCTCCTCTTCGTCAACCCGGCAGCCGCCGAGCGGATGGGCGTGGCGCTGCCCGCCGACCTGCTCGAGGCCGCGGACGTCGTCGTCGAGTAGTCGGGACACCCGGGACCTCCGGCCCGCTCCCGGGGCCGGAGGTCGGGGTGTCATGGTCGAGAGGTGATCAGCAGCATGAAGGTCCTCGTCGTCTACGAGTCCCACTTCGGCAACACCGGCCGCGTCGCGCGCGCCCTCGCCGAGGGCATGCGGGGTGCCGCGGACGTCGAGGTGCTCGACATCGAGCACGCCCCTCCGGTCTCCGAGCTCACCGCCGACCTCCTCGTCCTCGGCGCCCCCACTCACGTGCTCGGCCTCAGCCGGCCGGACTCGCGCCGCGAGGCGCTCGAGCGCGCCGGACTGCCCGACGAGTCGCGCAAGGGCATGCGCGAGTGGGTCGAGCAGGCCGACGAGCTCATGCCGCCGGTCGCCGTCTACGACACCCGCACCCTGGAGGCCAAGCTCCCGGGGAGCGCGGCGCGCGCCCTCGTCCGGCGGCTGCGCCGCCGCGGGGTGCCCGTCACGCTGCCCCCGGAGAACTTCGCCGTCCACGGCGTCGAGGGTCCCCTCGCGCCCGGTGAGGAGGAGCGGGCCGTGGAGTGGGGCCGCGAGCTGCTTCGCCACGCCCGTGAGCACCTCGCCGGCTGAGCACCAGCCCTCCAGCGACGTGAGGACCGCGACGCGCGACCACCGCCCGCAGGTGCCCGTGAGACGCCGTTCTCGACCTGCGGGACGTCAAGTACCCTCCATGGCACCCACGACCTGCGCTCAAGGAAGGACCCCGATGACGCGCTCATCCCTCCGGCTCACCGGAGCCACCCTGGCCGTGTCCGCCCTCGTCCTCGCCGGCTGCGGCAGCGAGACGAGCCCGGGCACCGGGTCCGGGACGGGCAGCGACTCGGGCGACACGTACTCGGTCGGCATCACCCAGCTCGTCTCCCACCCCTCCCTCGACGCCGCACGCGAGGGATTCAAGGCCGCCCTCGCCGACGCCGGGCTCGAGGTCGAGTACGACGAGCAGAGCGCGCAGGGCGACCAGGCCACCGCGACCTCGATCGCCACCACCTTCGCCTCGGCCGACCACGACCTCGTCCTCGCCATCGCGACGCCGACGGCGCAGGCCACCGCCCAGGCGATCACCGACGTCCCGGTCCTCGTCACCGCCGTCACCGAGCCGCAGGAGGCCGGGCTGGTCGACAGCTGGGACGCCCCGGGCGGCAACGTCACCGGCACGAGCGACCTCAACCCCGTCGCGGAGCAGCTCGAGCTCCTCACCGAGCTCGCCCCCGACGCCGAGACGGTCGGGATCGTGCACTCCTCCGGAGAGGTGAACTCCGAGGTCCAGGTCGAGCTCGCCCGCGAGGCGGCCGCCGATCTCGGCCTCACCATCGAGGTCGCGACGGTGACGAACTCCGGGGAGGTGCAGCAGGCCGCCGACTCCCTGGACGTCGACGCCTTCTACGTCCCGACGGACAACGCGGTCGTCTCCGGGATCGAGTCGCTCCTCCAGGTCGCCGAGACGAAGTCGCTGCCGGTCGTCTCCGCCGAGGGGGACACGGTCGACCGCGGGGCGATCGCCACCTACGGGATCGACTACGAGCAGCTCGGCTACCAGACCGGTGAGATGGCCGCGCGCATCCTCCTCGAGGGCGCCGACCCCGCCGAGATGCCGATCGAGCAGCAGAGCGACTTCCTCCTCATCGTCAACCCGGCCGCCGCCGAGCGCATGGGCGTGGAGCTCCCCGCCGAGCTGCTCGAGCGGGCCGACAAGGTCATCGAGTAGGCACCGGCCATGTTCGGAGCAGTCGAGCTCGGCCTCGTCTACGCGGTGATGGCGCTGGGGGTCTACCTCACCTTCCGCATCCTCAACTTCCCCGACCTCACCGTCGACGGCAGCTTCACCACGGGCGCCGCCACGGCAGCCGTCCTCATCACGGCGGGGACCTCCCCGCTGCTCGCCACCCTGGCCGGCGCCGCCGCGGGACTTGCCGCGGGCGTGGTCACCGGGCTGCTCCACACCAAGGGCGGCATCAACCCGCTGCTGGCAGGCATCCTCACCCAGATCGGGCTCTACTCGATCAACCTGCGGATCATGGACGGCGCGAACGTCCCGCTGCTGCGGCAGGACACCCTCATCACCCCGCTCCGGGAGAACGGCCTGCTCGGCGGGGCCGCGGCGATCGCGATCTTCGGCGCGCTGGCGATCCTCGTCAAGATCGCCCTCGACTGGTTCCTCCACACCGACACCGGCCTCGCGCTCCAGGCGACGGGCGACAACGAGGCGATGATCCGCAGCTTCGGGGTCAACACCGACCGGACGAAGATCGTCGGCCTCGCGCTGTCGAACGGGCTCGTGGGGCTGTGCGGCGCGCTCATCGCCCAGTACCAGGGCTTCGCGGACATCTCCATGGGGATCGGCCTCATCATCGCGGGCCTCGCCTCGGTCATCCTCGGCCAGGCGGTCTTCGGCTCTCGCGTCATCATCGTCTCCACCCTCGCCGTCGTCCTCGGCTCGGTGCTCTACCGGGTGACCATCCAGATCGCGCTCCAGGCGGGCCTGGACCCCAACGACATGAAGCTCGTCTCCGCCGTCCTCGTCGTCATCGCGCTCGTGCTCCCGCGCTGGGGCGTCTTCCGGCGGGTGGGGGCGCTGCGCTCGTTGCGGCGCACGGCGGCGACGACGACGGGAGGCCAGTGACATGCTCTCCATCACGTCCGTGAGCAAGACGTTCTTCCCCGGCACGCCGAACGAGCGCGTCGCGCTCGACGACATCAGCCTCGACCTCGCCACCGGGGAGTTCACCACCGTCATCGGCTCCAACGGCGCCGGGAAGTCGACGCTGCTCAACATCGTCGCCGGGCGGATCACCCCCGACCGCGGCTCCGTCGTCGTCGACGGCGAGGACGTCACCCGGCTGCCCGACTACCGCCGGGCCCGCCACCTGGGCCGGGTCTTCCAGGACCCGCTCGCGGGCACCGCCCCGGACATGACGATCGAGGAGAACCTCGCCATCGCCTACGCCCGCGGCAAGCGGCGCGGGCTGCGGCTCGGGGTGACGCGGGACAAGCGCGAGCTCTTCCGCCGCGAGCTCGCCTCGCTCGAGCTCGGCCTGGAGAACCGGCTGCGCCTCAAGGTCGGGCTGCTGTCCGGCGGGCAGCGCCAGGCCCTGTCCCTCCTCATGGCGACGTTCAGCGAGCCGAAGATCCTCCTGCTCGACGAGCACACCGCGGCGCTGGACCCCCAGCGCGCCGACCTCATCACCCGGCTCACCGCCGAGGCCGTCGAGCGCCACCACCTCACCACGCTCATGGTCACCCACAACATGGACCAGGCCCTGCGGGTGGGCACGCGGCTCATCATGATGCACGAGGGCCGGGTGGTCGTCGACATCTCCGGCGAGCGCAAGCGCAGCGCGACCGTCCAGGACCTCCTGCGCGCCTTCGAGCAGGTCAAGGGCGCCGAGCTGGACGACCGCACGCTCCTGCAGTAGCCCTCAGAGGGGGTCGGTGACGTCGGCGACCTGGGCCCCCAGCGCGTGGACGAGGGCCACGGCGTCCACCGTCGCCGCGACGCCGTGCGCGCCGGCACCGATGGACACCGTGCCACGCACGTGGCTGTCGGCGACGACCGGCCACGCGTGGGTCGCCCCGAAGGGCGTGATGGTGCCGCGCTCGTAGCCGGTGACCTCCTTGGCCGTCGCGGCGTCCGGCAGGGACAGCCGGTTGACCCCGAGCAGGGTCCGGAGCTTGGGCCAGGAGATCGTCCGGTTGCCCGGGACGAGGACGAAGAGGTAGTCCTCGGCCGCGCGGCGCACGACGATCGTCTTGACGAGCGCACCCGGTGGTACGCCCCGGGCGGCGGCCGCCTCCTCCAGGCTGTCGACGGGTCCGTGCCGGGTGAGGAGGTGCTCGAGCCCGGCGGCCGTCATCGCCGCCGTGGCCGTCGTCTCGTCAGGACTCACTTCTCCGCCGGGATCGTCCGGGGCAGACGGCCCGCCGGCCGTGGCGCCCGCCCGGGCGGCTGGGTGGGGGCCGGGAGCAGCGGCACACGCTCGCGCATCGGCCGGATGACCGGGTGCCCCGTCCGCACGGTGACGTCCTCGTCGTAGATGCGGACGTCGAGCTCGCCGGCCTCCCCGAGCAGCGTGCACGTGACGGTCTCGTGGGTGGCCTCGACCTTGATCGGCGTGCCGTGCCACAGGATGCGGAAGGACAGCCGCCGCACGGAGTCCGGGAGCGCGGGCGACACCTGGGGCCGGGAGTTGTGGTCGCGCAGGCCGCCGAAGCCGTCGACGAGGGCGCTCCAGGTGCCGGCGAGCGAGGCGATGTGCAGCCCCTGGCTCGTGTTGCCCTGGAGGTCGCGCAGGTCGACGAGCGCCGTCTCGTGGAGGTAGGCGTGCGCGAGGTCGAGGTGCCCGACCTCCGCGCAGACGACCGCCTGGGTGGTGGCCGACAGCGAGGAGTCGCGCACCGTCCGGCGCTCGTAGTAGTCGAGGTTGCGCGCCTTCTCCTCGGGGGTGAACATCCTGCCCCGCCAGTGGAGCGCGAGGACGAGGTCCGCCTGCTTGATCACCTGGGTGCGGTAGAGCTGGAAGTACGGCGCGTGGAGCATGAGCGGGTACTGCGTGCCGCTGTCGAAGTCCCACTCGGCATACGTCGTGAACTGCTCGCACTGCGGATGGACGCCGAGGGTCTCGTCGTAGGGCACGTGGACCGCGTCGGCGGCGGTCCGCCAGGCGGCACGCTCGTCCTCGGTCACCCCGTGCGCCGCGGCGACCTCCGGGTGGCGTCCGCACGCGTTGTCGGCGACCCGCAGGTTGAGGGCCGCCATGAGGTTGGTGAAGACGTTGCAGTCGATGACCGCGGTGTACTCGTCCGGGCCGGTGACGCCCTGGATGTGCCAGACGCCGTCGCGGTCGTGGTGGCCGAGGGACATCCACAGCCGGGCCGTCTCGATGTGCACCTCGGCGCCGCACTCGCGCTCGAGGCTGTCGTCCCCGGTGACGAAGCGGTAGGCCTCGAAGGCGCGCACGATGTCGGCGTTGACGTGGAACGCAGCCGTCCCGGCCGGCCAGTAGGCGGAGGTCTCCTCACCCCGGATGGTGCGCCACGGGAAGGTCGCCCCCTTCAGCCCGAGGGTCCTGGCACGCGCCCGTGCCAGCGGCAGGGTCGAGGCCCGCCAGCGCAGCGCGTGGGCGGCGGCCTCCGGGGCGGTCATGATGAGCACCGGCATGACGAAGCCCTCGATGTCCCAGAAGGTGTGGCCGTCGTAGCCGGTCCCGGTGAGCCCCTTGGCGCCGATCGCCCGGCCCTCGGTGCGGGCGCCGGCCTGGAGCAGCTCGAAGAGGCTGAACCGGATGGCCTGCTGGAGGATCGGGTCGCCCTCGACCTCGACGTCCGCCACGCTCCAGAAGTCGTCGAGGTACTGACGCTGGTCGCGCAGCAGCGTGTCCCACCCGGCGTAGCGGGCGCTCGTGAGCGCGGCCGCCACCTGGTCGCGCACGGCGTGCAGGCTGCGCGTCGCCGACCACCCGTAGGCGAGGTGCTTGACCACGCGCAGCGTCTGCCCGGCCTCGAGCACGGTGACGACGCTCGTGCGCGCCCAGTCCTCCCGGGCCTCGTGCTCCACCTCGTACTGGTTGGGGCACTCGATGTCGTGGTCCATGCCGGCGCCCATCGTCAGCTCGGAGGCGCGCGTGCGGTGGAGGAGGACGACACCGTCCTGCTCGACGTCCTGGGCGATCGGGACGAGGGGGTCGCGCAGGGCCGCGGCGACCCGGGGGTCGTCCCCGGGGTGGTCCGGCGGCTCCTCGTTCGCGACGAGCATCGACTGGACGATGATGCGGGTGCGCCCGTCCACCGGCTCGACCTCGTAGTCGATGGCGGCGACGGCCCGGTGGGTGAAGGACACCATCCGGGTGGAGCGGACGATGATCCGCCGTCCGGCGGGGGAGATCCACTCGGTCACCCGCCGCAGGGTGCCTGCGCGGAGGTCGAGCACCCGCTCGTGGGAGACCACCTCGCCGTAGCGCATGTCGAAGGGCTCGTCGTCGACCAGCAGGCGGATGAGCTTGCCGTTGGTGACGTTGACGATCGTCTGCCCCGACTCGGGGTAGCCGTAGCCGGCCTCCGCGTACGGGAGCGGGTGCTCCTCGAAGAAGCCGGCGAGGTAGGTGCCGTGCTGGGCGGCCGGCTCGCCCTCGTCGAGGTTCCCCCGCAGACCGAGGTGCCCGTTGGACAGGGCGAAGAGCGACTCGAGCTGGCCGAGGTACTCCCCGTGCTCCCCCTGCTCGCGCAGGCACCAGGGCTCGACTGGCAGCGCCGGAGTGGTCACAGCAGCTCCTCCAGGTCGGTGACGACGACGTCGGCGCCCTGCTCGCGCAGGGCCTCGCCCTGACCGAGCCGGTCGACCCCGACGACGTACCCGAAGTGCCCGGCGTGGCCCGCGGCGACCCCGGCGAGCGCGTCCTCGAACACGGCTGCCTCGGCGGGCGGGACGCCCATCCGCCGGGCGGCCTCGAGGTACGTGTCCGGCGCCGGCTTGCCCGGCAGCCCGAGCGCGTGGGCGAGGGACCCGTCGACCAGGACGTCGATCTGCGACTCGAGCCCGGTGACGTCCAGGACGAGCGCGGCGTTGGCGCTGGAGGAGACGACGGCGCAGGGCAGCGACCGTGCGCGAGCCTCCTCGAGGTAGCGCCGGGACCCCGGGAAGACCTTGACGCCCTCGTCCCGCATGAGCTGCAGGACGCGTTCGTTCTTCCGGTTGCCGATGCCGTTGAGCGTCTCGCGCTCGGGACCGTCCGTCGGGGTGCCGGTGGGCAGCGTGATGTCACGGCTGCCGAGGAAGTCGCGGACGCCGTCGACGCGCCGCTTGCCGTCGACGTAGCGCGCGTAGTCGGCCACCGGGTCGAAGGGGACGTACTCCTCGTGCACCCGCTCGGCGTGGTCGCGGAGGAAGGCGTCGAAGGTCTCCTTCCACGCCCGGACGTGGAGCTCCGCCGTCTCCGTGAGCACGCCGTCGAGGTCGAAGAGGAGCACCCTCACGGTGTCGGGAAGTCCGAGCACGTCGTCTCCGTTCGTCGTCTCGGGTCCCAGCCGCGGACCCCGCCCGCCCATTGTGACCCCCGTCACCCCAGCCCGCAGGTCGTCCGGCCGGCGCCGGGTACGGGACGGGTCAGCGGGCCAGCCGCTCCATGTGCTCGGCGACGTCGTCGAGGACCTCGAGGTAGCGGTCGAGCTCGGTGAGCAGCGGCTCACCCGGGAGCCACCCGAGGACGACGCCGCGCTCCACCCGCAGCGACATCCCCGCGGGCGCGCGCTCGAGCAGCCAGGCACCTCCGGCGGCGCCGAGCTCCGGGGCCGGGACGCCGTCGGTCATCACCTGGACGACGGGCAGCGCGGCGCGCAGCTCGAGGGTGATGACGTGGTGGACCTCCCCCGCCGGGGCCTCGAGCCGCAGGGACGTGGCCTCGCGGCCGCGGTACTCCCCCACGAGCCCGTCCGTGACGTCCTTGTCGACGGCGGTGAAGGGCGCGACCTGCCAGCGGCCCACCATCTCCGGCGCCGCGCCGCGCACCCGCCAGCCGCGCGGCTCGGCCCACAGCGCCAGCCGCTCGGTGCGCCGGGCGCCGCGGCCCAGGCGCTTGGCCGAGCGGGCGACGAGCACCGTCGGCACGAGGAGGACGGCGAGCAGGAGGAGGGGCAGGAGCGGCTCGTTCACCGGCCACCTCCGGGGACGACGGCGACGTGCTCGGCCGCGAGGCGGACGCCGACCTCCGCGGGGGCGCGGTCCTCGCCCGGCACGCGCACGACGGCGCCCTGCCCGTCGGGCAGCGTGACGTCGAGCTCGCGTTCCCCGCGCCGCATCCGCCACCCGCGCACGGGCAGCCGGGCGCCGGCGTCGTCGGGGACGAGCGCGCGGGGACCGAGCGCGAGCCGCACGGCCCGCTCCCCCGTGCCGGCCGGCGCCGCCACGGTGCCGACCGGGGTGCGCAGGGCACCGCCGTCGGCGACGGCGTCGAGCACGGGACCGTAGCCGAGGAACCGGGCGACCTCCTCGCTCGCCGGGGCGCGCCACAGCTGTTCGGGGGTGTCCGCCTGGAGCACCTTGCCGCGGGACATGACGGCGATGCGGGAGGCGACGGTGAAGGCCTCGTCGTGGTCGTGGGTGACGTAGACGGCGGTGGTCCCGGCCGCGCGGATGATGTCGCGCAGCTCCCCGGCGAGGTGCTCGCGCAACGAGCGGTCGAGGGAGGACAGCGGCTCGTCGAGGAGGAGCAGGCGCGGGCGCGGCGCGAGGGAGCGGGCCAGGGCCACCCGCTGCTGCTCCCCGCCGGACAGGGTCGTCACCGGCCGGTCGCCGTACCCGTTGAGCCCGACGAGGTCGAGGAGCTCGGCGACCCGTTCCGCGCGCTCGGCGCGCGGCCGGCCGGCGAGGCCGTAGGCGATGTTCCCGGCGACGTGCCGGTGGGGGAAGAGCTGCCCGTCCTGGAACATGAGCCCGAAGCCGCGCCGGTGCACGGGCAGGTGGGCCACCGACCGCCCGTCCCACCGCAGGTCCCCTGCGGCGAGCGGCTCGAGGCCGGCGACGGCGCGCAGCAGGGAGGACTTGCCGCAGCCGGACGGGCCGAGGAGGGCGAGCACCTCCCCCTCGGGCACGTCGAGGCTCACCCCGTCCACCGCCGTCGGGCCACCGGGGTAGGTGACGACGACCTCGCGGACCTCCAGACCGTTCACCACGTCCCCATCCTGTCCCCT
Source organism: Georgenia wutianyii (assembly GCF_006349365.1). Classification (NCBI taxonomy): domain Bacteria; kingdom Bacillati; phylum Actinomycetota; class Actinomycetes; order Allobogoriellales; family Allobogoriellaceae; genus Georgenia; species Georgenia wutianyii. Next base: position 3,327,314 of record NZ_CP040899.1, read on the forward strand.
CGGAGCCTCTCGGCGAGCATCATCACCGTCGCGGTGAGGACGGCCAGGACGACGGACGCCGCGAGCGCCATCCCGTAGTTCTCCGCGCCGGGCCGGCCGATGAGCCGGAAGATCACCACCGGCAGCGTGGGGGCCTGCGGCCGGGCGAGGAACGCCGTCGCCCCGAACTCCCCGAGCGAGACGGCGAAGGCGAAGCCGACGGCGAGCCCGAGCCCGCGGGCGAGGAAGGGCCCGTCGACGGTGGCGAGCACCCGGCCGGGGGCGGCGCCCAGGACGGCCGCGGCCTCGCGCAGCCGCGGGTCGACGGCGCGCAGGACCGGCAGCACGGTGCGCACGACGATCGGCACGGCGACGACCGCCTGGGCGACCGGGACGATGAGCGGGGAGCCGCGCAGGTCCAGCGGCGGGGAGTCGAGGGTGATGAGGAAGCCGAAGCCGACCGTCACCGCCGAGACCCCGAGCGGCAGCATGAAGACCGCGTCGAGGACGCCGAGCGCACGTCGGCCGCCGGCCGAGCGCGGGCGGCGGGAGACGACGACCGCGACGAGCGTGCCGACGACGACGGCGAGCAACGTCGCGTCGACCGCCGCGCGCAGCGAGTTCGCGGCGGCCTCCCACACGGTGACGGTGAGGGTGTTCGACCCGCCGGTGGTGGCGAGGCGGCGGTAGTTGCCCAGCCCCCAGCCCTCCGGGGCGTGCAGCGAGCCGACGAGCAGGTAGGCGAGCGGCGTGACGAGCAGCCCGAGGACCGTGGCGGCGGTGACCGCCGCTGCCGGGAGGTCCGGGCCCGGGCGCAGGCCCGGGCCGCGCAGGCGCAGCGGGCGGGCGGCCGACCGGTCGGTCCGCAGCCGCAGGGACCGGTCGTAGCGCCGGCGGGCGCGGCCCGCGAGGAGCAGCGCCGACCCGACGACGACGAGCTGGAGCACCGACAGGACGGCGGCCGCGCGCAGGTCGAGGAACTGGGTGGTCTGGATCCACACCTCGGTCTCGATGGTGCCGTACCGCATCCCGCCCATCGTGAGGACGACGCCGAAGGAGGTCGCACAGAAGAGGAAGACGACGGCGCCGGCCGAGACGACCGCCGGGGCGAGCGCCGGCAGGGTGACGGTCCGGAAGGCGCGCCAGGGCGAGGCGCCGAGGGCGCGGGCGGCCTCCTCGGCGCGCGGGTCCAGGCGCTCCCACAGCGACCCGACCGTGCGCACGACGAGGGCGTAGTTGAAGAAGACGAGCGCCGCGACGACCGCGGCGAACGTCCCGTCGAGGCCGAGGGAGCCCAGCGGCCCCGTCTCGACGAGCAGCGCGCGGAAGGCGACGCCGACGACGACGGTCGGCAGCACGAACGGCACCGTGATGAAGCCGCGGAGGAGGCGTCGCCCGCGGAAGCGGCAGCGGTACAGGACGTAGGCGCCCGGCACGCCGAGGAGGAGGGAGACCGCCGTCGCGGTGAGCGACTGCCCGACGGTGACGCCGATGACGCGCCAGGTGCGCGGCCGGTCGAGGATCTCGGCGATCCCGCTGAGGTCGAGGGCGCCGTCGGTGAGGAACCCCCGGCCGACCATCGTCGCCACCGGCCACAGGAAGAAGACGGAGAGGAAGGCGAGCGGGACCCCGGCGGCGAGGACCCAGGCGAGCGCGGTCCCGGCGCCCGGCCCGCGCCGCCGGCGCCGCGGCGCCGGCGGGGCCGGGCGGGCGGGGGCGAGGGGCGCGGGTGCCTGGTCGAGCACGGCCGTCAGCCGACGACGATCTCGGTCCACGTCTCGACCCACCGGTCGCGGTTCTCGGTGATGTCCTCGGGGGCCAGGTCCAGCGGCTCCTCGCTCGCGGGGGCGTGCTCGGCCCACTCGGCGGGCAGCTCGACGCCCTCCTGGACCGGGTACATGTACATGCTGCCGGGGATGTCGGCCTGGACCTGCGGGGAGAGGAGGAAGTCGACGAACGCCTGCGCACCCTCGACGTTGCGCGCACCGCTGAGGACCCCGGCGTACTCCGTCTGGCGGAAGCAGGTCTCCAGCAGCGCGCCGGTGCCGGGGGCCGAGCCGTCGCCGGGCACCTCGGCCGCCGGGGAGGAGGAGTAGGACAGGGCGAGCGGGCGGGGCCCGGCACCCTCGGAGCCGGAGAAGTCGACGTAGTAGGCGTCGGACCAGCCCTCGACGACGCGCACCCCGTTGGCGGTGAGGTCGCGCCAGTAGTCCTCCCACCCGTCCTCGCCGAACTCCGCGACGGTGGCGAGGAGGAAGGCCAGGCCCGGTGAGGAGGTCGCCGGGTTGGTGACCACGAGCAGGTCCGCGTACGCCGGGTCGGCGAGGTCGGCGAGCGTCCGCGGCTCGGCCAGCCCCTCCTCGGCGAACCAGGCGCGGTCGATGTTCACGCAGACGTCGCCGTAGTCGACGGCGGTGAGGGCGTCGTCGAAGGCGGTCTCCGCGGCGTCCGGGGAGCGGTAGGGCGCGAGCACCCCCTCCTCGACCGCGCGGGCGGCGAAGGAGTTGTCGATCCCGAAGACGACGTCACCGAGCGGGTTGTCCCGGGTGAGCACGAGCTGGTTGACGAGCGCGCCGCCGTCCCCCGGGGCGATCAGCTCGACCGTGTACCCGGTGGCCTCCTCGAAGTCGGCGAGCAGCCCGTCGCTCAGGTGGAAGGAGTCGTGGGTGACGACCCGCAGGACGTCCTCCTGCTGCCCGTCCGCGCCGGTGGTGGCGCTGCACGCGCCCAGCGTGAGGACGGCGGCCAGGGCGGCGGCGGTGCGGTGTGTCGTGGTCATGCGTGGTCCTCCTCGGCTTCAAGGAGGGGTCCGGGCGCACGTGCCCGGGGAGAGAATTCCCGACTTCCTTCGCCGGTGCTAACCGGAGCAGGTTCGAGGGTCTGCGGCCCTTGCCGCACTCTCAGCACCGTGGGGTGCTCCCCTGTCGTTCACCGACCATGCTACCCACGGCAGGTGTGCGCGCCACCACGCGCTTCGTTAGGTTGGTCCCCATCCCCCACGGACGGAGAGACATGGACATCGGCTGGAAGATCGTCAGCACAGGGTCGGCTGTGGTCGCCGGGATCCTCGCCAACAAGCTGCTCGACCTCGGGTGGAAGGCCGTGACCGGCCACGCCCCTCCGGGCGACGACGACGGCGACCCGTCGGTGAGCTTCACCGAGATCGTCGTCTTCGCCGCGGTGAGCGGTGCGGTCGTCGGGCTCACCCGCCAGCTCGCGCAGCGCGGTGCTGCCAAGTGGTACGGCGGCCCGGTCGAGCAGACCGGCACGCTGGGCTGATCCCCGCGGCCCGCGGGTTCAGTCCTCCCCGCGGGCTGCGGTGGTCCTGCGCTCGAGCTCGAGCCGGTCGAGCTCGTCGAGCTTCGCGGCCCGCGCGAGGTCCTCGGTGAGCTCGTCGACGAGCAGCGTCGAGGAGTCGACCTTGCCGGTGCGGTAGGCAGCGCGGCTGAGCATGTGGGCCGAGATCGGCCCGGTGACGAGCTGGAAGGCGACGACGAGCAGCAGCGTCACTCCGGCGGTGAAGTTCCGCAGCTCGATGCCGAGCCCGGTCATGAGGAGCATGAGCCCGAGCACCTGCGGCTTGGTCGCCGCGTGCATGCGGGAGAGCAGGTCGGGGAAGCGGACGATGCCGAGGCCCGCGATGAACGCGAGCAGCGACCCGCCCAGCAGCAGCGCCGCGGCGAGGACGTCGAGCACGGTCTCGGTCATCGGCCCTCCTTCCGCTCGGTCGGGTCGTCGTCGTCGGAGACCGAGACGATGACCGCCCCGCTGTCGTCGTCGACGTCGTGCACAGCGGGGGCGTCGTCGGGCTGCCGCTCCCGCTCGGCGAGGATCGCGTCGAGCTCCTCGCGGGTGAGGATGCGGCCCTCCTCGGCGGACTCGGCCGCGGCGAAGCGCGCGACGGAGGTGGAGCCGATGAACCCGACCAGCGCGAGCACGATGAGGACGGGCACGAGGTCGGAGCGCTTGGTGACGGCGGCGACCAGGGCGACCGACCCGATGAGGATGGCGGTCATGACGTCGATGCCGACGATGCGGTCGAACATGCTCGGCCCGCGCTCGATGCGGGTGAGGGCGAGCACGGCCGCCGCGAGGAGGACGGCGAAGCAGATGACGTAGACGACGGTCATGCGTCCCCCTCCCGGCCGGTGCCGGCCGCGGCCCGTCCGCTCAGCCGGCCGGCGCGCGGGGAGCTCCCCGGCACGAGCCCGGCGGCGATGAGCTCCTCCTTGGTCGCGAAGGCCCGCAGGATCCGCTCCTCCTGCTCGAGCACGGCGTCGTGGGCCCGCTCGAGCCCGCCGTGCATGTCGACGTCGAGGATGTGGTGGTAGAGCGTCCCGGTGACGCGGTGCGCCTCGATGACCACGGAGCCGGGCACGAGGGTGGTCATCCCGGCGACCATCGTGAGGTAGACGTCGTTGTGGCTGCGCAGACGCACCCGGATGACCGCGCCGCGGGGCGGCTCGCGTCGCAGCGCGATCGCCGCGACCTCGATCGAGGCCTTGACGACGTCCCGGAGGAAGTAGGAGACGAGCAGGACGACGCCCCAGGGGCGGAACCGGCCGTTGAACGGCGTCGCGGGCAGCGGCAGGACCGCGGTGACGAGCACGGCGAGGAAAGCGCCGATGACGACGTTGGCGACGGTGAGGTCACCCCAGAGGAAGACCCACACGACGGTGAGCCACAGGAGGACGCCCCAGTTCGCCCGGAGCCGGAACCGGCGCGGCCGGGGGTGCTCGCGGGAGGTCTCCACGTGCTTGTCGTGGCTCATGGCACCTGCTCCCCCGTCTCACGGTCCGTCGGCGCCTCGACCGAGCCTTCCTCCCGGTTCTCCTCGGTGACCTCGGGCGACTGGCCCGAGCCGCGCTGCCCGTCGGGGAGCACGGTGAGGATGTAGGGAGTCTGGGCGCGCAGGTCGCGGGCCGCACGGTCGGTGTACTGGAAGAGCGGGCCGGCGACGGCGGTGTAGGCGAGCGACATGAGGACCAGCGCCGCCGTCGGGCCCATCATCGAGCGCGGGATGGTCGTGTCGGGCAGCGGCTCCGGCGCCTCCTGCCAGAACGCCTGGTTCCACGCCTTGGTCACGGCGTAGAGGGTGAGCAGGCTGGTGACGAGGGAGCCTGCGACGAGCGCCCAGTCCAGCCCCGTGCCGCGGGCGATGCCGGACTCGATGAGTCCCACCTTGCCGAGGAACCCGGACATCGGCGGGATGCCGGCGAGGTTCATCGCCGGGACGAGGTAGAGGACGGCGAGGAGGGGCGCGACCCGCGCGAGGGAGCCCAGGCGGGCGAGGGAGGTCGTGCCGCCCCTGCGCTCGATGAGACCCGCGACGAGGAACAGCGCGGTCTGGACGGTGATGTGGTGGACGACGTAGAAGATCGCCGCCGAGAGGCCCAGCGTGCTCGACATCCCCACGCCCCACACCATGTAGCCGATGTGGCTGACGAGGGTGAAGGACAGCAGTCGCTTGACGTCCTGCTGCGCGACGGCGCCGAGGATCGCGATCACCATCGTGACGAGCGCGACGACCATGAGGAGGTCGTCCACCCGGCCGTCGGGGAAGAGCAGCGTCTGGGTGCGGATGATCGCGTAGACGCCGACCTTGGTGAGCAGGCCCGCGAACACCGCGGTGACCGGCGCGGGCGCGGTCGGGTAGGAGTCGGGCAGCCACGCGTGGAGCGGGAAGACGGCGGCCTTGATCCCGAAGGCGACGAGCAGCATGAGCTGGAGGACCAGCTGGGTGCCCGGGTCGATCTCCCCCATGCGCTGGGAGAGCTGGGCGAGGTTCACCGTGCCGACGGCGGCGTACACCAGCGCGATCGCGGCGAGGAAGATGATCGAGGAGAGGATCGAGACGACGACGTAGACGGTCCCCGCACGCACCCGCTCCCGCGAGCCGCCCAGCGTGATGAGCACGAAGCTCGAGACGAGGAGCATCTCGAAGCCCACGTACAGGTTGAACAGGTCCCCGGTGAGGAAGGCGTTGGAGACACCCGCGGACAGCACGAGGTAGGTCGGGTGGTAGATCGCGACCGGGGCGCCCTCGTCGCCGTCGGCGTTGCCCTGGGCCAGGGAGTACAGGAGCACCCCGAGCGTCACGCTCACCGAGACGAGCAGCAGGAGCGCGGAGAGCCGGTCCGCGACGAGGACGATCCCGACCGGTGCCGCCCAGCCGCCGATGTCCACCGCCATCGGCCCGTCGTTGACGAGGACGAGCAGCGCGATGGCGATCGCGAGCACCGAGGTGAGCGCCGTGACGGTGACGATCCGCTGGACGCGCGGGAAACGGGCGAGGGCGAGGGCGAGCCCGGCCCCGATGAGCGGGATGAGGACGGGCAGCGGGAGGAGCCAGCTCATCGCAGCTCCTCGTCGCCCGCGCCGATCCGGGCGCGCCGGGCGCGGCCGGCGCGGTCGGGCAGGACGGAGGTCTCGTCGCGGGACAGGAGGGCGTCCTCGGCGAGCGTGGTCCCGGCGTCGTCGACGCTGCGGGCGGGCACCTCGTCGGACTGCGCGAGGCGGGCGATGCGGCGGTCCTCGAGGTCGTCCTGGACCTCGTCGTGGCCGTTGAGCTGCCACGCCCGGTAGGCGAGGGAGAGCAGGAAGGCGGTGAGGCCCAGGGTGATGACGATCGCGGTGAGCACCATGGCCTGGGGAAGTGGGTCGCTCATGTTCTCCGGCTCGGTGGTCCCGACGAGCGGCGGGCCGCCGGCCCGGCCGCCGGCGATGAGGAACATGATGTTCACGCCGTTGGAGATCATCGCGATCCCGACGATGACGCGGGTGAGGCTGCGCTCGAGGAGCAGGTAGACGCCGCAGCCGACGAGGACGGCGACGAGCAGGACGAGCGCGAGGCTCGGAGAGGTGTCGATCACCGGGCACCTCCGTCGGTGGGTCGGGTCGCGCCGGTGCGGCCGGCGGGGGCCGCCTCGGGGGCGACGTCGTCGGACGTGACCTCCGGGGAGTCGAACGGCACGTCGGGAGCGGCGTCGCCCTCCCGCTCGCCCTGCCGGTCGATCTCGGCACCGAGGGTGCGCAGGATGTCGAGGACGAGCCCGACGACGACGAGGTAGACCCCCACGTCGAAGAAGATCGTCGAGACGAGCTTGAGCTCGCCCATGATCCCGAGGTCGGCCTGGACGAGCACGGACTGCAGCACGTCGCCGCCGAAGAACAGCGGGATCGCGCCGGCGCCGGCGGAGAGGAAGAGGCCCGAGCCGAGCAGCCAGCCGGCCTGGACGGGCAGCGCCTCACCGAGCTCGTAGCGTCCGCCGGCGAGGTAGCGCACGGTGAGCGCGATGCCCGCGATGAGGCCGCCGGCGAACCCGCCACCGGGCTGGTTGTGGCCGGCGAGGAGCAGGTAGATGGAGAACAGCACCATCGTGTGGAAGATGAGGCGCGTGCCGACCTCGAAGATCACCGAGCGGCGCTGGGGCGCGAGCGTGGGGATCGCGCTCAGCCACTGCCGGCCGCGGTCGCCCTCGGGCTCCTGGGCCTGCGCGGCGAGCCGCTGGTAGAGCTGCGCGTTGCGCTCGGGGGCGGGCGTGCGCCACACCTTGGCCTGCTGGTCGGCGCTGAGCTTGGTGGCGCGGTCGATCTTCGAGGCGCGGGCGCGCAGGAAGATGAGCGAGGCGACGCCGGTGGCCGCGGCGAGCAGCACCGAGATCTCGCCCATCGTGTCCCACGCGCGGATGTCGACGAGCGTGACGTTGACGACGTTGCGCCCGTAGCCGTACTCGTAGGCCTCCTCGGCGAAGTCCACCGACACCGGCGCGTGGACGCGCGACCCGGCGGCGACCATCGCCAGCCCGGCGACGGTGATGCCGCTGACCGCGCCGATCGCGGCCCGCAGCCACCGCGAGGCGACGAGGGGGCGGTTGGAGAAGTACGCGGGCAGGCGGCGCAGGACGAGGATGAACACGACGAGCGTGATCGTCTCGACGAGCACCTGGGTGAGCGCGAGGTCCGGGGCGCCCTGGAGCTCGTAGATGAGCGCGACGCCGTAGCCGGTGACGCCGACCAGGAGCACCGCCTTGAGGCGGCGGCGGGCGCGCGCGGTGAGGAAGGCAGCGACGCAGATGACGACGACGACGGCGGCCTGGACCCCGCTGTCCCACAGCCGGACGTGGGCGGGGAGGGTGGCGAAGCCGATCGCGCCGCCGCCGACGAGGCCGACGGTCGTCACGAGGATCGTCGAGAGGTAGGCCGGCAGCGAACCACGCTGGGTCACGGCCGTGACGTCGGCCGCGAGGCGCTCGGTGCCGAGGACGATCTTGCGGTAGGCGGCAGCCGCGCCGCCGAAGTCCCACATCGAGTCCTGGGCCCGCTCGATGGGCCGGCGCGCGACGAACATCAGCGTGCCGACGGCCACGACGAGCAGGGTGAGGTAGAGCGCGGGACCGGGACCGGCCCACAGCGTGAGGTGCCCCGGCTCGCCGGGGTAGGTGTCGGCGTAGGGCGCGAGGACGTGCTCGAGGCTGCCGGGCAGGAAGCCGACGGCGACGGTGGCGGCGGCGAGGACGGCCGCCGGCGTGGTGATGACCCGCGAGGCGCGCTGGGCCGTCGGGGGCTCGACCCCGGGCTTGGAGGCGAACGCGCCCCACATGAAACGCACCCCGTAGGCGAAGGTGAGCATCGAGCCGAGCACGATCGCCACGAGCGCCGCCTTGCCGAAGCCGTCCCCGTGGAGCATCGACTCGAGCGCCGCCTCCTTGGCGAGGTAGCCGGCCGTGATCGGCAGGCCCACCATCGAGGCGGTGGCGATCGCCGCGCTCAGCGCCGTCAGCGGCATGCGCCGAGCCATCCCGGTGAGCTCACGCAGGTCACGGGTGCCGACCGACCAGTCGATCGTGCCGACGACGAGGAACAGGCAGGCCTTGAACAGCGCGTGGGCGCCGAGCAGCGCGAGCCCGGCGAGGGCCGCGGCGTTGGTCCCGAACCCGACGAGCAGGATGATGAACCCGAGCTGGCTCACGGTGCCGAAGGCGAGGAGCAGCTTGAGGTCGTGCTGCCGCAGGGACCGGTAGCCGCCGAGCAGGAGCGTGCCGGCGCCCAGGAGGAGCAGCGTCCACCGCCACAGCGGGACGTCGGCGAAGCCGGGCGCGAGCCGGGCGACGAGGTAGACGCCGGCCTTGACCATCGCCGCGGCGTGGAGGTACGCGCTGACCGGGGTCGGCGCGGCCATGGCCGAGGGGAGCCAGAAGTGGAAGGGGATGAGCGCCGACTTCGTCACCGCACCGAGCAGGACGAGGGCCACCGCGACCGGGACGATCCCGCCGGTCGGGGGGTTCGCGACGAGCTCACGCAGGGAGTAGCTGCCGCCCTCGACCTCACCGAGGGCGATGAAGCCGGCGAGCATGCCCAGGCCGCCGAAGGTCGTGACGACGAGGGCCTGCACCGCGGCGCGCCGCGAGCTCTGCCGGTCGTGGTAGTGGCCGATGAGCAGGAACGACGTGATCGTCGTCAGCTCCCAGAACACGTAGAGCAGCAGGGTGTTGTCCGTCGTCACGAGCCCGAGCATCGAGCCGGCGAAGGCGACGAAGACGCCCGCGAAGCGGCCCAGGCCCTTGGCCGTGGCCGAGAAGTAGGCCGCGCAGTAGACGAGGACGAGCGCACCGATCCCGCCGACGAGCAGGACCATGAGCCACGACAGGGTGTCGAGCCGGAAGGTGAGGCTGAGGTCGAGCGTGGGCACCCACGCCACGGAGACCGCGGGGTGGTTCCCGGCGAGGACCTCCTGGGTCTGCATCCCGGCCCACACCGCCGCCGAGGCGGGGACGAGCGCGAGGGCGAGGAAGAACCGGCGCCCCCACAGCTTCATGCATGCAGGCGCGACCACAGCCACCACGAGGTGGAGGATCAGCAGCTGCAGCACAGGCCGCTCCAGTGTTGTCAACGGTCAAGACAGGCCCTGGGCGGCGAAACGGCCACGCCGGACATCACGCCCGCACGCCGAACGCGGCAGCATGACGGGGACACCCGCAGTCTAACAACGACACACCGACGTTTCCCGACAGGGCGTCCGCACGTCCCGCTGTCCCGAGGTCCCCCGACCGCGTCCGGCACAGGTCGCACTGACTCGCCCGACCGCACTTCGAGGCGGAATCTCGCGGATGTCATTCACCCGGACCGGCTGTCCCGAGAGGCGGGACGGTCCGATCGGGAGCACTCTGGGCGCGAGCCTCGGCGTCGAGCCGTGGCCGGATCAGCACCGGGAGGACTGAACCATGACCGAGGAATTCCGTCGCCCACCCACAGACCCCTCGACACTCGGGCAGGGCCCACCAGCCCCGGCGCGGCCGCCGGTCGGTCCGCCGGCGACGCCACCGGTGACGCCACCGCCGCCCGCCGGGGCCCCGTCCCCCGTGTCGACCACGCCCGTCGAGTCCGGGAGGCACTCCGGCGGGGGCACGAAGGAGGCCGCCAAGGAGGAGGCCTCGAAGGTCGCCGGCAGCGCCAAGGACGAGGCCGCCCAGGTGGCCGGCAACGCCAAGGACCAGGCCGCCCAGGTGGCCGGCAACGCCAAGGACCAGGCCACCCAGGTGGCCGGCACGGCCAAGGAGGAGGCGCAGCGCGCGGTCGGCGAGGCCAGGAGGCAGGCACAGACCCTGCTGCACGAGGGACAGACCGAGCTGTCTACCCAGGCCGGCACCCAGCAGGAGCGGCTGGCGCAGGGCCTGCGCGCCTTCTCCGCCGAGATGGGCCAGCTGGCCGAGGGCGCCGAGGAGCCGGGCATGGCGACCCACCTCGCCCGCTGGGCGGCCGAGACGACCGGCGACGCCGGCCGGTGGCTCGAGGGCCGTGAGCCGTCCGCGGTGCTCGCGGAGGTGCGCAGCTACGCCCGCCGCAGCCCCGGGACCTTCGTGCTCATCGCCGGTGGGCTGGGGCTGGCTGTCGGGCGGATCGCCCGCAGTCTCAAGGACACCGGGGACGACGAGCCGGCCGGCGGGTACGACACCTCGCCCACCGCCACCACCGCCAGTCTCCCGCCGACCGGCAGCCCCGTCGGCTACGGGACCGCGACCCCGACCGGGACGACTCCGGACGCCCGTCCGCCCGGCCTCACCTACGGCACGGACGAGCCGGGTGGGCTGCGATGACCACGCCACCCGGTCCCCCGCCCCCCGGCGGCGCGGCGCCTCCCCCTGGGACCGTCCCGCCTGGCCACCTGGGGACCGCCGTCCCGGCGGTCACCGTCCCGGAGGTCCCGACCTCCGAGCCGCTGCCCTCCTCCGACACGAGCATCGGGGAGCTGGTCAGCAACATCACGCAGGACTTCTCCACCCTCGTCCGCCAGGAGATGGATCTCGCCAAGGCGGAGCTGACGCAGTCGGTCTCGAAGGCGAGCAAGGGCGCCGGCATGTTCGGCGGAGCCGGCCTGGCGGGGTACTTCACCCTGCTCTTCCTCTCCCTGGCCCTGTGGTGGGCGCTGGGGACGCTGATCGCCGACGAGGACACGGTGCCGGCCCTGGGCTGGTCCGCGCTCATCGTCGCGGCGATCTGGGCAGTCGTCGCGGCCGTGCTCGCGCTCACGGGCCGCAAGGAGATGAAGGAGGTCGAGGGGCTCCCCCTTACCTCGCAGACCGTGAAGAAGATCCCGGACGCAGTGAGAGGACAGGACCACTGATGGCCACCAACGACCCGGACCAGATCCGTCAGGACATCGAGGGCACCCGCAGCGACCTCAGCCAGAACGTCGACGCGCTCACCGACAAGGTGAGCCCGACCAACATCGCCGAGCGCCAGAAGGAGAAGGTGCGCGGCGCCGTTACCGACGCCAAGGACCGGATCTTCGGCGCGGCGTCCGACACCGCCGGCTCGGTGCGCGACCAGGCCGGCCACGTCGCCGGCATGGCCACCGGCGCCCCGGCACGGACGAAGGAGAGGGCCGAGGGCAACCCGCTGGCCGCCGGCCTCGTCGCCTTCGGCGCCGGTCTGCTGCTCGCCGGGCTCATCCCCTCCTCCCGCAAGGAGCGTGAGCTCGTCGAGCAGGCGAGGTCGAGCGACGCCGTCGGCCAGGCGACCGAGGAGGTCAGGACGGTCGCGCGGGAGAGCGCCGAGAGGCTCAGGGAGCCCGCCCAGCAGGCCGTCCAGGACGTGAAGGACACCGCCACGGAAGGGGTCCAGCGCGTGCGCGAGGAGGGCACCGGGGCAGCGCAGGACGTCGGCTCCCACGCCCAGGAGGCCGCACAGGACGTGCGCACCCAGGCCCAGGAGAAGGCCGGTGAGGTCCGCTCGCAGGCCCAGGACTCTGCCCACGAGGTCCGCGACGACCACTGACACCCGACGCACCGCGGGCCCTCCTGCCGCTGCGGCAGGAGGGCCCGCGGTCGTGCGATCCGTGTCAGCCGAGCGTCTCGGGGGCGACGAGGAAGCCGTCGTCGTCGACGATCGCGCCGCCCACGGCCGCGTGGAGGGCGAGGGTCACGCGCTCGACGAGCCGGGCGGCCTGCTCCCGCTGCCGGCGCAGCGCGAGGGGCGGGCGAGGACCGAGCGCGGTGGCCGGGTCGTCCGGCCGCCAGCGCACCTCGTAGGTGATGACCCCGCCACGGGCCCACGGCTCGCCGCGCAGGACGAGCGGGGTGTGCTCGCTGCCCGCGACACCGACCTCGAGCAGCCCGCCCGGCGCCGGGGCCGCGCAGGCGTAGCCGTCGAGGACCTGCGGCTGGGAGAGGACAGCCTCGTCGAGCGCGTCGGCCTCGGCGTGCAGCCAGGCCCGTTCGCCCTCGTCCAGCTCGGCGACCGCCGCCGCCCGCTGCGGGGCGACGCCGGCGTCGAGCGACGGCACGTGCGCGGGCGGGTCGACCTCCTCGTCGGTCGTGATCCCGGGCAGCACCGGGGCGAGGACCTTGAGGCACGCGTCCGGCTCGAGCCACACCGTCGTGTGGACGGTGAGGTCGACGGCGGAGGCGGGGTCGGGCACGAGGACGGTGCCGGTGCCCGCGACCCGCAGCGCGCCGGCGAGCCGTCGCGCCTGGGCGAGGAGGTGGTCCAGGACGCGCCGCTCCAGCCCGACCGGCTCCCCCTCGGGGAACGCGTCGAGCAGCCCGCCCAGGCCCCGCAGCTCGGGCGGCACGGCGCCGCCGCGCTGGACCGGGCAGCGCAGGAGCATCGCCGAGGCGGCCCAGGAGGGCAGGTCGAGCGCGGCGCGCACGGTGTCGTCCACCTCCCACGGCCCGGTGAGCAGGGCGTCACCGGTGAGCCGCAGCGAGCTCGGCGCCACCCAGCCGGCGTCGTCGAAGTGCGAGACCGCCAGCGCCTCCACCTCCTCCGGGGACACCTCGGCGGAGAGCACGAGCAGGTGTCGGGGAGCGGCCAGGCCGCGGTCGAGGAGGGGGAGGTCGCTCACCGGAGTGGGGTACGGCTGAAGTTGAGGTGGGAGCGGGAGGCGGTCGGGCCGCGCTGGCCCTGGTAGCGCGAGCCGCGCACCCCGGTGCCGTACGGGTGCTCGGCCGGGCTGGAGAGCTGGAAGAAGCACAGCTGGCCGATCTTCATCCCCGGCCACAGCGTGATCGGCAGGGTCGCGGTGTTCGACAGCTCGAGGGTGACGTGGCCGGTGAACCCGGGGTCGATGAAGCCGGCGGTCGAGTGGGTGAGCAGGCCGAGACGGCCGAGGGAGGACTTGCCCTCGAGCCGGGCCGCGACGTCGTCGGGGAGCGTGACGAGCTCGTAGGTGGCGCCGAGGGCGAACTCACCCGGGTGGAGCACGAACGGCTCGTCGGGCGCGACCTCGATGAGGCGGGTGAGCTCGGACTGGTCCTGCGCCGGGTCGATGACGGCGTAGCGGTGGTTGTCGAAGAGCCGGAACCAGCGGTCGAGGCGCACGTCGATGCTCGAGGGCTGGATCATCGCGGGGTCGTACGGGTCGAGCTGGACCCGCCCGGCGTCGATCTGGGCCCGGATGTCACGGTCGGAGAGAAGCACGCAAAGATTGTGCCTCACGAACACGAACGGCCCGACCCCGGAGGGGCCGAGCCGGTGTGACCTCATTAGTGACAATCCACAGCCGACTATGACTGCGAACCGACACTTCCCAGACACTCTACGAGTCGGCCATGGATCCTCTAAGTGTGAATCTCGTACGTGAAATTTTACACTTCGACCAGTAGAGTGACATTCATGGACCTTGGCCGCTTCACGAAGGCGTCACCGGGCACGCTTGTACCCATCACCGGAACCGACCCGAGGCACGGCGCTTGGGAGCATCGCGCGTTCCTGCCCGACCCGTTGCCCAGCGAGTGCCCACCCCTCACCCCAGCCACCTACCTCGCGGTCGCAAACGCTCGCGCAGCCTTGGCATCCTTGGACAGCACAGCCCGCCAGCTGCCCAACCCGCAACTACTCAGGCGTCCAACCCTCCAGACCGAGGCGCAGAGCACCTCCGCACTGGAGGGTACCTACGCGCCACTGAGCGACGTCCTAACCGCAGATGAGGACAACCCAGGCACCGCAGATCTCCGGGAGGTTCTCAACTACGTCAAGATGGCAGATACGGCCTTCGACTGGCTACAGCAGGGCAGGTCCCTCACCACCAGCATGATGAGCGGGCTCCAGCGAATCCTAGTCGCAGGCACGCCCAGCGACGTCGCTGCGTCGGGCGCAATCCGCAACATGCAGGTGGTCATTGGTCGGCGAGATGGAGCAACTCCTGCAGATCTTCCCGTGACGGTCGCGCGATTCGTGCCCCCGCCACCGGGGGACGACCTGCACGCTCGAGTACAGGACCTCTTGGCGTGGATGAGCATCGACCGCTCGAGCGAGATCGACCCCGTAGTAGCCGCCGCCATGGCGCACTACCAGTTCGAGGCGCTACACCCCTTCAATGATGGAAACGGGCGGATCGGCAGGCTCCTCATCGTGATACACCTGCTGCTGTCCGGAGTCCTGGCCGAACCCACGCTCTCAGTATCACCCTGGTTCGAATCGCGTCGGTACGACTACTACGACCGCCTTCTGGCCGTCAGCACAGCGGGGGACTGGGACGGATTCGTCTCCTTCTTCGCGCACGGACTAAGGGAGTCCGCCCTCGCTACGCGCGACCAGATGCTCGCACTCGTCGCAGTCCAAGACCAGCTCAAGGACGTCGTCCGGACTTCCAAGCTACGGGCAGACACGGCCCAGACCCTCGTCGACTACGCGGTGGGCCACATCTCGTTCACCGTGCGCGCGGTCCAGCGCGATCTCCAACTCTCGTACGGGAGAGCGAACAGCCTGGTCGGCCAACTCGTCGATCTGGAGATCCTCGCACCGCTGGACCCTGAAGGCACCTATCGCCGTCGGTTCTACGCTCCAAAGGTGCTGCGCACCCTTGTCAACTGATGCGCTACGAACACGAACGGCCCGACCCCGGAGGGGCCGAGCCGGTGGAGCGGGTGACGGGAATCGAACCCGCGCCGTCAGCTTGGGAAGCTGAAGTTCTACCATTGAACTACACCCGCGTGGCAGTGCCGCAGGCGCTGCCGGAGTCCGAGTATAGCCATCGCCGTGCCCGGTTCGTAAAACTCCGGCACGGTGAGCGACGCGGCACGCGCCCGACGGGTGGAACCTCGCAGCCTCACGTACCGTTGTCCAACTGTGAGTACTCAGGCAGAACCCCCGCCAATGTCCGTCGTCGTCGGCGGCGGCGATGACGACCTCCGCGCCCCGGTCACCGAGATCCGGCGGGTGCTGCGCGCGACGACCCCCGGCACCGGCCTGGCCACGATCCTGGACCTCGGGGCGGGCACCACCCAGCTCGACCAGACCCGCCACCTCATGATCGGCGCGGTCGAGGAGCTCACCGGCCTGCGCCTCGGGGAGCTGCAGGCGCTGACCGCCGTCGCCGAGGGCGTGGACCACTACCGGGCGATCGCCCGCTACACGGGGCAGGCCGACGCCGCTGCCGCCGCGACCGTCGACGGCCTGGTCCGCAAGGCGCTCCTCGGCCGCCACCACCACCCGGCCGAGCCGAACTCCGCGGCCGAGCCCACGCTCGTCCACCTCACGCCCAAGGGCCAGGCCGTCCTCGGGCAGTCCGAGGCCATCCGCATCCGGCTGCTCGACACGCTCGCGCAGTCGCTGAGCCCGACCGAGATCGACCAGGTCCGCTCCGCTGCCGACGCCCTGCGCCTCGGCCGCCGGCCGGAGATGTGGCGCCCGCAGATCGGCGGCGCGGCCGTCTGAGTCAGACCCCGACGCCGCGGCCCGGACGCACCGGCCGCCCGCCGGGCTGCAGCCGCTCGAGCACCGGGGCGAGGATCGCCGCGAGCGCGGGCACGTCCTGCTCGCCGAGCGCGTCGAAGACGAGCTCACGGACGTCGTCGACGTGCGCCGGCGCCGTCGCGACGACCTTGGACAGACCCTCGGGGGTGAGCCGGGCGATCCGCGCCCGGGCGTTGTGCGGGGAGCGCTCGCGCACCACCCAGCCGTGCCGCTCGAGGCGGGTGAGGACGTGTGACAGACGGGACAGCGAGCCGGAGGTGAGCTCGGCGAGCTCGCTGAGCTGGAGCGTGCGGTCCTCCTGCTCGGAGAGCATCGCGAGGACCATGTACTCGTAGAACGTGATGCCGGCGTGCTGCTGCAGCCGCGTGTCGAGGGCGCCCGGGAGCGTCATGAACAGCTCGCTGATGCTCAGCCAGGTGGTCCGTTCGACCGGGGTGAGCCAGCGCGGCTCGTCGTCGCTCATGGTGCGTCCTCGTGTCTCATAGTTGAGTCTTCAAGTGTCCCGCCCGGGAGCGCGGCTGTCAACGTCCCACGAGCGTCCACAGCCGGTCGGCCACCACCCAGGTCGCGCCCGCCAGCGCGAGGACGAAGGACACGGTCCACACCGCGCGGGGCAGCGGGGTGATCCGGGCGAGCACGGCGGGGTCCGACCCGCTGCCCGGCTCCCGGGTGACGGCGCCGAGGTGGCGCCACGCCCCGAGCACCAGCATGACACCGACGGCGAGGAGGGCCAGCCCCTGGGCCTCGCCGTCGCCGGACCACCACAGCCAGCCGGTCGCCCCGAGGGCGGCGAGCATGACGAGGACCGTGTAGGCCGACCGGGAGCGGAGCAGCCCGACGAGCAGGACGCCGGCCGTGACGAGGAGGACCGGCGGAGCCCACCCGGAGGTCCCGGCGAGGACGGCACCGGCACCGACGAGCGCCGGGGCCGGGTAGCCCGCCCACGTCGTCGCCACCCTGCCCGGCCCCCGGGAACGGCCCACCGTCACCGCGTGCCCGGACATGTCCGGTCGCAGGACCAGCCCGGTGAACGAGCGGCCGACGAGCACGCCGACGACCGCGTGCCCCAGCTCGTGCACCACGGTGACGACGACGCGCAGCGCCCGCCACAGCGGCGGGAGGGCGACGACGAGCAGCCCGGCCGCGAGCGCCGCCCACACCGCGGCGGCAGGCAGCCCGAGCGTCGCGAGCGCGGGGCCGGGGCGCGTCCGGTCGGCCACCGCCGTCCACACGTCGAGGAGGTCCACCCCGCCATCGTGCCCGTCGCCGCGGCGCGGGTCACGCCACGGGTAGCCTTCGGCCGTGGAGACAGCGCCCAGGCTGGTCGTCGCGGCGGCCGTCGTCGACGACCTCGTCGCGCCGCGCCGGCTGCTGGCGGCGCGCCGCTCCGCCCCGAGCGACCTCGCCGGGATGTGGGAGCTGCCCGGCGGGAAGGTCGAGCCGGGTGAGGACCCCGCGGCGGCGCTGCACCGGGAGATCCGCGAGGAGCTCGGCGTCGACCTCACCCTCGGCCCGCCGCTCCCCGGTCCGCTCGCGGGCGACTGGCCGATCAACGACCGGCTGCGGCTGCGGGTGTGGCTGGCCCTCACCGACGGGGAGCCGCGGCCCCTCCTCGACCACGACGACGTGCTGTGGGTCGACGCCCCGGGAGCCGCCGGGCTGAGGTGGCTGCCGGCCGACGGGCCGGTCGTCGCCGCCGTGGGCCTGGCGCGCTGAGCCCGCCGGGGTGGGCACGGGTCACATGACCTCGGCGCACCACACGGACTGCTCGTCGAACCGGTGTCCGCACGTGTCACCGAACTCCTCGTAGCCCGAGCCGAGGGGCGACTCGAGGTAGAGGTCGTCGCACGCCTGGCCGTCCCCGGCCTCGCACGCGTCCCACAGCCGGTCGAGGTAGGGGTCGTCGCCGTAGGTGCTGTCGTCGCCGACCGCACCGAAGATCGAGGACGCGGCGAAGACGAGCGCCCCGACGAGCAGGACGGCGGCGGCCACGATCGCCACGACGAGGCCCACGCGTCGGCCGCGCGGCTCGGGCAGCTGGTAGCCGTAGGCGTCGAGCGGGGAGCCGGAGACGGGCCCGTAGCCGGACGGCGCACCGTAGCCGGACGGCGCACCGTAGCCGGACGGGGCGCCGTAGCCGGACGGTGCCGTGTGGCCGGAGGGTGCCGGGGTGCCGCCGTACCCGCCCGGGCCGGGCGCGCCAGGGCCGGCCGGTGGGGCGTAGGGGTTGGCGCCCGGTGGGGCGTAGGGGTTGGCGACGGGACGACCGGCGGGAGGCGCGCCCGGTGCGGGGGACCCGCCGGACGCCCACGGCCCGGTCTGCGGGGAGAGGGGGCGCGGGGAGCTAGGGACCGACCCGCTCGGGGGCCCCGAGGGCGGCGGGTAGCCGGCGGGCCGGCGACGGGCGAGCGCGGCGTCCACCGCGTGGTCCCCCAGCGTGCCGAGCCACTCGACGACGCCCGGCGGGGTGGCCGGGTTGGCCGCGACGAACTGGCGCAGGTCGGGCCGGTCGGCGGCCATGCGGGCGAGCGTCTCCGGGGGCGTGGCCGGGTTCGTCGCCTGGTAGACGGTGAACGTCATCGCCCGCCTCCCCCGTGCTCGTGGACGAGGTCGACGACCTCGCGCAGCGCCCGGGCGTCGATCTGGCCCGGCGCGGAGGGCCGGTCCACGGCACCGAAGGTCAGCGCCGAGCCGAAGACCTCCCCGCACAGCCGGCTCACCAGGCCGGCCGGGCCCATGGCCATGGTGACCACCGGGACGTCGAGCGTCTCGCGCGCCGCGAGCGTCCCCTCGAGCAGGGCGAGGACGTCGCGCGGGCCGCGGGCGGTGACGGCGAGCTTGACGACGTCGGCTCCTGCCGCGGCCATCGCGGCGAGCAGGTCCGTGATCTCGGCGGCGGAGGGGGTGGCGTGCACGTCGTGCGCCGAGACGAGGACCGGCAGGCCGGCCTCGCGGGCACGGGCGAGCAGGTCGGGCAGCACCGCGTGCCGGGCGGCCTCGAGGTCCACGGCGTCCCCGCCGCCCGGCTCGAGGAGGGAGGTGACGGCGGCGGCGTAGGCGGCGTCGTCGAGCGTGGCTGCGCCACCCTCGTGCGCGCTGCGCACGGTGAGCAGGAGCGGGGTGTCGCCCAGGCGCTCGCGCAGCGCGGCCGGCAGCCCGGTGACCGGGGTGCCCGCGGCCAGGGCGTGGTCCGCCCGCCACTCGGCGACGTCGACGCCGGCGGCCAGCACGCGCCCGGCCTCGGCGAGCAGGTCCGCAGCGCGCGGGGAGCTCAGGGAGGCCGCGACCTTGGCGCGCCCCTCCCCCACGGGCACGCCGCGCAGACGCACGACCGCACTCATCCGGACCTCTCCTCCGCTCGGCACCGGGAGCACACTACCGACAAGCCCGCGGCGGGCGTCACACCGGCCCGGGAGCCGGTCGGTCAGGGCGAGAGGGAGGGCACGGGCAGCCCGAACCGCTGCCGCAGGGCACGCCGGGCGGCGTGGAAGCCGTTCATCCCGTGCACGCCCGGGGCGGGCGGCGTCGAGGAGGAGCACAGGTAGACACCGGGGACGCCGAGGCCGTAGGGGTCCCAGCGGCCGGTCGGACCGCGCAGCACACGCCCCATCGTCACCGCCCCGCCGGCGATGTCGCCGTCGACGAGGTTGAGGTTGTGCTCGACCATCCGCGCGGCCGGGATGCCGCGGCTGCGCACGACGACGTCGCGGAAGCCGGGCGCGAAGCGCTCGATCTGGCGGATGACGTGCTCGGTGGGGTCGACGGTGGACCCGGCGGGCACGTGGGCGTAGGTCCACAGCGGGCGCCGCCCGTCGCGGGCGCGGCCCGGGTCGGCCACCGAGGGGTCGGAGAGCAGGACGACCGGACGCTCGGGCAGGACGCCGCGGGCGACGTCCGCCTCGGCGGCCGCCACCTCCGCGCGGGTGCCGCCGACGTGGACGGTGAACGCGCGCCCGACGTCGGGCACCGCCCACGGGACCGGCCCGTCGAGCACGAAGTCGACCTTGGCCGCCGCCCCGCCCCGCGGGGCGCGGGTGAGCCGGCGGGCGACCGCCGGGGGCAGCCGCTCGCCCCAGATCTCCGCGGCCACCGCCGTCGAGGTGTCGAGGAGGTAGCTGCGGGCGCGGGGCAGCTCACGCCAGCTGCGTACCCGCACCCCGGTGCGGACCTCCCCGCCGTGGGCACGCAGGTCGGCGACGAGCGCGTCGGCGATGGCCTGCGAGCCGCCCACCGGGATCCGCCACCCGGTCGTGTGGGCGAGCGTGCCGAGCATGAGCGCCACCCCGGCCGGGGCGAGCGCGGGCAGCGGGGCGATCGCGTGGCCGGCCACCCCGGCGAGCATCGCGGGCGCCACCTCCCCGGCGAAGGGCAGGCTCCACAGCGCCGTCCCCTCGACGAGCGTGCGCAGGCCGAAGGCGACGGCGCCGCGCATCCCCTGCGGCGACCGCAGCTGGGACGGGATGCTGCGCATGTCCCCGAGCGTGGCGCCGACGACCGCCTCCGCGTCCCGCACGAGCGGGCCGAAGGTGCGCCGCCACGCCCCGCCGTCGGCGCCCAGGCCCGCGACGGTGCGCTCGAGGTCGCGCCACGCGAGCCCGGCGCGGGCACCGTCGAGCGGGTGGGCGTAGGACAGCTCGGGGGCGACGAGCTCGACGCCGCGGGCGGGCAGGTCGAACGCGGAGAGGAACGGGCTCGCGGTGGCGAGCGGGTGGACGGCGGAGCACACGTCGTGGACGAGACCCTCGCCGAGCCCGAGGTCCAGGGTGCGGGCACCGCCGCCGACGGTCGTCTCGGCCTCGAGGAGCAGGACGCCCAGTCCGGCCCGCGCCATCGTCACCGCGGCCGCCAGGCCGTTGGGTCCCGAGCCCACGACGACGACGTCGCGTGTCTCCCTGGAACCCGGCACCACCTCATTGTGTGGCCTGCGGCCGGCCGGCGCAGGCGGACGGGCTACCAGTTCTGTCCGCCGCCGAAGCCGCCGCCGCCGCGCTCCTGCTCCTCCTGGCGCTCGCGCTCGGCGTCGCGGTTGCGCTCCTCGAGCTCCTCCTGACGGGGGTCCTGGGTGGGCTCGGGGGTCGGCTCCGCGCTGGGCTCCTCACCCGGCGTCGGCTCCTCGGACGGCTCGTCGGACGGCTCGTCGGAGGGCTCGTCGGTGGGCTCCCCGCTCGGCTCCTCGGTGGGCTGGTCCTGCGGGTTCTGGCGGTCCTCGCGGGCCTGGTCCTCCTTGTCCTGCTGACGCTCGGAGGTCTGCTCGTTCTGCGGGGAGGTCGTGCACGGGGCGATGACCTCCTGCGCCTCGGCGTAGTAGGCCTCGGCGATGCCCGGGTCGCCGTCGCCGGTCGCCGCGACGTCGCCCAGCGCCTCGATCGCCAGCGAGAGGTTGGTGCGCACACGGCACTCGGGGGACTCCGGCGCCTTGCTGCCCTCGGGACCGCCGGGCAGCGGCCCCGCCTCCGGGACGCGCTCGAGGGCCACCCGCAGGTCCTCCACGGCGAGGAAGTGCTCCTCGGCCCGGTACAGCGCGGTCCCCCGGTTGAACCAGGCCTTCCACTGCTCGGCGAAGCCGGTCCAGCGCTGCTGCGCCTCGTACTGGTCCGCGGCCTCGGGGAAGCGCAGCGCGTCGTAGTCCCGGGTGCCGAGGAGGTTGCCGGCCCACGTCCCGAGGAGCAGCGAGCCGACGACGAGGAAGGCGAGGACGACGGGCGCCGACCACGCGAGGAGGCGACGGCGCAGGCGCAGGTGCGGCGGCAGCGCTGGGCGCTCGCGGGTCCGGCTCATGCCGCGCTCCTCTCACGCCGCACGGGGGCGCCGGGCCGCGGGAAGTGGCGCGCCTGGTGCCACGCCTCCCACGCGAGGAGCACGGCGAGCACCGCCGCGGCCGGCCAGTAGACGTCCTCGTAGACCGACACGTCGCGCCGGCCGTCCGCGGCGATGGTCTCCGCGTCGATCCCGGCGACGAGCCCGCCGACGTCGGAGGGCTGGTTACGGTGGACGTAGTCGAGCCCGAGCTGCTCGGCGACCCGCCGCAGCTGCGTCTCGTCGATGCGTGAGACGGCGGGCGGGGACCCGGGCTGGGTCTCGTCGAGGATCCACTCGGCGTCGGTGCCCGCGCCGGTCTCGTCGGTCCCGTCGTAGACGCGCATCTGCCCGCCCTGCGCGGTGCCGTAGCCGAGGACCGCGCCACCGTCGACGAGCGGGGCGAGGTCGGCGAAGGACTGCGGCTCGCCCTCCTCGCTGCCGTCGCCGCTCGTGTTCTCGCCGTCGGACAGGAGGAACACGACGCGCACGTTCTCCGGGTTGCGCTCCGCGGCACCCTCGAGCGCCGCCGTGAGGGTCGGCAGCGGCCGGTCGACCGCCGAGCCCGCCGAGTAGGCGGTGATCTCCTGGACGAGGGTGTCGGCCCACGTGCGCACGGCGCGCGCGTCGGTGGTGAGCGGGAGCTGGCGGGCGGCCTGGGAGTCGAAGGTGATGACCGAGTACCGCGCGCCGGGCATCGCCTCGACGATCGCCTCGACGTCGTGCCGCACCCCGTCCAGGCGGGGCTGCCCGCCCGCGTAGTCCTCCGCGGCCATCGAGCCGGTGCGGTCGACGACGAAGAAGACCTCGACGTTCGTCGCGACCGTCGTCGTCGTGCTCGGGACCGCCGGACCGAGCGCGACGACGAGGAGGGCGAGGACCATCCCGCCGCGGCGCAGCCAGGAGGGGAACGAGCCGTCACCGCTGCGGCGCGCGCGCACGGCGGCGAGGACGCACACGGTCACGAGCGGGAGGATGACGACGGCGACGGCCCACGCGGGCCACACGAGACGCAGGATCATGAGCGCAGCCTCCATGCCGCGAGCACCAGCCCGGCGACCCCGGCGACGGCCAGCCACAGCACCGTCTCGGGGCGGTCGGTGATGACGACCTCGGGGGCGGCGTCGAGCTCGACGGCCTGCTGGGAGTCGATGTCGGCGACGATCGCGTCGACCGCGGCCGGGTCGTCGGCCTGGTAGAACAGCCCGCCGTGGCCGGTGACCGCCTCACGGAAGGCCTGCTCGTTCTCGCGGGAGTAGGACTCGTCGGAGGAGGCGAACAGGCCGTAGAGGCGGATGTCGCGCTCGGCGGCGAGGTCCGCGGCCTCCTGCAGGCCGTAGATCGGCGCGCCGAGCACCTGGTTGTCGGTGACGAGGATGATCGAGCGGGACCGCTCGGTGTCCGACGCGTCGAAGGCGAAGGCGCACGTGGCGAGCCCGTCACCGACGAGCGAGGAGGAGTCCGGGTCGTGGGACATCGTCCCCGCGACGAACTCCTCGAGCTGCTCGAGGGCCTCCGGGGAGTGGAACAGGGCGTCGAGGTCGAAGTCCAGCGCCTCGGCGGCGGCGTCGAGCTCCTCGGTGACGAGGGCGTAGTCGTCGGTGAGCGGGAAGACCGAGCGGGAGGTGGAGTTCCACACCGACAGGGCGATCCGCTCGCCGTCGAAGGACTCGACCATCTGGGAGAAGGTCCGCACGATCTCGCTGTCGAACTCGATCATCGAGCCGGACACGTCGAGGCACAGGACGATGTCGCGGGTGGCCATGACCTCGGCGCGCACGTCGCGGTCGGCGGGCCGGGCCAGGAGCAGGGCGGTGCCGAGGGAGGCGACGAGCGTGAAGACGCCGAGCCCGCCGAGGGCCACCTGGTACAGGCGCATCCGCCTGCGGTAGGTGGGCAGGCGGCGCAGGTAGCCGGTGTTGGCCAGCCAGCGCACCTGCCGGGCAGGGCGGCCCTCGCGCGGCATGAACCAGCCGAGCACCGCGGCGGCGAGGACGAGCCCGAGGACCACCGGGATGAGCCACGTCATGAGCATCACCACTGGCGGATCACCTCCCGGGCGCGCTCGGCGGCCGTCACGGCCTCGGCGTCGCTGCGCCGCGCGAAGGACGGCTCCTCCCACAGGCGCAGGAGGTCACCGAGCCGGGCGGTGGGGTCGTAGCCGGCGATGTCCCCCGCCGTCCACGACCGCACGTCCCGCCCGATCCGCTCGGAGGCGAACTCGCGCATGATCCGGGCGAGCTCGAGGTGCAGCCCGCGCAGGTCCTCCTCACCCCGCCGGTAGGACTCCAGGGCGGCGTCGACGTCCGCGGCGAAGCGCGCCCGCCCGTCGGGCGACACGGAGCCCGCCTCGGTGGGCCGGGCGCGGCGGGTGGAGAGCAGGACGAAGGCGTACCAGCCGGCGACGGCGAGCAGGAGCACGCCGCCCAGCACGGGCACCCACGCCGAGTAGGCCTCGGGGGGCAGCAGGTCCTCAAGCCCGGACACGGCGCTGCCTCCGGAACAGGTCGAGGAGGGCGTCGACGACGTCGTCGGAGCTCGAGGCGACGACGTGCTCGATCCCGCGGCGGCGCAGCATGTCGCGCACCCGCTTCTTGCGGTTGGCCACGGCCGTGGTCGCGGCCGCGTGCAGGCGGCGGTCGCGCTGGAGGAAGGGGGGCAGGACGAGTCCTCCCTCGACGTCCGCGACGGGGCCCAGGCCCGGGGTGGTGGGCACGGCGTCGGCCACCGAGATCACCATGATGTCGTGGCGGGTGCGCAGCCGGCGCAGCGCCTCCTCGTCGGTGAGGGCCGGACGGGCCTCGTCGGTGATGAGCACGACGAGCGTGCGCCGGGTGGCCGAGGTGAGGATCCGGTCCAGGACGCGGGACAGGTCCGAGGACGGCGCCTCCCGGGTGAGGTCGCGCTCGAGGATCCGCAGGAGCATCTCCATGTGGCCGGTGCCGCCGCGCGCCGGGACCTGGGTGATGCGACGCGAGTCGCCGGCGACGAGCCCGACGAGGTCGCCGCGGGCGCGGGCGAGGTAGGCGACGACGTCGGCGGCGAACAGCGCGATCTCCGACTTGCGCTCCCCGCTCGGGGCGGTGGCCGCCATCGAGCGGCCGGTGTCGACCGCGAGGACCATCGCGAGGTTCGACTCGTGGACGAAGCGGCGGATGACCGGGTGGCCCGTGCGCGCCGAGGCCTTCCAGTCGATGTCCTTGACGTCGTCGCCCGGGTGGTACTCGACCATGTCGTCGAAGTCCTGCCCGTGCCCGGTGAAGATCGAGCGGTGCTGGCCGTCGAGCAGGCCCGAGGCGCGCCGGACCGTGGGCAGGTCCAGGCGCGCTCGGATCTTCGCCAGCCGCGACGCGCTCGACATTTACGGGGCGGGGACGGCGGCGAAGACGGCGTCGATGAGGGCCTCGGGCGCGACGTTGTTCGCCAGGGCGTCGTAGGTGCGCACGAGCCGGTGGCGCAGGACGCTGTGGCTCAGCGCCTTGACGTCGTCGGGCACGACGTAGGTGCGGCCCTGCTGCAGCGCGTGCGCCTGGGCGATGCGCATGAGCGCGATCGCACCGCGCGGGCTGGCGCCGACGCGCACGTGCTGGGAGAACTTCGGCAGGGGCCGCGGTCCACCGCCGCGGGTGGTGTTGACGACGGCGACGACGTACTGCTTGATCGACGCGTCGACGTACACCTGGGAGGCCAGCCGCTGGAGGAACATGACGTCCTCCAGGGTGATCGGCTCGCTGCGCAGCGGGGCGTCGAAGGAGCCGGAGCTGATGCCGTCGAGGATGCGGATCTCCTCGGTCGGCGTCGGGTAGGTGAGCACCTCCTTGACGAGGAACCGGTCCATCTGCGCCTCGGGCAGCACGTAGGTGCCCTCCTCCTCGATGGGGTTCTGCGTCGCGAGCACCATGAACGGCTTGGGGAGCGGGTAGACCTCCCCGCCGATCGAGGTCTGCTTCTCCTGCATCGCCTCGAGCATCGCCGACTGCGTCTTGGCGCTGGACCGGTTGATCTCGTCGAGGAGCACGAGGTTGGCGTGGACGGGGCCGAGCTGGGTGGTGAACGTCCCGGTGCCGTAGTTGAAGATCTGCGTGCCGACGATGTCGTTCGGCATGAGGTCGGGGGTGCACTGGATCCGGTGGAAGGAGCCCGAGACCGACGACGCGAGCGTCTGTGCCGCCGTCGTCTTGGCCAGGCCCGGCACCGACTCCAGGAGGATGTGCCCGCCGGCGAGCAGCGTGGAGACGAGGGCGACGCGCAGCGCCTCCTGGCCGATGACCCGCTGGCCGAAGATGTCGTTGACGCGCCCGAGCAGCTCGGCGGAGCGTCGCAGGTCGGTCTGGTCGATGGTCGCCGCGCTGGGCGCGAGGCCCGTGCCGGTCGGTGTGGTCATCGTTCCCCTTGTCCTCGAAGCCGGCCGCGGCCGGCCCGGCCTGCGCCGTGTACCTGCGCGAGTATGCCATCCACGCCTGGGGGCGGCCCGGGGGTTGCGTGGGGCCGCGCCGGGCGGATCTACCCTGGACGCGTGAGCCCCACGCCCCCCACCGCCCCACCCCGGCCCACGCTCGGTCTGCCGCTGGCGGCGGTCGCCGCGGGGGCCGCGCTCGTCCTCGGGCTGCTGTTCTCCGGCGCCGTCGCCCCCAGCGGCGTGCTCGACCCGGGGGCGCTCGTGCGCTGGGGCGTGCCCGCGACCACCGTGCTCGCCGACGCCGCCGCGGCGGCGACGATCGGCGCCCTCGCGCTGTGCGCGCTCGTCCTGCCCGCCCCGGCCCGCCCGGGCGCCGGCGGTGCGGCCCGCCGGGCGGCCTCCCGGCACACCGCCGTCGACGGGACTGCGTGGCTGCTCTCGGCCCGGGTCGCCGCCGTCGCCGCGGTGCTCTGGACGCTCGCGGGAGTCGTGCGCATCGTCCTCACCTACGCCCGCACCTCCGGTCGCGGGCTCACCGAGCCGAGCTTCGGGCCCGAGCTCGCCCACTTCGTCACCCAGATCCCCGTGGGGCGCCACTACCTGGTGGCGACCGTGCTCACCGCGGTGCTCGCCACCGTGTGCGTCGCCGTCGTGACGCCCACGGGCGCGGCCCTCGCCTCGGTGCTCGCGCTCGTCGCGCTCGTCCCGATCGCGCTCACCGGGCACGCCGCCGGGGCCGCGGACCACGGGCTCGCCGTGTCGTCGATGTGGCTGCACATCGGCTCGATGTCGCTGTGGGCGGGTGGCCTGGGAGTGCTCTGCCTCGTCGGGCGGCGCCTGGGGATCGACCGGGACGCCGCGGTGCGGCGCTACTCCGCCCTCGCCGGGTGGAGCTTCGCGCTCGTGGGGATCTCCGGCCTGGCCAACGGGATCGTCCGGGTCGGCTCGCTGGCGGGCCTCGGCACGCCCTACGGGCAGCTCGTCCTCGTCAAGACCGGCGCGTTCCTCGTGCTCGGTGTCGTCGGCTGGCTGCACCGTCGGCGCACGGTGCCGCAGGTGGCGCAGCGGCCGGGCCTGTTCTGGCGGGTGGCGGCCGTCGAGGTTCTCCTCATGGCCGCGGTCATCGGCGTCTCGGTCGCCCTGGCGGCCAGCCCGCCGCCCGTGCCGCAGGAGCCGACCACGCGGCCCAGCCCGGTCGAGGCGGTCACCGGGTACCCGGCGCCGCCGACGCCGTCCTTCGCCGCCTGGCTGAGCGAGTGGCGGGTGGACATCCTCTTCGCCGTCGCCGCCGTCGCCGCGATCGCCGTCTACCTCACGTGGGCGCGGCGGCTGCGCCGGCGCGGGGACGACTGGCCGGCGCTGCGGACCGTCTCCTGGGTCGCCGGCGTGGTGCTCTTCGCCTGGGTGACCTCCGGCGGGCCGGCCGTCTACGGGCTCGTCCTGTTCAGCGCCCACATGCTCCAGCACATGCTGCTCGCCATGGTCGTGCCGATCCTCTTCGTGCTCGGCGCGCCGGTGACGCTGGCCCTGCGGGCGCTCCCGGCGCGGACCGACGGCTCCCGCGGGCCGCGGGAGTGGCTGCTCGCGCTCGTCCACTCCCGGTGGGCGCAGTTCCTGGCCCGGCCGGTGGTCGCGGCGATCAACTTCGCGGGCTCGATGATCGTCTTCTACTACTCCCCGCTGTTCGCCTTCGCGCTCGACATGGACCTGCACATCGGGCACGTGCTCATGGTCGTCCACTTCACCCTCGCGGGGTACCTGTTCGCCAACGCGCTCATCGGCATCGACCCCGGACCGAGCCGCCCGTCCTACCCGATGCGGCTGCTCCTGCTCTTCGCGACGATGGCGTTCCACGCGTTCTTCGGCGTCTCGGTCATGCAGGCGACGACGCTCTTCGCCGCCGACCACTTCGGCCGCCTCGGGCTGCCGTGGGGCGTGGACGCGCTGGCCGACCAGGAGCTCGGCGGCGCGCTCGCCTGGGGGATCGGGGAGCTGCCCACGCTCGTGCTCGCCGTCGCCGTCGCCATCGCGTGGTCGCGCGACGAGGACCGCACCGCGCGTCGCCAGGACCGCCAGGCGGACCGGGACGACGACGCCGCCCTCACCGCCTACAACGCCCGCCTCGCCCAGCTCGCCGACCACGACCGCTGACCCGCTCACCCCCTCCCTTCGCCGACAGCCGACTTCCGCGCGAGAGCCGACTTCCGACGCGCGTCTACGACCTGGGTCTGACCCCCGTCCCCCTGCGGGCCGACGTGACAGGCCGGACGAGCAGCCCCGCGGCTGATTCGCGCGCGGCCGGTCCCGGCCAGCATGGAGGTATGGACGAGCAGAAGACCGCGACCCTCAACCGGCCCACGGCACGCGGGGGCGGCGCGCCCCTCACGCAGCGTGCGCTGCGGGCGGGGTGGTGGACGACTGCCGTCACCTTCACCGTCGGCGCCTTCGTCGCGCTCGACCGTGCGGCCTGGGTCGACGGGCTGGCCGAGCCCACCCAGAACGCGCTGCGCATCGCGACCGGCGCGGCGCTCATCGCCCTCGCCGGTCTGCTCGACCCGTGGGGGTCGCGCGAGGAGCCGCGCGACTAGCCGATCCAGCTGCCGAGCTCGACGTCCCTGCCCTCGAGCCGCAGCTCGAGCCCGTCCCGGCCGACCGCGAGGCGGGTCGGCTCGAGACCGTCGGAGAGCCCGGGGATCTCGATCCGCGCGTCCCGGAGCGCGCCCTCGAGGAGGTCGATGACCTCCTGCGGCACGTCCGCCGTCCCCACCGAGATGTCCTCCAGACGCAGCCCGACGGCGCCGTCGACGATGACCGGCTCCACGCGCGCGTCGAGCTCGAGCCCGCCGGCGTCGATCCCGACCTGGAGGAGCCCGTCCGCGACCTCCACCTGCAGCGGCAGGCCGGGCAGCCCGCCCTGGCCGAAGGCGTCGCGCAATGTCGACACCGGGATGTCCGCGTTGATCTCGACGGTCTCGGCCCGGTAGGGCTCCCGGGGCGTGACCCCGCGCGCCGCGACACGGACGTCCTGCAGCTCGAGCCCGTCGGCGACGAGGCTCGGCGCCCTGCCGCGGATCTCGGAGAGCCGGCCGGCCAGCACCTGGGTGAGGAACGGGAAGCCGTCGATCTCGACCTCCGTCCCGGGGGCGAGCTCGGCCCACTCGCGTGCCTCGGCGAG
This sequence comes from Georgenia wutianyii, assembly GCF_006349365.1. NCBI lineage: Bacteria > Bacillati > Actinomycetota > Actinomycetes > Allobogoriellales > Allobogoriellaceae > Georgenia > Georgenia wutianyii. The sequence goes on from NZ_CP040899.1 coordinate 3,356,860, forward strand.
CACCCGGTTCTCGGCCTGCGCGACGGCGAACCGGTCGACGGCGACGAAGGCCGCCCCGAGGACGACGAGGACGATAAGGACCACCGTGGCGACGCGACGCATGGGCCAACCGTACGGGCCGAGCCGCCCGCGGACATGTCGCTCGAGCGCCGGCGCGGCCGCGCCCCTGTCCGACCACGTCGGCCACGGACCGGGGAGGAGGTACGTCGTCCGCACACGTCAGACTGCCCCACCACACGGGGCAACCTGACGTGCAGAGAACGCACCACCCGCCCCCCTCGGCCGGTCAGACTGCCCCACCACACGGGGCACCCTGACGTGTCCCGCCCTCAGCACCCGCCGTCGGCGCCGCCGGAGCGGAGCACAGGCCCGCAGAGGGCGTGGGCGGAGCGGGGGTGGGCGGCGACGAGCAGGGATCAGTAGGGCCAGCGCAGCCCCTCGCCGGGCTCACGGGGCCGAGGCTCCCGGCCGAACCGCGTCCCCGGCGGGATCGCGAACCCCTCGGCCGTCCACCGCGGCTGAGGTCCGCAGCGTCCGGTGCCCAGGAACTCGTGCAGCACCCACCACAGCGGCGCGTTCGCCATCCTCGGCACCTCCCTGACCTCCCTGTGTGCCGGGAAGCGACGGTCGGAGCGGTCACGGGCCCGTAGGTCCGTCGGGGTCCACCGGGTGACGAGCTCACCGTCGGCCCCGACGACGCCCAGCGAGTGACCGGTCCTCCCGAGCAGGTCGAGCACCAGCTCGAGAGAGCACCCCAGCGCGGACCGTTCGACCCGGGCGAGCGTGGACTTCGGGACGCCGGCCGCCTCCGCGAACGCCCGCTGGCTCATCCCCAGCTCGCGGCGGGTCGCGCGCAGGACGAGGCCCACCTGCTCGTGGAACGGGACGGTCGCCATGCGATGACCGTGCACCCTCGCCCGTCGCGGCGTCGGCACGGACCCCCGCCCCTGGGGACCGGGGTGCAGGGCGTCCGACTGTGGACCGGCGCGCCGAGGCGGAGTTCGTAACGACGAGGTCACGTTTCCGTAACGCCACCTCCGTAGCGTCCGACTCCCACGACAGTTCCTCACTGCAGGAGGCAGGCATATGCACCACCGCAGAACCGCCACACGCCGCATCGCTCTCGCGGCGCTCGTCCCGTCCATGGCGCTGACGCTCGTCACCGCACCCGCGAGCGCGGCCGCGGACGACGGCACCGCCGACAGCCTGGTCGTGGAGGCGACCATCTCCTCCATCCACCAGGCTCTGGCCGCAGGCGACGTGTCCTGCACCGACCTCGTCGCGGCCTACGTCGACCGGATCGAGACCTACGACGCCGAGACGACGAACGCCGTGCAGGTCGTCAGCACCCAGGCCATGGCAGCGGCCGCGGAGCTCGACGCCGAGTACGCGCGGACCGGCCTCACGGGGCCGCTCCACTGCGTCCCGGTCCTCGTCAAGGACCAGGTGGAGACCGCGGACATGCCGACGACGTACGGCTCGGCGATCTTCGCCGGCTTCGAGACGGGCCGGGACGCCACCGTGGTGACCCGCCTGCGCGAGGCAGGCGCCGTCATCCTCGCCAAGACCAACATGGGCGAGTTCGCCAGCGGCTGGGCCGGCTCCGCCTTCGGCGTGTGCCGCAACCCCTACGACCTCTCCCGCGCCGCGAGCAGCTCCTCGTGCGGGACCGGCGCGGCAGTGGCCGCCAACTACGGTGCCGTCGGGATCGCCGAGGACACCGGTGGCTCGACGCGCGGTCCGGCGGCGTGGAACAACGCCGTCGGACTGCGTCCGACGACCCCGCTCATCAGCCGGTACGGGATGATGCCCGCCAACCCGACCTACGACACCCTCGGCCCCCTCACCCGCACGGTCGAGGACGCCGCGATCGTCACGAGCGTCATCGCCGGGCCGGACCCGAACGACCCGCTCACCGCCGAGGCCGAGGGGCACGTGGACGACTACGCCGCCGGCCTGGACGCCGACGACCTCGAGGGCAAGCGCGTGGGCGTGGTCCGCGAGCCCATGTCGGCCGACACCGACACCACCGCCCCCGACTACGCCCGGGTGCAGGCCGTCGTCGACGCCGCGTACGCCGACATGGAGGCGCTCGGCGCCGAGGTGATCGAGGTCGAGATCCCCCGGCTTCGCGAGCTCCTCGCGGCCTACTCCGCCGGAGGCGCCGAGACGGAGGCCGCGACCAACGCCTACCTGGCCGACCTCGCCGACATCTCCGACCCGCCCGTCGCCACCTTCGAGGAGATCGCGACCTCGCCGCTCGTGACGCCGACCCGGCAGGCGAGCCTGCGCAGCCTGCTCGGACGGACGACCCAGGACCCCGAGTACCTCGAGGGCGAGCAGATGCGCGAGGAGCTCCGCCAGGCGGTCCTCGCCGTGATGGACGAGCACGAGCTCGACGCCATCGCCCACGCGACGTTCGACCACGAGGCACCGGTCATCCCCGCCGACCAGCTCACCAACCCGGACGCGACCGCGGGACTGCGTCAGGGCAGCAACCGCAACCTCGCCCCGGTCACCGGCTTCCCGGCGCTGGCGGTCCCCGCCGGCTTCACGACCGCGGGCATCCCGGTCGGCATCGACCTCCTCGGCCGCCCCTGGTCGGAAGCCGTGCTCTTCGAGATGGCCTACGCCTACGAGCAGGGCACGCAGCACCGCACGGCACCGGCCGACTTCCCCGCGCTGCCGGACGAGCCGGGCACCACGCCCCCGCCGGCGGGTCCGCGGCCCACGGCGACGTTCCACCTGAGCAACGACTGGCGCGGCACGACCCACACCACCCTCCCCTACGGGCAGCGCACCGACGAGGTGCTCATCGGCGACTGGGACGGGGACGGGAGCGAGTCCGTCGCCGTGCGCCGGGGCAGCACCTTCCACGTCCCGGACCCCACCGGTGCCGAGGCGGTCCTCTCCTACGGGCGTCCGGGTGACGCAGTCCTCGTGGGGGACTGGGACGGCGACGGCACGGACACCTTCGCCGTCCGGCGGGGGGCCACCTACTACGTGAAGAACTCCCTGCGCGGCGGGAACGCCGACGTCGTCCTCACCTACGGCCGGCCGTCCGACACGGTGCTCGTCGGGGACTGGGACGGCAACGGCACCGACACCCTCGCCGTGCGACGCGGGGCCGACTTCCACGTGAAGAACTCCCTCAGCGGCGGCGCGGCCTCCGTGTCCTTCACCTTCGGACGCCCCGGGGACATCGCCCTCACCGGCGACTGGGACGGCAACGGCACCGACACCCTCGCCGTGCGACGCGGGGCCGACTTCCACGTGAAGAACTCCCTCAGCGGCGGCGCGGCCTCCGTGTCCTTCACCTTCGGACGCCCCGGGGACATCGCCCTCACCGGCGACTGGGACGGCAACGGCACCGACACCGTCGCGGTCCAACGGGACCGCACGTTCCACGTGAGCAACTCGCTGCGGGCGGGGGCGGCAGCGACCGTCGTCACCTTCGGCAGGACGGGGGACGAGGTGCACGTCGGTGACTGGGACGGCGACGGGAGCCAGACGCTCGGCATCCGCCGCACGACGGCCGGCTGACGGAAGGGACCCGCGGTCCTCTCGACCGCGGGTCCCGTCCGCTCACCCCTCCCAGGCGTGGCGCAGGGGCGAGGCGTCGAGGTCCACGAGGAGGTCGGCGACCGAGTCGTAGACGGCGACGGCGCCGGCGCCGGTGAGCTCGGCCTCGCTGATTCCTCCGGTGAGCACGCCGACGCACGGCACCCCGGCGCGGGCGGCGGCCTCGACGTCCCACACGGTGTCCCCGACGAAGACGGCGCGGTCGGCCGGGACGTCGACGGCGTCCAGCGCCGTCCTCACGATGTCGGGGTCGGGCTTGGCCTCCTCGACGTCGCCTGCGGAGGTGACGGCGTCGACGTCGTCGACGATGCCGAGCACCCTCTCGAGGATCTCCAGCTCCTCCGGGGCGGCGGAGGTCGCGAGGACGACGCGCACGCCGCGTTCCTTGAGCGCGCGGACGAGCTCGGGGACCCCGTCGAACCGGTGGAGCTCGTCGGCCGCCTCCGCGTAGTAGCGCGTGTGCAGCTCCTCCGCCCGCTCCCCGAGCTCCTCGAGGCGGTCACCGAGCAGCTCGGCGAGCAGCAGGCTGCCGCCCATCCCGATGCGTCGGTGGATGCGCCAGGCGTCCACCGGGTGGCCCACCTCCCGGAACGCGCGCGTCCACGCGAAGGTGTGGACGTAGTTGGAGTCGGCGAGAGTCCCGTCGATGTCGAGGAGCACGGCACCGGGCGCGTCGGTAGGCATGGGACGTTCGTACCGCAGGGCGCAGGTCCCCGCATCCGCGCCCGGCGTCACTCCTCGTCGGCGTCGTCGGCGGCGTCGAGCCGGTGGCTCATGTCGGTGTACCAGGCGAGGGCGTCCATTCCCGTCAGGCCGAGCTCGGCGGCGACGGCGAGGAGCACCTGCTCCCGCTCGGCCTCCAGGGCGTCCCCGAGCGTGACGTCGGACGCCGCGAGCGCCTGCTGCAGGCGGCGGGTGAACCACTCGGCCACCTCGACCGCCACCGGCGACGGGTGCTCGCCGGCCATGTGCTCGCCCTCGACCATGACGAGCTCGACCGCCTGCACCGCCCTGCTCGTGACCTCGGTGTCACTCAGCCGTGCGCTCAGGTCGGCCGAGACCTCCTGCAGGGCGCGGGCGCGGCCCTCCGCGCGGACGTGGTCGAGCAGCTCGGCGAGGTCACCCTCGGGAGGCAGTCCGAGGCGCAGCTGCGCGCGCCGCACCTCCCCCAACCCCGGGATGGCGGCCACCGCCGCCTCGAAGACGGGCACGACGGCCTCGACGGCCGCCTGCGCCCGGGTGAGGTACAGCTCGCGCACGCTCTCGGTCAGCCGCTCCCACGTGTCGGTGCCGGCGGCCTCACGCAGCGCGAGGCGCCGCGCCGCCTCCGGCACGACCTGCTCCACGACGTCACCGAGCATCCGCGTCGACTCGTCCCAGGGCTCCTCCGGCTCGCCGAGCAGCTCGGCGCGCAGCCGGGCGCGCTCCTCGCGCAGCCAGTGGATCTGCCGCTGCGCCGCGGACAGCGCGCGGGCCAGCTCCACCTCGACCGAGCCCTGGGCTGCGGCGAGGAGGTCCTCCCCCTCCGGGACGCCGTCGGCGACCGCCACGACACCAACGCTAGCCGCGCGGACCGTCCACAGCGAGGGGGTACCCGGCGATTCCGGCCCGGATGCGCCTGCCGACCCTGCTGGGTAGTGTCCGGGCCACTCGCGGCGGGCGGCGCCGCGATACGGACGGGGGGACGACGATGCCTGACCTCGAGGGCTGGGACCAGACGCTGGGAGCGGGGCCGCTCCTCCTCATCGCGGCGGGGGCGGTGGCCCTCATCCTCGTGCTCGTCATCTGGCTCAAGATGCACGCCTTCCTCACCCTCGTCCTCGTCTCGCTGCTCACGGCGTTCGCCACCGGGCTGCCGGCGTCGCAGATCGTCCCGGCGCTCGTCTCGAGCTTCGGCGGGACCCTCGGCCAGGTGGCGCTGCTCATCGCGCTCGGGGCGATGCTCGGAAAGCTCGTCGAGCACAGCGGCGGGGCCCGGGTGCTCGCGGAGAGGATGGTCTCCCTCTTCGGGGAGCGGCGGGCACCGCTCGGGCTCGGCCTGGCCTCCCTCGCCTTCGGCTTCCCGATCTTCTTCGACGCCGGGCTCGTCGTCATGCTGCCGGTCATCTTCGCGGTGGCACGCCGGCTGGGGAACAACGTACTGCTCTACGGCTTCCCCGCCGCCACGGCGTTCTCCGTCATGCACGTGTTCGTCCCGCCGCACCCCGGACCGGTGGCGGCCTCGGAGCTCTACGACGCGAACATCGGCCTCGTCCTCGTCGTCGGCGTCCTCATCGCGCTGCCGGTCTGGTACCTCACCGGCTACCGGTGGGGGCTGTTCGTCGGCCACCGCTTCGTCCTGCCGGTGCCCGCCCTGTTCGGCAGCACCGACGACGACGAGACGGTCGACCCGCCGAGCGTGGCCACGGTCATCCTCATCCTGCTGCTCCCGCTCGTGCTCATCTTCCTCAACACCGGGCTCGACTTCCTCAGCACCGCCGGCGTCGTCGACGAGAGGGAGACGTGGGTGCAGGTCCTCGTCTCCCTCGGCAGCGCGCCGGTCGCCCTGCTCATCTCCGTACTCGTCGCGCTCGTCGTGCTCGGCCGGCGGCGCGGGGTGAGGGGCACCGCCCTGGAGAAGATCGTCGACTCCTCCCTCGGCCCGGTCGCCTCCGTCATCCTCATCACCGGTGCGGGCGGCATGTTCGGCGGGATCCTGCGGCTGTCGGGGATCGGTGACGCCCTCGCCGGGGTGCTCGGCGACCTCGGCGTGCCGATCATCCTCGCCGCCTACCTCACCGCGGTCGTCCTGCGCGTCGCGCAGGGCTCGGCGACGGTCGCCCTCGTCACCGCCGCGGGCCTCATGGGACCCGCCGTCGAGGCCGGCGACTTCAGCGCGCTGCAGGTCGTCGCCATCGTCCTCGCGACGGCGGCCGGCTCGGTGTTCGCCAGCCACGTCAACGACTCGGGGTTCTGGCTCGTCGGGCGGCTCATGGGCATGGACGTCAAGACGACCCTCAAGACGTGGACGGTCCAGCAGTCGCTGCAGTCGGTGGCCGGTTTCCTCTGCTGCCTGGCGGTGTACGCGGTCTTCTGACGGACCTGCGTGGTAGGACAGGGAGGTGACCACCACCCCGTTCCACGACCTCGACGACTACCTCGACCTGCCCCGCCTCGGCGGCCTCGCCCTGTCCCCGGACGGGTCGCGGCTCGTCGTCGGCGTGAGCACGCTGGACGAGGACCGCACCGCCTTCCGGTCGGCGCTGTGGGAGGTGGACCCGGCCGGCGAGCGCCCCGCGCGGCGACTCACCCACGGGTCGACCAGTGAGTCCCAGCCGACCTTCACGGCCGGTGGCGACCTCCTGTTCGTCGCCAAGCGCGGCGACGACGCGAAGCCCGCCGTCTGGTCGCTGCCCGCCGCCGGCGGTGAGGCGTGCCTGTTCGCCGCCCACCCGGGCGGGGTGTCCGCGGTGCGCGCCGCGGCCCGCGCCGACGTCGTCACGGTGACCGCCTCGGCCCTCCTCTCGGCGAGCGACGTCGACGAGGACCACCGGCTGCGCACGGCGCGCACCGAGCAGAAGGTGAGCGCGATCCTCCACACGGGCTACCCCGTGCGCTACTGGGACCACGACCTCGGCCCGGACCGCCCCCGCCTCTACGCCGCCGAGCCGGCCGGCGACGAGCGCGCCGAGGGTGAGGAGACCCGCGCGCCGCGCGGCACCCACGCCCTTCGCGACCTCACCCCGCACGCCGGCCCCGCGCTCACCGAGACGCACGCCGACCTCGCCGCGGACGGCACCTTCCTCGTGACGACGTGGAACGTGCCCGAGGAGCGCGGCTCCCTGCGCGCGCAGCTGCGCCGCGTCGAGGTCGCCGACGGCGCCACCACCGTCCTCGTCGACGACACCGCCAGCGAGACCGACACCCCGCGCATCAGCCCCGACGGCACGCTCGTCGCCTTCGTCCGCCAGTCGCGCAGCACCGCCGAGCGCGCACCGCGCCGGTGGCTCGAGGTCGTCGACGCCGTGAGCGGGGAGCCTCGCCTGGACACGCGCGCCTGGGACCGCTGGCCGGCCGACATCCGCTGGCTGCCCGACGGCTCGGGGCTGCTCGTCGTCGCCGACGACGACGGCCGCTCGCGCCTCTTCCGCGTCGCGCTCGACACCGCGGCCGTCACCCGGCTCACCGACGAGGGTGCGCTCGACGGCGTCGTCGTCGCCCCGGACGGGACGGCGGCGTACGCGCTGCGCTCCTCCTACGGCTACCCGGCCGAGGTCGTGCGCATCGACCTCACCGGCGAGGGCGAGGGCGAGGTCACCGTGCTGCGCGGCCCGGCGGAGCGGCCCGCGCTGCCCGGCACGCTCACCGAGGTCGAGACGACCACCGAGGACGGCGTGCGGGTGCGCGCCTGGCTCGCCCTGCCCGACGGCGCCGGCCCGGAGTCCCCGGCACCGCTGCTCCTGTGGATCCACGGCGGGCCGCTGAGCTCGTGGAACGCGTGGTCCTGGCGGTGGAACCCGTGGCTCATGGTCGCCCGCGGGTACGCCGTCCTCCTGCCCGACCCGGCGCTGTCCACCGGCTACGGGCAGGACTTCGTCCAGCGCGGCTGGGGCGCCTGGGGCGCCGCGCCGTTCACCGACCTCATGGCCATCACCGACGCCGTCGAGCAGCGCCCCGACGTCGACGCCGAGCGCACCGCCGCCATGGGCGGGTCCTTCGGCGGCTACATGGCCAACTGGGTGGCCGGGCACACCGACCGCTTCCGCGCCGTCGTCACGCACGCGAGCCTGTGGGCGCTGGACGCCTTCGGCCCGACCACCGACGCCGCCTGGTACTGGGGCCGGGAGATGTCCCCGGAGATGGCGCTGGCCAACTCCCCGCACCTGCACGTCGAGCAGATCCGCACCCCGATGCTCGTCATCCACGGGGACAAGGACTACCGGGTGCCGATCGGGGAGGGCCTGCGGCTCTGGTACGAGCTGAACTCCCGCTCAGGGCTGCCCGCGGGCGAGGACGGCACGAGCCCGCACCGCTTCCTCTACTTCCCCGACGAGAACCACTGGATCCTCACGCCGCAGAACGCCAAGGTCTGGTACCAGGTCAACCTCGCGTTCCTCGCCGAGCACGTCCTGGGACAGGAGGCCCAGACACTGCCGGAAACTCTCGGCTAGACGACCGCCCGGCGATTCGCTGCGCCGTCGGGACGCACCGCGCTACTGTGCGTGCGTTCCGACGGTGCGAGGGGGCACATCATGAGCGAATCGACGAGTGAGCGGGAGAGATCTGTGGTGGCAGCGGCGCCGACCAACAAGACCGGGACGTACCGGACCTTCGACGAGGTGGAGGAGGTCCTCAGCCCGCACGAGCAGCGGCTGGAGAAGCTGCGCCGCACCGTCGGGCTGTTCGTCGGCCCGATCGCGGGGGTGGTGGTCTACCTCCTCACCTCTGGCCTGGACGACCCGGCGCAGAAGCTCGCCGGCATCCTCACGTTCGTCATCGTCTACTGGATCAGCGAGGCGATCCCGATCCCGGTGACGGCGATGCTCGCCCTCGGGCTCGTCGTCATCACGGGTGTCGCGGGCGGGGCGGACGTCTTCGCCCTCTTCGGCAGCCCGACGCTGTTCGTCTTCATCGGCGGCTTCATCATCGCCGAGTCCATGCAGAAGTACGGGCTCGACCGGCGCTTCGCGTTCAGCATCCTCGCGCTGCCCGGGGTCGGGTCCTCGACGACCCGCATCATCATCGCGTTCGGCGCGATCACCGCGCTGCTCAGCGCGTTCGTCTCGAACACCGCGACCGCGGCGATGATGATGCCGATCGCCGCCGGCATCGTCGGGTTCCTCGCCAGCGTCATGGCGCGCAACACGGGCAAGGAGATCGACCCGCGCCGGCTGCGGTTCGCCACCGCGCTCATGCTCATGGTCGCCTACGGCGCCTCGATCGGTGGCCTGCTCACCCCGGTCGGCAGCCCGCCCAACCTCATCGGCCGTGGCCTCATCGAGCAGGCGACCGGCGAGACCATCCCGTTCTTCACCTGGATGCTGCTCGCCTTCCCGATCGTCGCGGTCATGTTCATCGCGCTGTCGATCGTCCTCATCATGCTCAACCGGCCCGAGTTCAAGCGGATCGAGGGCGTGGAGGAGTACGTCCGGACCGAGCGCGCGAAGCTCGGCAAGATGGGGACCGGCGGGCGCAACACGCTCATCGCCTTCGCCGTCGCGGTGACGCTGTGGATCACCCCGGGCGTCGTCGGTCTGTTCACCGGCGGTGAGGGCGAGTTCTACGACCTCGTCGCGGGCCGGCTCAACGAGGGCGTCGTCGCCATCGTCGCCGCCTCCCTCCTCTTCCTCCTCCCGGTCGACTTCACCCACCGCAAGTTCACCGTCACGTGGAACGACGCCGCCCGCATCGACTGGGGCACGATCATCCTCTTCGGCTCGGGCATCGCCCTCGGCGGCCTGCTCGGCTCGACCGGCCTCGCCGAGGCCATGGGCGGGGCCCTGTCCGACATGCTCGGCGTCCAGTCGCTGCTGGGGCTCACGCTGCTCGCCACGATCATCGCCGTCATCATCAGCGAGACGACCTCCAACACCGCGAGCGTCGGCGTCGTCGTCCCGATCGTCATCCCGCTCGCCGACGCCGCCGGGGTCAACCCGCTGATCCCCGCGGTGGCCGCGATCTTCGGTGCCTCCTTCGGCTTCATGCTGCCGGTCTCGACGCCGCCGAACGCCATCGTCTACGGCACCGGCATGGTGCCGATCACGAAGATGGTGCGCTCGGGGATCGTCTTCGACGTCATCGGCATCATCCTCATCGTCGCCGGGGTCATGGGCATGGGCACCCTGCTCGGGCTCGGGACCTGACCGGGACTCGACCGGAACTCACCGGGGCCTGCGCCGACGGCGCAGGCCCCGGTCCCGTCTCCAGGTGGGCGCACACCCGGACGTCGAGATCACCGGCAGGTGCGGGAGCCACCTCCGGGCGTATCCTCCGACGGTGGAGACACCCACCGGCGCTGCGGCCGAGCAGGCCCTCGCCTGCCTCGGGACACTCCTCGAGGGCGCCCACCACGCGACGCCGGACGAGCTGGCCGACGTGGTCGCCCTCGCCGGCCGGCTCCAGGGCTGGGACCTCACCGTGTTCCTCGTGACCTTCGACCAGCGCTCGCTCGTGCCGCTCGGCCCGGTGGGCGACCCGCTGCCGGTGGAGGGCCCGGAGGCGGCCGCGTTCCGCGACCTGCGCCCGGTGGAGGTGGACGGCACCGCGTGGCTGCCGCTCGTCGACGGCTCCGAGCGGGTGGGGACACTGCGGGTGGTGCCGCTGCCCGACTTCGAGGACGCGGCCGACCGGGCGACCGTGCTGCGCTGGGTGGCGATGCTCGTGGGCCACCTCGTCGCGGTGATGACGCCCCACGGTGACGCGCTCAGCCGCGCGCGCGGCGCCCGGGACCGCACGGTCGAGGCCGAGCTGCTGTGGAACCTGCTGCCGCCGCTGACCTTCGCCGCCCACGACGTCGCCGTCGCCGGCCTCCTCGAGCCCAGCGGGCAGGTGGCCGGGGACGCCTTCGACTACGCGGTCGAGGGCTCCACGGTCGACGTCGCGATCTTCGACGGCACCGGTCACGACCTCGGCTCGGGCCTGCTCACCTCGGTCGTGCTGGCGACCTACCGCAACCACCGGCGGCGCGGGGACGACCTCGTGGCCTGCGCGGGCGCCGTCGACCGGGTGCTGTCCACGCACACGGACGGGGCGGGCTACGCCACCGGCGTGCTCCTGCGGCTGGACACGAGCACCGGTGAGCTCCAGTACCTCAACGCCGGGCACCCCCACCCGCTGCTGCTGCGGCACGGCAGCGCACTCGACCCCCTCACCCGCTCGGGCAGGGCGCTGTTCGGGCTCGGTGGCCGGGAGGCGTCCGTCTCCCGGGTCCAGCTCGAGCCGGGCGACCAGGTGGTGCTCTACACCGACGGCGTCACCGAGGCGCGCGACGAGCACGGGGAGTTCTTCGGGGTGGACCGCCTGGCCGCCCTCGTCCGCAAGCACGGCGCCGACCAGCGGCCGGCGGCGGAGACGCTGCGGCTCATCGTGCGCGACATCGTCGACCACCAGCACGGGGCGCTCCAGGACGACGCGACGGTCGTGCTGCTCAGCTGGGCGCCGCGCCCCTCGGTCTCCGTGCTGCCCGCCTGAGCCTCAGGACCAGACGAGCCCCATGTCGGGGTTCTCCAGCACCTGGGCGACGTCCGAGAGGACCCGCGCGCCGAGCTCGCCGTCGACGAGCCGGTGGTCGAAGGACAGCGCGAGCTGGGTGACCCACCGCGGCTTGACCTTGTCCTTGTGCACCCAGGGCTGCTTGCGGATCGCGCCGAAGGCGAGGATGGCCGCCTCCCCCGGGTTGATGATCGGGGTGCCGGTGTCGATGCCGAAGACGCCGACGTTGGTGATCGTCACCGTGCCGTCGGTCATGTCCTGCGGGGTGGCGCGGCCCTCCCGGGCGGTCGCGGTGAGCCCGGCGATCGCCGTCGCCAGCTCGTGGAGGTCGAGGCGGTGGGCGTCCTTGATGTTCGGCACGACGAGCCCGCGCGGGGTGGCGGCAGCGATCCCGAGGTTGACGTAGTGCTTGTAGACGATCTCCTGGGTGGCCTCGTCCCACGAGGCGTTGATCTGCGGGTGGCGGCGCACCGCGAGGACGAGCGCCTTGGCCGCGAGGAGCAGCGGCGTCACGCGCACGTCGGCGAACGCGCGGTCCTCCTTGAGCCGGGCGACGAGCCGCATCGTGCGGGTGACGTCGACGGTGTGGAAGACGGTGACGTGCGGGGCGGTGAAGGCCGAGTTCACCATCGCCTCGGCGGTGCGGCGGCGCACCGAGCGCACCGGCACACGGGTCTGCCGCCCGTTGGCCGACACCGTGCCGTCGGCGAGCCACGGCTGGTCGTCGCCGGGGTAGGTGGCGAGCTCCTCGGCCTGCGAGCGCCGGGAGTGCTCCAGGACGTCCTCGCGGGTGACGATCCCGCCCGGACCGGTCGCGGCGATCGCCGTCAGGTCGACGCCGAGGTCCTTGGCGAGCTTGCGGACCGGCGGCTTGGCCAGGACGGCGGGCGAGGTCGAGCTGCGGCCGTTGCCGCCGGTGGCCGCGGCGCGCGCCACGTCGGCAGCGGGCCGGGCCGGGGCCGGGGCAGCTGGAGCGGGCGCCGTCGCGACGGCCGTCGCCGCGCCGTCGGCGGCGAACCGGCGACGCCGGGCCGCCGGCGCCTCCTTGGTCCCGTAGCCGACGAGGACGTCACCGCTCGTCTCCGCCGCGGGGGCGGCGGAGTCGTCGGACGGCGCCCCGCCCGGGTCGACGTCGATGACGACGATCGGGGTCCCGACCGGCACGGTCTGCCCCTCCTGGGCGAGCAGCTCGGTGACGACGCCGGCCCACGGGGCCGGCAGCTCGACGAGCGACTTCGCCGTCTCGATCTCGACGATCGTCTGGTTGACGGTGACGGTGTCACCCACGGCGACCCGCCACTCGGCGATCTCCGCCTCGGTGAGGCCCTCCCCGACGTCCGGGAGCTTGAACTGCTGGTAGCTCGGCAACGGGTCTCCTAGTAGGCGAGTGCGCGGTCGACGGCGTCGAGCACGCGGTCGAGGCCGGGGAGGTACTCCTCCTCGTGCGCGGACGCGGGGTAGGGGGTGTGGAAGCCGCCGACCCGCAGGACGGGCGCCTGCAGGTGGTAGAAGCACTCCTCGGTGACGCGGGCGGCGACCTCGGCGGCAGGACCGAGGAACGTCGGCGCCTCGTGGGCGACGACGAGCCGGCCGGTGCGGCGCACCGACTCCACGACGGTGGGCACGTCCAGCGGGGAGACCGAGCGCAGGTCGATGACCTCGAGCTCGTGGCCCTCCTGGGCGGCGGCGTCGGCCGCGGCGTGGAGTGTCTTGACGGTGGGGCCGTAGCCCACGAGCGTGGCGTCGCGGCCGGGGCGCACGACGCGCGCGGAGTGCAGGCCCGTGGTCACGCCGCTCTCGCCGAGGTCCACCGGCGCCTCGAGGTCCACCTCGCTGCGGTCCCAGTACCGGGCCTTGGGCTCGAGGAAGAGCACCGGGTCCGGCGAGGCGATCGCCTGCTGGATCATCGTGAAGGCGTCCGCGCTCGTCGCCGGGGAGACGACGCGCAGGCCCGGGGTGTGGGCGAAGAGGCTCTCGGGGGACTCGCTGTGGTGCTCGATCGCCCCGATGCCACCGCCGTAGGGGATGCGGACGACGACCGGCACCCGGACCCGGCCCTGGGAGCGGTAGGCGAGCTTGGCGAGCTGGGTGGTGATCTGGTCGAAGCCGGGGAAGACGAACCCGTCGAACTGGATCTCGCAGACGGGTCGGTACCCGGCCATCGCCAGGCCGATCGCGGTGCCGATGATCCCGGACTCGGCGAGCGGGGTGTCGACGACGCGGTCACGGCCGAACTCGCTCTGCAGCCCGTCGGTCACCCGGAAGACGCCGCCCAGCGCGCCGATGTCCTCACCCATGAGGAGGACCTTCGGGTCGCGGTGCATGGCGGCGCGCAGGCCGGCGTTGACGGCCTTGGCGAGCGGCATGGGTGCGGTCGTGGTCGTCGCGGTCACCGGGCCCCCTCCGCGAAGGACGCCTGGTACTCGGTGAACCACGCGCGCTCGGCCTCGACCTGCGGGTGCGCGGCGGCGTAGACGTGGTCGAACATCGTCTCGGCGGGGGGCGGGGTGAGGGCGCGGCAGTACTCGCGGGTGGACTCCCCGAGCTCCTCGGCGGCGGCCTCGACCTCGGCGAGGAACGCCTCGTCCGCGTGGCCCTGCGCGGTGAGGTAGGTCCGCAGGCGGGCGATCGGGTCACGCTCGCGCCAGTAGTCCTCCTCCGCGCTCGTTCGGTAGCGGGTGGGGTCGTCCGACGTCGTGTGGGCGCCCATGCGGTAGGTGTAGGCCTCGATGAAGGTCGGGCCCCCGCCGCTGCGGGCACGCTCGAGGGCCTCGGCGGTGACGGCGTAGCTCGCGAGGACGTCGTTGCCGTCCACCCGCACCGAGGGGATGCCCAGCCCCGGGCCGCGGCGGGCGAGCGGGACGGTGGTCTGTCCGCTCGTCGGCACGGAGATGGCCCACTGGTTGTTCTGGCACACGAAGACCACCGGCGCCTTGGTCACGGCGGCGAAGACCATCGCCTCGTGGACGTCGCCCTGGGAGGTGGCGCCGTCACCGAAGTAGACGACGACGGCGCGGTCACGGTCCGGGTCGCCGGTGCCGACGTCGCCGTCGCGCTGGACGCCCATGGCGTAGCCGGTCGCGTGGAGCGTGTGGGAACCGATGACGAAGGTGTAGAGGTGGAAGTTGTGCGCGGCCGGGTCCCACCCGCCGTGCTCGACCCCGCGGAAGACGCGCAGGAGCCGGCGCATGTCCAGGCCGCGGGTGTGTGCGACCGCGTGCTCGCGGTAGGAGGGGAAGACGAAGTCCCGGGGGCGCAGCGCGCGGCCGGAGCCCACCTGGGCGGCCTCCTGGCCCAGGCTCGGCGGCCACAGGCCGAGCTCGCCCTGGCGCTGGAGCGCGGTCGCCTCGGCGTCGAAGCGGCGGGCCAGGACCATGTCGCGGTACAGCCCGCGGAGCTCGGCGGGACCCAGGTCGGCGACCCAGGCGTCGTAACGACTGTGGTCGAGGCGACGGCCCTCCGGGTCGAGGAGCTGCACGAGCGTGTCGGGATCGACCGTGCTGCTCGTCTGCGGTCGCGGTGTCAGTGTGTCCATGGTGGTGACCACCTCCATCGGTCCTGCCTCCTCGCGCCCGGGGGGTCGGGCCCCGAACCTACGCCAGCGTAGGCTACGGAACCGTAAGTTTCGCTTGTAGGAGACCTACAGAACGACGGCACCCTCGTTGTGCGGGCACGGCCCGGACCCTGCGGGTCCGGACAACCCCCCTCCTCCGGGACGCCCCTTTGCGGCCGCCGCGCGTGCTGCACGGGGTGTCCGAGTGGCGCCACGGGGTGTCCCAGAGGGTTGCTGGGCGCGGCAGTGGGACGAGCCGGCAGGCGAGCCGAGGGCAGCGGGGGCGGGGCGACGAGCCGGGGCTAGAGGGTCGCCGGGCTGAGCTGCTCGATGAAGTGGCCCCAGTCCGCGGCGAGGCGGAGGACGACGTCGTTGCCCTCGATCTCGCCGATGCTCACCCGCACGCCCTCGCCGTCGAAGGCGCGGACGGTCGCGCCGCTCGCGGCGGCCTCCCGGGCGAAGGGCGTCGCCCGGCGCCCGAGGTCGAGCCAGTAGAAGTTCCCGTGCGACTCCGGCACCGTCCACCCCTGCTCGCGCAGCGCGGCCAGCACCCGGGTGCGCTCCTGGACGATGCGCTCGCAGCGCGCGGCGACCTCGTCGGACTCGCGCAGCGCCGCGAGCGCCGCCGCCTGGGCCAGGGCGTTGACCCCGAACGGCGTGGAGGCCGTGCGCAGCCCCCGGATGAGCCGGGGGCGGGCCACGGCGTAGCCCACGCGCAGCCCGGCGAGGCCGTAGGCCTTGGAGAAGGTGCGCAGGAGGAGGACGTTCTTGAACTCGCGGGCCAGCGCCAGCCCGTCGGCCGCGGCGTCGTCACGGACGAACTCGACGTACGCCTCGTCCAGGACGACGAGCACCTGCCGGGGCACGCGGGCGAGGAACTCGCGCATCTCGTCCTCGTGGACGACCGTGCCGGTGGGGTTGTTGGGGCTGCACACGAGGACGACGCGGGTGCGCTCGGTGACGGCGTCGGCCATCGCGGCGAGGTCGTGCCCGCCGTCCTCCCGCAGCGGCACCGGCACGCCGGTGGCGCCCGCGACCTGGATCGCGATGGGGTAGGCCTCGAAGGAGCGCCAGGCGTGGACCACCTCGTCGCCGGGGCGGCACGCGGCTCGGAGGACCGTCTCGAGCACCGCGACCGACCCGTTGCCGACGACGACGCGCTCGGCGTCCACCCCGACGTGCGCGGCGATCGCCGCCACGAGCCCCGTGGCGTGGATGTCCGGGTACCGGTTGAGGTCCGCGGCCGCGTCGGCGACGGCGCTGAGCACAGCGGCCGACGGCGGGAACGGGTTCTCGTTGGAGGAGAGCTTGTAGGCGGGGCGCCCGGCCGGCGGGCGCTGGCCCGGGACGTAGGCCGGCAGGGAGTCGATCTCCGCGCGGAAGCGGAACGCTGGAGCCATGCGCCCATGATCGCACCCCGCGCGGACCCCTCGTGGGACGATGTCGGCATGCGCTTCCTCGTCCGGCTCGCGGTGAACTCGGTCGCCATCTGGCTCGCCTCCCTCCTGCTCAGCGGGATCTCCCTCAGCGAGCGGACGGGGTGGGGGCAGGTCGGCGTCGTCGTCGTGGTCGGACTCGTCTTCACGCTGGTCAACCTCGTCGTCAAGCCGATCGTGCACCTGTTCGCGCTGCCGCTGACGATCCTCACCCTCGGGCTCTTCAGCCTCGTCATCAACGCCCTCATGCTCCTGCTCACGAGCTGGCTCACGAGGACCACCGAGTTCGGCCTCTTCGTCGACGGCTTCTGGTGGGCGCTCATCGGGAGCGTGATCATCTCGGTGATCAGCTGGGTGCTCAACCTCGTCCTCGCCAACGACTGAGCCGCCCGGCCGCTCATCCGCGCTCCACCGTGTAGGCGGTGGCCGTCACCCGCGCCCCGGCGCCGCCGGTGATCTCGGCGAGCCGCTGCGAGGCGTGGACCACCGACGGCTCGCCCGCCGCGAGGGCGAGCGCCGCCGTCCGCCCGTACTCGACGACCGAGTGCGACTCCCCGGGCGGCACCTCGAAGCGCACCTCACCGGTGGTCCCGGTGGCGAGCGACCGGCTCACCGTCGTCCGCTCGGGGGACGCGGGGTTCGTCGTACCGTCCAGCCCGATGAACGGGTCCTCGAGGTGCTCGAGGTGGAGCACCTCCGTCCCGTGCGGGGTGGGCAGGTGCGCCACCGGTGAGCCGGCCGTGACGACGGCACGGATGTCGAACCGGGCCCGCACCACCGGGTCGGCCGCGAGCCGCATCGCCACCAGGCCGCCCTGGCTGAAGCCGACGACGGCCACCGCCTCCCCCGGTGCGATCCCGGCGAGCGTCATCGCGCGGGCGGCGGCGATCTCGACGTCGCTCACCAGCCCGCTGTAGGTCTCGCCGTTGGTGAGGTTGTCCACCGGGTTGCTCCCGCCGGGCACCATCGCCTGCGTGCTCGGCAGCAGGACGGTCCACGTCCGCCGCCCGTCGGGGTGGTCGGTGCGCCTGACCTCGACCGTCCCCGGCTCCGCGCCATGGTCCTGGTGGACGGTGCGCAGGCTGTCGACGACGGCCGCCAGGTCCCGCGACGGCGCGACCAGCCGGGGCGGGGAGACGGCGATGGTGAGCTCGCGCGTGTGTGCCGGCCCGCGCCCGGTGAGGCGGTTGAAGGTGAGGACGACCGGCACGAGCAGCCGCTGGGCCGCCGTGAGCCCGTCCGGGTCGATGCGCCGCCCGTCGTAGGTGAAGGGCCCGCTAAGCAGCGCCCACGGCAGCAGGTACTGACCCTGCTCGCCGAGCTCGCGCACCGCGACGTCGAGCGCGAGGCCGTCGGGCGGCAGGTCGTCGTCGCCGTGGGCGAGGTTGACGAGCTCGGCGAGCCCGTCGACGAGCATGCCGGCCGGTCCGCTCGGCTCGAGGCCGGGGAGGCGGCCCACGAGGGTGAGCCGGTCGGCGACCGCCCCGACGGCGGCCTGCGGGGAGAGGAGGACGCGCAGGAAGCCCCACCAGGACGGCGCCGCGAGCTGGGTGCGGGCGGCCAGCTCGGCCTCCTCGTAGAGGATGCGGGCGTACCGCACGGACATGAGGAGCGCGAAGGCCTCCTCCCCCAGCCGGCGCACCCCGCGGGCGCCGTGGACGGCCTCGTCCACCGCCGACTCCGCGCTCGCCGCCTCGGCCGGCGCCCACCCGGCGTCCAGTGCGAGGGCGCGCCTCGCCGCGTCCAGCGCCGACTCGAGATAGCCGGCTTCCCGGACGACGCCCTCGAGCACGACGTCGATCGCCTGCAGCTCCTCGAGGTCCACCCGGGTCGCCCCGACCCCGCCGCGCACGTGGACCGTGGTGCGCAGGCGCCCGTCGCGCGCGACCGCCGCGCCGTCGGCGTCGTGGGCGTGGATCCGTGCCGTCACTGCTCGCCCCACGCGACGGCCACGGCGGCGGACAGCGCGGCCGCCCGCTCCTGGGCCGTCTCGAGCAGCCCGCGCAGGCCGTCGGCGAGGCCGAGCAGGTCGGTGAGCCGGGCGCGGAACTCGTCGGCCGCGGTCGACTGCCAGTCCTCGGGGAAGGCGGCGCGCACGGCGTCCTCGATCTCACCGAGCACCTGCCCGGCCGTCCCGACGGCGACGCACCCGTCCCCGGCACCTCCCCACCCGTCCACGACGACCGGGGTACACCTCGACCCACTCATCACGCCCTCCTCGGCTCGGTGGCGGTGACGCTAGGTGCCCGCGCCGTCGCGCGGGCCGGGTCGCCGGGTGCCCTGGGGACGGGAGGGACGCGGCGGGCGCCTGTTGCGCAGGGCTGGTGGCTTTCGCCTGCAGGGCGGGCGAGAATGCCGTCATGTCGCCCTTCGTCGTCTCCTTCGTGTGCACCGGGAACATCTGCCGTTCCCCGATCGGTGAGGTCGTCCTGCGCGACCTCCTCGAGCGGGAAGGGCTGGCCGACCGGGTGCGCGTCGTCTCGGCCGGCACCGGCGACTGGCACGTCGGCGGGCCGGCGGACCCGCGCGCGCTGAGCACCCTGCGCCGCTTCGGCCTCGACGGCGACGCCCACCGCGCCCAGCAGTTCGTCCGCGACAGCTTCAGCGAGGTCGACCTCGTCCTGGCACTCGACCGCGGCCACGAGGAGATCCTGCGTCGCCTCGCCCCCACGGAGGAGGACCGCGCGAAGGTGCGGCTGCTGCGCAGCTTCGACCCCGCCGCCGTCGCGGCCGGCGCCCTCGAGGTCGACGACCCGTACTTCGGGGAGGACGCCGACTTCGTCACGACCTACGAGGAGGTCCTGCCGGCGTGCGAGGGCGTCGTCGCCCACCTGCGCGAGGAGCTGGCGCTCGCCGGCTGAGCACCGGGCGCACGGCGAGACGGCGCACCGCGCGCCCGGCGGCTCTGGGACACTGGGGGACCATGAGCGAGAACCTGAGCAGCCTGTCCTCCGCGAGCACGGCCGGGGCCGCCGGCGCGGCTCCCGGACGCCGCCGCGTCTCCCTCGCCGAGCTCGAGCCGCCCATCGCGCTCGGACCGCTCGACGGCCGCTACCGCTCCGTCGTCGCCCCCCTCGTCGACCACCTCTCCGAGGCCGCGCTCAACCGCGCCCGGCTCGACGTCGAGGTCTCCTGGCTCATCCACCTCACGACGACCGGCGCCCTGCCCGGCGCCCCGACGCTGAGCGACGCCGACGTCGCCTACCTGCGCGGCGTCGTCGACTCCTTCGGCGCGGCGGAGATCGCCGAGCTCGCCGAGATCGAGCGCGAGACCCGGCACGACGTCAAGGCCGTGGAGTACTTCCTCAAGCGGCGCCTGGCCGCCGCCGCGGGCGCCGTCGGGCCCGACAGCCCGCTGCCCGCCGTCGGGGAGATCGTCCACATCTTCTGCACGAGCGAGGACGTCAACAACCTCTCCTACGCGCTGACCGTCCGCGACGCCGTCCGCCAGGTGTGGCTGCCCGCCGCTCTCGCCCTCGCCGGGGACCTCGCCGACCTCGCGCGGCAGACGGCCGAGGTGCCGATGCTCTCGCGCACCCACGGCCAGACCGCCACGCCGACGACGCTCGGCAAGGAGCTGGCCGTGCTCGCCGCGCGCCTGCGCCGCCAGCTGCGGCGCGTGTCGACCGCCGAGTTCATGGGCAAGATGAACGGCGCGACCGGGACGTACGGCGCCCACGCCGTGTCCGTGCCGGGCACCGACTGGCAGGCCGTGTCGCGCTCCTTCGTCGAGGGCCTCGGGCTCACCTGGAACCCGCTCACCACCCAGATCGAGCCGCACGACTGGCAGGCCGAGCTCTACGCCGACATCTCCCGGTTCAACCGCGTGCTGCACAACCTGTGCACCGACGTCTGGACCTACATCTCCCTCGGCTACTTCCGCCAGCGGCTGTCCGCGCAGGGCTCGACCGGCTCCTCGACGATGCCGCACAAGGTCAACCCGATCCGGTTCGAGAACGCCGAGGCGAACCTCGAGATCTCCTCCGCGCTGCTCGACACGCTCGGCGCCACCCTCGTCACCTCCCGCCTCCAGCGCGACCTCACCGACTCCACGACGCAGCGCAACATCGGCGTCGCGATCGGGCACTCGCTGCTCGCCCTCGACAACGTCCGCCGCGGCCTGGCCGGCCTCGACGTCGACGCCGACGCGATGCAGCGTGACCTCGACGACTCGTGGGAGGTGCTCGGCGAGGCGGTGCAGTCCGCGATGCGCGCGGCGTCCGTCGCGGGCGCCGAGGGCATGGCCGACCCGTACGAGCGGCTCAAGGAGCTCACCCGCGGCCGGCGCGTGGACGCCGAGGGCATGCGCGCGCTCATCGCCGGCCTCGGGCTGCCGAAGGACGTCGAGGAGCGGCTCCTCGCCCTCACCCCCGCCACCTACACCGGCCTCGCCGCCTCCCTCGTCACCCACCTCGACGACTGAGCACCCGCCCCCTCTACCCCCAGCTCCCCCAGCCCCCCCAGCCCGCTCCTCCCCCTCGCCGACAGCCGACTTTTGCGCGACAGCCGACTTTTGCGCGACAGCCGACTTGCGCACAGTCCGCGCGAGCGTGGCAAGGAACTCCACTGTCGTGCGGAACTCGGCTCTCGTGCGGAACTCCGCTCTCGGCGGGGAGGGGTGTCGTGCGGAACTCCGCTCTCGTGCGGAACTCCGCTCTCGGCGAGGGAGGGGTGTCGTGCGGAACTCGGCTCTCGCGCGGAACTCCGCTCTCGGCGAGGGCTGAGGGCTGAGGGAGGGGAGGGGGTGTCGTGGGGGACCTTGGTCCGCGGCGAAACGTCCGGATCGCCCGGACGATTACCGGGTGACCACCACCACCGCGCGCACGGGCCTACGGCAGCTCCGCCACACCGACGGCTGGATCTTCGGCACGATGCTCCTGTCGGCCTGCATCAGTCTCCTCGCCTCCTTCGTGCTGGCGATCGACGCCGTCGAGCTGGCGGCGAACCCGAACGCCGCGCTGTCGTGCAACATCAGCGCGACGCTGAGCTGCGGGGCGGTGGGCTCGGCGTGGCAGGCGAGCCTCTTCGGCTTCCCCAACGCCTTCCTCGGGCTCGTCGCCGAGCCGGTCGTCATCACGATCGCCGTCGCCGGCCTCGGCGGGGTGCGCTTCCCGCGCTGGTTCATGTGCGCCGCGCAGGTGGTCTACACCCTCGGCCTCGTCTTCGCGTACTGGCTCTTCTACCAGTCGATGTTCAACATCGGGGCGCTGTGCCCGTGGTGCCTGCTCGTCACGCTCTCGACGACGCTCGTCTTCGCCACGCTGCTCCACTACAACCTGCGCGAGAACAACCTCTACCTGCGCCCCCGCGCCCACGAGCGGGCGGTGGAGCTCATCCGCGCGGGCTGGGACGGCGTCGTCGTCCTCGGGTGGCTGGGGCTGGTCGTCGTCGCGATCATCCTCAAGTACGGCACCTCGCTGCTCCCGTGACGCGGCTCGCTCGCAGGGATACCCCCTAGGGGTATATCCTGGGCTGGAGCGAAAGGAGCCCGCATGGCCGGGTACAGCGGCACCAAGGAGGACTACGCCCGCCGTCTGCGACGGATCGAGGGCCAGGTCCGCGGCATCGCCCGCATGGTCGACGAGGACGTCTACTGCATCGACGTCCTCACCCAGATCTCCGCGGTGACCAAGGCCCTGCAGGCCGTGGGCATCGGGCTGGTCGAGGAGCACCTCGGCCACTGCGTCGTCGACGCCGCCCGCTCCTCCCACGAGGAGGGCGCCGAGAAGGTCCGCGAGGCGAGCGAGGCGATCGCCCGGCTCGTGCGCTCCTGACCGTCCGCACCCGCGGGCGGCACCACCCCTGAAGGAGAACCCCATGAGCACCGACCCCTCGCCCATCGACCGCACGACCGTGCTGGACGTCGAGGGCATGACCTGCTCCCACTGCGTGTCCGCGGTGACCAAGGAGCTGGAGGACGTCAAGGACGTCTCCACGGTCAGCGTCCTGCTGCGCAACGGCGGGACCTCGGAGGTCACCGTCGTGTCCGACGCCGTCCTGGACCAGGACGCGCTGCGCGCCGCCGTCGACGAGGCGGGCTACACGGTCACCGCCATCCACGTCGACAACTGAGCACCACCCCGCCCGAGGAGGCCCGCATGTCATCCCCGACCCAGACCAGTCCGTTCGGCGAGGTCGACCTCGCCGTCGAGGGGATGACCTGCGCCTCCTGCGTCAACCGGGTGGAGAAGAAGCTCAACGCCCTGCCCGGGGTGAGCGCCACGGTCAACCTCGCGACCGAGTCCGCCCACGTCACCCTCGAGGAGCCGGTCGCCGACGCCGACCTCCTCGCCGCCGTCGAGCGCGCCGGGTACGCGGGGTCGGTCACCCGTCGGCACACCGCCGACGACGAGCACGACGACGACGCGGACGAGCACGCCCTGGCCGGCCACGAGCACGGCGCGGGTGAGGACACCTCCTCCCCCGCCGAGCAGCGGCAGGCCGACCTGCGCCGTCGGCTGCGGGTCGCCGGGGCGCTCACCGTCCCGGTCGTCGCGCTGTCGATGCTCCCCGCGCTCCAGTTCCCCGGCTGGCAGTGGGTCGTCACGGCTCTCGCGCTGCCCGTCGTCACCTGGGGCGCCTGGCCGTTCCACCGCTCGGCCGTCAAGGCCGCGCGGCACGGGGCCTCGACGATGGACACGCTCGTCTCCCTCGGTGTCACCGCGGCGACGCTGTGGTCCCTGTGGGCCCTGCTCCTCGGCGGCGCCGGGGAGATCGGCATGCGGATGACCCCGAGCCTGTTCCCCGCGCAGGGAGCGGCCGGCGAGGTCGGCATGCCCGAGCTCTACTTCGAGGTCGCGGCGGTCGTCACGACCTTCCTCCTCCTCGGGCGCTACGCGGAGTCCCGCTCCCGACGGCGGGCCGGCGACGCGCTGCGCTCGCTGCTGTCGATGGGCGCGAAGGACGTCGCCGTCGTGCGCGTCGACGACGCCGGACGCCGCACCGAGGAGCGGGTGCCGGTCGAGCGGCTGCGGGTCGGGGACCTGTTCCTCGTGCGGCCCGGTGAGAAGGTGGCGACCGACGGCGTCGTCGTCGAGGGCTCCTCCGCCGTCGACACCTCGATGCTCACCGGCGAGCCCGTGCCGGTGGACGTCGCAGAGGGGGACGCCGTCACCGGCGCCACCGTCAACGCCTCGGGCCGCCTGCTCGTGCGCGCCACCCGGGTCGGTGAGGAGACGACGCTCGCGCAGATCGGACGCCTCGTCACCCAGGCGCAGACCGGCAAGGCCCCGGTCCAGCGCCTCGCCGACCGCATCTCGGCCGTCTTCGTGCCGGTCGTCATCGTCGTCGCGCTCGGCACGCTCGTCGTGTGGCTGATGTCCGGCGCCAACGCGCAGGCCTCGTTCACGGCGGCCGTCGCCGTCCTCATCATCGCCTGCCCGTGCGCGCTGGGGCTGGCCACGCCGACGGCGCTGCTCGTCGGCTCGGGCCGCGCCTCCCAGCTCGGCATCCTCATCAAGGGCCCGGAGATCCTCGAGTCCACGCGCCGGATCGACACGATGGTGCTCGACAAGACCGGCACGGTCACCGAGGGCCGCATGCGGCTCGCCGACGTGCGTCCGGCCGCCGACCGCGCCGAGCTGCTCCGGCTCGCCGGGGCGGTCGAGGCCGCGAGCGAGCACCCGATCGCCCAGGCCGTCGCCGCCGGGGCCGCCGCCGAGCTCGGCGACCTGCCCGCCGTCACCGACTTCGCCGGCCACGCCGGGCGCGGCGTCAGCGGTCGGGTCGAGGGCCGCGAGGTCCTCGTCGGGCGGCCCGCCTGGCTCGCCGAGCAGGGCGTCACCGTGCCCGACGACGTCGCCACGGACCACCACGAGGCCGAGCGCTCCGGCGCGACCGCCGTCGTCGTCGCGTGGGACGGGACCGCCCGCGGCGTCCTCGCCGTGCGCGACACGGTCAAGGCCACGTCGGCGCAGGCCGTCGCGCGGCTGCGCGAGCTCGGCGTGCGCCCGATCCTCCTCACCGGCGACAACCGCGCCGCGGCCGAGGCCGTCGCGGCGGAGGTCGGGATCCCGGCCGCGGACGTCATCGCCGAGGTGCTGCCGGAGGACAAGCTCGACGTCGTCGCCCGCCTCCAGGGCGAGGGCCGGGTCGTGGCGATGGTCGGGGACGGCGTCAACGACGCCGCGGCGCTTGCCCAGGCCGGGCAGCAGGGCCTGGGCCTGGCGATGGGCACCGGCACCGACGTCGCGATCGAGGCCAGCGACATCACGCTGGTGACCGGGGACCTGCGCGCGGCGCCGACGTCGATCTCCGTCTCCCGCGCCACGCTGCGGGTGATCAAGCAGAACCTGTTCTGGGCCTTCGCCTACAACGTCGCGGCGATCCCGCTCGCCGCGTTCGGGCTGCTCAACCCGATGATCGCGGGGGCGGCGATGGCCGCGAGCTCCGTCATCGTCGTCGCCAACTCCCTGCGCCTGCGCCGCGCGGGCTGACGCCGCGCTCCCGCAGACATCGCCGAGAGCTGGATCCCGCCCGGTGCACGATCCGGCTCTCGGCGGCGGAGGGGGTACGGCACCCGCGGCTAAGGCGCGCGTCCGCCGAGCGCCAGGGCCTCGTCGCACCACGCGACGAGGTGGGCGAGCGCCAGCCCGCGCTGGTGGAAGAGGCGACCGCTGTCGGCCGGCTGGTGGTAGGCGTGGTGCGCGTCCCGTCCGGCCTGCTCGAGCATGAGCGGCAGCAGCCAGGCGTACTTCACGCAGGAGGCGACCACGCCGAGCCGCAACTCACGCCGGTCTCCACGCCAGCCGCCCTCGCGCAAGCCCGTGAGGTAGGCAGCGAAACACGCGACGTCGAGCTCGCCGATCCGCTCGGCCGGCCAGAAGAGGTCGAAGACGGCGTCGGGAACATGGTTTCCCACGTCCTCACCGACGGCGCCGTCACCGGCGAACGCCCAGTCCAGCAGGACCACCTCGCCGGTCGGGCGGCGGATCTCGTTGCTGACCCAGACGTCGAGGTGGCAGCGGGTGCGGGGCAACCGCTCCATGAGGGTGAGCAGTTCAGCGCGGTGGGCGAGCAGGCGGCACCAGCCGTCGCGCAGGCCCGCCGGCCAGGTGTCGCGCACCAGCGGCCGGTCCCAGGCGGCGTCGTCGTCGAGGAGGTGCCACGGCACCTGCTTGCTGGCCGAGTACTCGCGGAGGAACCCGGCCGAGGCCCATCGCGCCCGGAGCGGCCCCTGCGCCTGCCAGCGGCCCAGCCCCGTGGCCACGGCGACGTGGTCGTCGAGGGTGAAGGCGGTCCCCGGCCGGCCCGTGACGTCCTCCAGCCACAGCACCGCTCCGCCGTCGTGCTCGGTGACCGTCGCGCCGGGCAGGTCCAGCCCGGTGTCGAGCAGGCTGCGGCGCAGGTCGGGGTCGCGGTAGACGTCCGCCTCCCGCCGCCAGTAGTTCCAGTGCCTGGGATCCTCGGACGCCGCCCAGGGATGGTCCGGAGGGCCGGCCGGCGCGCGCAGCTCCTTACGGACCAGCGTGCGCCCGCGCGCGTCACCGACCCGCTCGACGGCGGCGGTCACGGTGTTGAGCGGGTTGTGCCGCAGCACCTCGCGCCGCGAAGCGACGAAGTCCGGCAACCCGGCGTGCGTCACGGCCTGCCCCTCCCGTCCGACCAAGACCGTCGAGAGTACAGCCGCCCCCCGGTGAACTCCCCCGGTAATTGCGTGGACGGGCGGGCCGGAGCCAGGCCGGTCAGAAGGCGGGGACGACCTCGCCGGCGGGCCAGCGCTCCTCGATGAAGGCGCGCACCTCGTCCGAGCGCAGCGCCTCGTCGAGGGCGACGAGCGCCGGGTCCTCGACGTCCTCGCTGCGCACGGCCACGAGGTTGGCGAACGGGTTGCCCTCGCCGGACTCCAGGACGATGGCGTCCTCGGCGGGGTTGAGGTCGGCCTCGAGGGCGTAGTTGCCGTTGACGACGGCGGCGTCCAGGTCCTGCAGGCTGCGCACGAGCTGGGCGGCCTCGAGCTCGACGAGCTCGATGTCCTTCGGGTTGTCGGCGACGTCGAAGATCGTCGGGTCCTCGACGTCCGCGAGGGTGAACAGGCCCTCGGACTCGAGCAGCTCGAGCGCGCGCGCCTGGTTCGACGGGTCGTTCGGGACGCCGACCTGGGCGCCGTCGGGCAGCTCGTCCAGCGAGGTCACCGTCTCGGAGTAGATGCCGTAGGGCTCGATGTGGACGCCGTCGAAGTGGGCGAAGTCGTACCCCTTCTCGGCGACCTCGGCCTCGAAGTACGGCAGGTGCTGGAAGAAGTTCGCGTCGAGCTCACCCTCGGCGAGCTGGACGTTGGGCTGGACGTAGTCGGTGTACTCGATGATGTCGAGGGTGAAGCCGGCGTCCTCGGCGAGGTTCTCCTGGACGAACTCGAGGATCTCGGCGTGGGGGGTCGGGCTGGCACCGATGACGATCGTCGCGATGCCGCCGGACTCACCGGTGGCGGCGGCCGGCTCCTCCTCGGCGGTGTCGCCGCAGGCGGCGAGCGCGAGGGTGGTGACGGCGGCGAGCGCGGCGAGCAGCACGGGTCGGGTGGTGCGCATGGGTTGGGTCCTCTCGGTGGGGCTCAGCGGTGGTCGACGAGTCGCACGACCCGGTCCCCGAGCATCTGGATCAGCTGGACGAGCACGATGATCACGACGACGGTCACGACCATGACGTCGGTCTGGAAGCGTTGGTAGCCGTGGTTGACGGCGAGCGCACCGAGGCCCTCGGCCCCGAGCGCGCCGGCCATCGCGGAGTAGGAGATGAGCGTGATGACGGTGACGGTGACGCCGCCGACGAGCGCGGGCAGTGCCTCGCGGACGAGGACGCCGCCGACGATCCCGAGCCGGGAGGCACCGACCATCTGGGCCGCCTCGACCTTCCCCGGGGCCACCTCGCGCACCGCGTTCTCCACGAGCCGGGCGAAGAAGGGGATGGCGGCGACGGCGAGGGGGACGACGGCGGACCGCCACCCGTAGGTGGTCCCGGTGAGGAGCCGGGTGAGCGGCAGGATCGCGACCATGAGGATGATGAACGGGATCGAGCGCCCGACGTTGACGACGACGGACAGCACCGTGTTCAGCGCCGGCGCGGGGCGCAGGCCCCCGGGCGCGGTGACGACGAGCGCGAGGCCGAGCGGCAGGCCGAGGAGGATGGTGATGACGGTCGACAGCCCCGTCATGTAGAGGGTCTGGAGGGTCGCCTCGGGCAGCTGCTCGGTGATGACCCGGTTGGCGAGGGCGTCCTGCAGCCAGCTCACGGCGCCACCTCCTCGACGTGGACCCCGGCCGCGCGCAGCTCTCGCTGCGCGACGAGGGCGGCGGACACCGGGACGGACAGTCGCAGCCGGCCCACCCGGGTGCCGGCAAGGGTCTCGATGGTGCCGGCGGAGACGTCGGCCTCCTCGCCGAGCGCGGCGACGGCGGCGAGCACCCGGGCGGTGCTCACCTCACCGCCGAAGGACAGCTCGAGGGTGGCGCGGCCCTCCTCGCGCGGCTCGGGAGGCAGCGGGACGAGTGCGCGGGCCAGGCGGGTGCCGTGGTCACCGGCGACGACGTCGATCGGCCCGTGCTCGGCGACGCGGCCGTGGTCGAGGAGGCTGACCGAGTCGCACACCTCGCGGACGACGGCCATCTCGTGGGTGATGATGAGGACGGTGATCCCGAGCCGGTCGCGGACGTCGCGGATGAGCCCGAGGATCTGGCGGGTGGTGTCGGAGTCGAGCGCCGACGTCGGCTCGTCGCACAGGAGGACTGCGGGCTCGGCCGCCAGCGCGCGGGCGATGCCGACGCGCTGCTTCTGGCCGCCGGAGAGCTGGGCCGGGTAGGCGTCGGCCCGGTCGCCGAGCCCGACGAGCTCGAGCAGCTCGCGCACCCGCTCGTCGCGACGCTCGCGCGGCACGCGGGCGACCCGCAGCGGGTAGGCGACGTTGGCCGCCGCCGTGCGCGCCTCGAGCAGGTTGACGTGCTGGAAGACCATCCCGATGCGGCGCCGCTGGCGGCGCAGCTCCCGCTCACCGAGGCCGGCGAGCGGGACGCCGTCGATGCTCACGGTCCCGGAGGTCGGGCGCTCGAGGGCGGTGAGGCAGCGGACGAGGGTCGACTTGCCGGCCCCGGACTCCCCGACGATCCCGTGGATCGCGCCGCGCGGGACGTGGAGGTCGATGCCGTCGAGCGCGACGACCTCGCGGCCACCGCGGCTGCGGTAGACCTTGCGCAGGTCGGTCAGGCTGATCACGAGAGACGTCCTTCCATCGGTCCTGGCGGGAGCACCCGACGGATCGGGTTGCTGCAGCGTCGACGAGCCAGGTCTCTCGGCTGCTCTGGATGGTGGCCACATCGTAGGATCGCGAATCCGGGTCCTGGCAAGTGCGTCCGGCTGGCGAGACGTGCGTCTTGCCATCCGGGCGCCACCGGAGATGCCCGGCGAGCCGCCCCGCCCGCCTCCTGCTATAACCGCTTCATGCCGCCGCGCACCGACGCCCCGGCCCGCCGGCTGCGGACCGAGGTGTGGATCGTCCTCGGCCTGTCCCTCGGGCAGTCCGGGGTGTACGCCGTCGTCAACATCATCGCCCGCCTCACCGCCGAGGCGCCGCTGCGGCAGCAGACCACCGCGCTCAACCCCTCGCGCTCCCCGCGCCCCTACCTCGACCTCACCTACCAGCTGCTCAACATCGGGTTCGCGCTCGTGCCGGTCGCCCTCGCGCTCTTCCTCCTCAGCGAGCCCGGACGGCGCGCCACCAGCCGCATCGGTCTCACGTTCTCCCGCCCCTGGCGCGACCTCGCCGTCGGCGTCGGCCTCGCGGCGCTCATCGGGGTGCCCGGGCTCGGGGTGTACGCGCTGGGCCGCGCGCTCGGCATCACCGTCGAGGTGCAGGCCGCCACGCTCGACCAGTACTGGTGGACCGTCCCGGTGCTCATCCTCGCCGCGCTGAAGAACGCGCTCCTCGAGGAGGTCATCGCAGCCGGCTACCTCATCGAGCGGCTCGAGCAGCTCGGCTGGCGCCCCGCGTCGGTCGTCGCCGCGAGCTCGCTGCTGCGCGGTTCCTACCACCTCTACCAGGGCATCGGACCGGGCCTGGCCAACGTCGCCATGGGCGTCGTGTTCGCCGAGTACTACCGCAGACGACGGCGCACCATGCCGCTCGTCCTCGCCCACACGCTCATCGACGTCGTCGCCTTCGTCGGCTACTCGCTGCTGCCGGAGTCCGTGCTGCGGACCCTCGGACTCACCTGAACCGCCCGGAAAGGGCCACGCCCACCCGGCTCCCGCGTCTGCGCAGGCCGCACGTCCTAGAATCGGGCGCATGACGGAGCGGCCGGGCGACACCCGCACGCCCGCGCCCGGCGCCCCGGAGGCGCCCCGGCGCAAGGTGCTCCTCGTCGACCTCCCGGCCGTGCGCGTGCGCCGCCCGCGCGACCTCCTCGAGCTCGTCATGTCGGCGCTCGGGATCGGCGTCGTGCTCCTCCTCGCCGTCTACGCGCACGCGACGGCGATCGGGGTGACCGAGGACGTCCAGTCCGCCGCCGCGCTCGTCCTGCGCCAGATCCTGCTCCTGCCCGTCACGGTGCTCGAGGGTGTCGTCACCTTCTTCCTGCCGCTGTTCGTCGTCGCCATGCAGCTCGTGCGGCGCCGCTGGCGCTCGGTCCTCGAGGCGCTCGCCGCGGCCGTCGTCGCCTGGTCCCTCACGACCGCCGCGGTGTGGCTGCTCGACTCCTACGGGCCCAGCGCCCTGTCGGTCGGCCTGACGATCACGAGCGAGGGCGACAGCGTCATCGCGATGAACCCGCTCGTCGCCGCGCTCGCCGCACTCCTCACCGCGATGGGCCCGCGCGACCGGCGGCCCTCCGTGCGCTGGTCGTGGAACCTCCTGTGGGTCGTGCTCGCCCTCACCGTCATCCGCGGAGCACTCACCCTGCCCGGCGCCGTCGTCACCGTGCTCCTCGGCCGGCTCGTCGGGCTCGCCGGGCGCCTGCTCGTCGGGGTCTTCAACGAGCGCGCCGAGGGCATCGACCTCGTCCAGGGGCTGCGGCGGGCCGGGCTCGACGCCGTCCGCGTCGTGCGCCTCGACCCGCCCGAGGGCGGCGACGTGCGGGCATGGACCGTGACGACCTCCTCCCCCATCGGCTACACCGAGCACCTGGCGGAGAACGAGATCCTCGGCGAGGACCCCGACGCCGGCTGGCCGGTGACGACGCGCGCGTCCGACACGATCGTGCCCGACGTGCTCACCGACCCCCAGGCCGTCGTCCACGCCGCCGCCAGCCCGGGCGGGGTCAACCTCGACCCGGTGAGCGCCCACCGGGTGTACTCCGTGTGGGACACCGCCGGCCGCCGCTGGTACGTCACCATGCTCGACGGCGACCGGCAGGTCGTCGGCTACCTCTCCTCGCTGTGGTCGCGGATGCGCGTGCGCGGCCTGCGGCGGCGGCGCTCCGGCTCCCTGCGCGACGCCGCCGACCGCGCCGCCCTCCTCGCCTACGCCGTCGAGCGGGCCGGGGTGAACACCCCACCGCTCGTCGGGATGGCCGAGGCCCGCGACTCGATGATCATGGTGACGGCGCACATCGCCGGCGCCCGGCGCCTGTCCGACCTCACCGAGGAGGAGGTGAGCGACGAGCTGCTCGACGAGGTGTGGGACCAGCTGCGCACCGCCCACGCCGCCGGCCTGGCCCACCTCGACCTCACGGCCAACGCCGTCCTCGTCGGCAGCGAGGGCGACGTGTACCTCCTGGACTGGGAGAACGGGGAGATCGCCTCCACCGAGCTGTCCCGGCGCCTCGACCTCGCCCAGATGCTCGCGATCACCGCGACGAAGGTCGGGGAGGAGCGGGCCCTGGCGAGCGCGAGCCGGTGCCTGGGCAGCGACCAGCTCGCCTCCATCGCCCCGCTGCTCCAGCCGGTCATCCTCGCCCCGCACACCCGGGCGGCGGCCGGGAAGCCGCGCGAGCTGCTCAACTCCCTGCGCGCCCAGCTCGTCGACCAGCACCCGGACGCCGACGTCGAGCCGATCAACCTCGCCCGCTTCAGCGTCCGCACCGTCGTCATGGTGACGATCGCCGTCGTCGCGATCTGGCTGCTCCTCGGCACGCTGAACTTCGAGCAGGTGCTCGACGCCACCCGCAACGCCAACCCGTGGTGGCTCGGTCTGTGCTTCGGGCTCGGCCTGCTCACCTACGTCGGCAGCGCGATGGGGCTCGTCGCCTTCTCCCCGGAACGGGTCGGACTGTGGCGCACCACCCTCGTCCAGGTGGCGGCGGGCGTCGTCTCGCTCGTCGCCCCGGCAGGCGTGGGCCCCGCGGCGCTCAACCTCCGCTACCTCGTCAAGCAGCGGATCGCGACCCCGCTCGCGGTGGCGACCGTCGCCCTCGTCCAGGTCTCCCAGTTCGTCACGACGGTCGCGCTGCTCGCCGTCATCGCGCTCGTCACCGGCTCGGCCGGCACGCTGTCGGTGCCCTCCGGCGCGGTGACCGGGGTGGGCATCGTCGCCGTGCTCATCGTCGTCGTCGTGCTCGCCGTGCCGCCGGCGCGCAGCTGGCTGTGGCACAAGCTCGGCCCGACGCTCACCCAGGTGTGGCCGCGGGTGCTGTGGGTGGTCGGCAGCCCGAGCCGGCTGCTCATGGGCCTGGGCGGCAACGTCATCATGACCCTCGGCTACGTCGCCTCGTTCGGTGCCGCTCTCGCGGCGTTCGGCTACTCACTGCCGGTGACGACGCTGTCGATCACCTACCTCACGTCGAACACCGTCGGTGCGGCGGTGCCCTCGCCGGGTGGCATCGGGCCGGTGGAGGCCGCGCTCACCGGTGGTCTCACCGTCGCCGGGATCCCCGCAGGTGTCGCGTTCTCGGCGGCGCTCGTCTTCCGCGTCCTCACCTTCTGGCTGCGGGTGCCGCTCGGCTGGGCCGCACTGCGCCACCTCCAGCGCCACGGGGCGCTGTGAGCCCTGCGGGGGGCGTCGTCGGACGGACGGGCGGACGGCTGTGGCAGCCGTGGGCAGTGGCAGGGGTGGCCGGCGTCCTCTACGTCGTCGTCGGCGTGCTCCAGTGGCGCAGCCTCGAGGTGCCCTCGTGGGACCTGGCGATCTTCACCCAGCTCGCCAAGGCGTACGGCTCGTTCAGCGCGCCGATCGTGCCGATCAAGGGGGACGGCTTCAACCTGCTCGGCGACCACTTCCACCCGATCCTCGTCCTCCTCGGGCCCGTCTACGCGCTGTTCCCCTCCGGCCTCACCCTGCTCGTCGTCCAGGCGCTGCTCGTCGCGGTCTCCGCCTGGCCGCTCACCGCGCTCGCGGTGCGGCGGCTCGGACCGGTCCCCGGCACCGTCCTCGGGGCGCTGTACGTGCTGTCCTACGGCATCCAGGGGGCGGTGCGCACCCAGTTCCACGAGGTCGCCTTCGCCCTGCCGCTGCTCGCGTTCGGGCTGTGCGCACTCCTCGAACGGCGCTGGCGCGCGGCGGCGTTGTGGCTCGCGCCGGTGGTGTTCGTCAAGGAGGACCTCGGGCTGCTCGTCGCCGTCCTCGGGCTGGTCATGTGGTGGCGGGGGGCCCGGCGCGCGGGCCCGGGCCTCGCGCTGTGGGGGGCCGCCTGGTTCGCCCTCGCGACGGCGGTCATCCTGCCCGCCCTCAACCCGCGCGGGCAGTACGACTACGCCGACAGACTCACGGTCGGGGACGTGCTCGGCGACCCACTCGGGACGCTCGCCGCCGTCCTCGGCCCGGGCGAGAAGGTCGTCACGGTGCTGCTGCTCGTCGCCGCGGCGGGCGTCCTCGGGGTGCGCTCCCCGATCCTGCTCGCGGCGCTCCCCACCCTCGCCTGGCGCTTCCTCGGTGACGTGCCCTTCTACTGGACGTGGGGCTGGCACTACGACGCCGTCCTCATGCCGCTCGCCGTCGCCGCGATGCTCGACGCGCTCGGCCCCCGGCCCGTCGACGATGCCGCCGACCCGCCGCCGGCCGTGGTCCAGCGCCGGCGCACCGCCCTCGCGCTCGGTGCGGCCGGCCTCGGCGTCCTGCTCACCGCGCCGGGCCTGCCGGTCGCCGACCTCCTCGACGGGGAGACCTGGCGCCCGTCCCCGCGCGCGGAGGCGGCCCGCGCGGTGCTCGACACCGTGCCCGACGGCGCCACCGTGGCCAGCGACATCGGCCTGCTCGCCCGTCTCGTGCCGACGACGACGGCGCTGTGGTCGGGCACGCCGGACAACCCGGCCCCGGACTACTACGTCATCGACCAGGAGGGCTCGACGTGGGGCGGGTCCCCTCCCCCGGACGCCGCCGCCCACGCCGAGCTCAAGCACCCGGGGACCGACTACGAGATCGTCCTCGACACCGGCGGCTACCAGGTCGCCCGCCGCGTCGACGGCGGCTGAGCGGCCGGCAGGTCCCGGACGGCGCGTCCACCGCGCGACCACGCGTGCCTACGATGGCGGGCATGACCTTCGCCGCCGCCTTCCGTCGTGCCCGCGCCGTCGTCGCCGGGCTGCTCCTGCTCACCCTCGCGGTCCTCGTCGCGCCCGCCGCGCAGGCCCACGACATGCTCATCGACTCGCGTCCCGCCGCCGGTGAGGTGCTGAGCGAGGCACCGGACGCGGTGGTGCTCACCTTCAACAACCCGCCGCTCGCGGTCGGTTCGGCGATCACGGTCGTCGACGCCTCCGGGGCGACGGTCGCGCAGGGAGAGGGGACGGTCGAGGGCGC
Organism: Georgenia wutianyii; assembly: GCF_006349365.1. Lineage (NCBI taxonomy): Bacteria > Bacillati > Actinomycetota > Actinomycetes > Allobogoriellales > Allobogoriellaceae > Georgenia > Georgenia wutianyii. The sequence goes on from NZ_CP040899.1 coordinate 3,391,280, forward strand.
CGAGGTCCTGCTGCCGCTCAGCGAGCCGCTGCCCTCGGGTGACCTCGAGGTGCGCTGGCGGGTGGCCTCCAGCGACGGCCACCCGATCGAGGGCACCATCGCCTTCACGCTCGACGCGCCGGCGGCCCAGCCCACTGCGAGCGCGGCGCCCACCGCCGAGCCGGCCGCCACGCCCGAGCCGACGACGGCCGAGCCGGCCGCGGCCCCGACCGCCGAGGCCGAGGAGACCGGCCTGGCCGGGTTGCCGACGTGGCTCAAGGTCGCCGTCGGCGTCGCGGCGCTCGGCGCCGTGGCCGGGCTCGTCGTCCTCGTCGCGAGGCGGCTGCGCGAGGACCGCCTCTGACCGCCGCGGCTGCGACTCTCCTCACACCGCAGGCCAGCGCCATGATCAAGAACTCTCGATAATCCGCGGGGAGGACGGGCGGGCGGCCGGAAATCACCGCGCGCCGGGGTGACCGTCGGGTTTACCGTCAGAGACATGACACGTCGACTCATCCTTCCCGCCGTCCTCCTGATCGGACTGGCCGGGTGCAGCTCCACCACCTCCGACGACGACGCCACGAGCGCCGAGACGACGACCGCCACCGAGCAGACCGTCGAGCAGGAGACCTGCGCCGGCTTCTACGAGGGCACCGGCACGCCCCTCGCCGAACGCGCCACCAACGCCCGCGCCGCCCTGAGCGGCGGTGAGGTCGTGGACGCCGCGACCTACACCGAGATCAACGCCCTCGAGCAGCGCATCACCGAGCTCGGCCGCGACGCCCCCGAGGAGATGGTCACGCTCCTCGAGGAGGTCAACGCCCCGTTCACCGAGGCCGTGGCGACCGTCAACGAGTCGCGCACCGCCGAGGTCCCCGAGGGCGAGGAGCCCGCGTTCCCCGACCTCACCCAGATCGACGTCACCGCCTCGGAGACCGCGCAGGGCGAGCTCGAGACCGTGTGCGCCGACGCCGGCTACGGCGACTGACCCACCGCACCGTCAGGGCGCACCGCCGCCGCCTCCAGGACGTCCTCCCGCAGCCCGTCGGGCTCGCCGGGGTGGGCGATCGTCCAGGCGGCGGCGGTCGCCGCGTAGTGCATGGCCGCCCGCGGGTCGCAGCCCCGGGCGAAGACGCAGTGGGCCAGCGCCGCGAAGTACGTCGCGCCCAGCCCGGCCGGCCGGGCGCCCGGCCCCAGGTCCCGGGCCCGCACCTCCACGACGTCGGGCGAGTCGCGCGCCATCCCGATGGCGCCCCGGCTGCCGAGGGTGACGACGACGAGCCGGGCGGCCGACCGTCGCCGCCAGGAGCGCAGCAGCTCGAGCTCGTCGACGCGTGGGTCGTGACCCATGACGAGGAGGTCGGCCCCGAGGTAGCACTGCTGCCCGAGGACGGGCGCGGTGGTCGTCGTCCCCAGCCCGGCGGCGACCGGCACGCCCGCCCCCTGCGCCGCGGCGATGAGGGCGGCGCTCGGCAGCACGCCGTCGACGACGAGGAGGTCGCACGTCGCCAGGGCGCCGAGGTCGAGCTCGACGCTCGCCGTGCGCGCCTCCCCCAGGTCGCGACTGATCTGCTGGAGCCCCGTTCCGTCCTTGAGGACGACGGCGCGCGGTGAGCGCGGCAGGGAGCGCGGGCACATCGCGGAGTTGATCCCGAAGCGGTAGGCCGCGGCGTCGACCGCGAGCGCGTCGGCGTCCTCCCCCAGCGGGGCGGCGAGGTAGACCTCGTTCCCGAGCGTCGCCAGCGTCCGCGCGGCGGTGAACCCCGAGCCGCCGACCGACATCGAGATCGGGACGTCGCGCACGGGCCGGTAGGGCACGGGGAAGCACTCGACCGCGAGCGCTGTCACGGTGTAGGCCATGCCGACGACGACCGCTCTCATGGATGCCCCTCCATCCGGTCCGCGTCCTTGCGGGACCTGCCTGGGGAAGCGTAACCGCCAGCCGTGCGCGCGCACGTCGGGCGGAGGGGCGAACCTGCTGGCCGGAGGACGGACCGTGACGGGCCGAAGGTCGGACGGCGCGGTCGTCCGATCAGGTCCCTCCCTGGGCGGCGATGACCGCGGCCTCGGCGGCCGCCAGGTGCGGGTCGAGGTAGCGCCCGCCGCGGTGGAGCGGGGTGAGGTCCGGGGCCAGCTCGTAGACCAGCGGGCGGGCGTTGGGCAGGTTGAGGTCGCGCAGCTCCTCGGGTGACAGGTCGTCGACGAGCGCGCACAGGGCGCGCAGGGAGTTGCCGTGCGCGACGACGAGGACCGTGCGCCCGGCCCGCAGCGCCTGCCCGAGCGCCCCGGTCCACAGCGGGCGGACCCGCTCGACGACGTCGGCGAGGGACTCGGTGGGCGCCAGCGCCTCGGGCGGCAGGCGGTCGAACGGGGGCAGCGTGCGCCACAGCGCGACGGTCTCCTCGGGCAGCGGGTCCGGGCGACCGTCGAAGGAGCGGCGCCAGTGGAGGAAGAGGTCCTGGCCGTACCGCTCGGCGACCTCCCGCTTGCCGTAGCCGGTCAGCGCCCCGTAGCTGCGCTCGTTGAGCCGCCAGTCGCGCACGATCTCCCCGCCGACGGCCGCTGCGACGATCTCGGCCGTGTGCCACGAGCGGACGAGCTCGGAGGCGAGGACGACGTCGGGGCGCCAGCCCGTGGAGCGGACGCGCTCCGCCGCCTCGCGACAGCTCTGCTCACCGTGGGGGGTGAGGCCGACGTCGAGGATCCCGGTGAACAGGCCGAGGGCGTTCGCGGCGCTCTCGCCGTGGCGCAGGAGCATGAGGGTGGACACCGGACAAGCCTGTCAGGTCCGCACGGCCTCGGGTCAGGTCGGCAGGCCCAGCTCGTTGTGGCCGAACTCGGTGAGGAAGCGGGGCCCGCGCTCGGCGAGCTCGCTCTCGTACGTGGCGCTCCAGTGGCGGTAGGGCGAGGTGGCGAGGGAGTCGTTGGCGAAGCGGGGATCGTCGCTGACCTCGCTCACGCAGAAGTCGGGGATGACGAGGTCGGTGACCGGGCCCCCGCGCTCGCACTCGGCGACGACGAGCGGCGCGTTGCGCCCGAGGAAGGAGTCGACCACCCAGCCGTCGGTGCCGAGCCACAGCGCGTACCGCAGCTTGGCCACGAGGTCCCCGCCGAGGCGGACCATCGCCAGGCCCGCGGTGACGTCGAGCTCGCGCTCCGCCTCGTAGCGGGTGCCGCCGACGTAGGGGCCCTTGGCGGTGAGGGCGCAGAACGTGAAGGACGCGGCCTCGAGCAGCTCGCGCTCGTCGCCCGGCAGCGGGCCGGCCGGCGCCGGGCCCTGCAGCCGGATGCGCAGCGCGTACCCGTCGGCGGCGAGGAAGTAGCTCTGCACGATGAGCACCGGGTCCGGCTCGCTCAGGGCAGCGTCGGGCAGCGCACGGACGAAGAACTTGCGCTCGAACTCGAAGTCACCGTGACCGGCGTCGCTCATGGTCCCCAGCGTACGGGCCACGGGCGGGGTCCGGGTGCGCCACGCGCACGGCAGGGCCGCACCGCCCGGCGCCGACGTGGCGACCGGGTGGTGCGGCCCTGGGGTCTAGCGGGCGGTGACGGTGGCGACGTCCAGACCCGGCAGGTAGCCGGCGTCCCCGCTGTAGACCGCGGTGACGACGGTGAGGAGACGCACCGGCGGCAGCTGGACCTCGACGGTCCCGTCCGCGTCGAGCGCCACCCGGTCGATGACGCGGAAGCCGGACGTCACGGTGACCGAGCCGGTCGGGACGGGCGCCCCGCCCCGGGCCAGCACCGAGACGCTGACCTCCGGCGAGCTTCCCCGCGGGACGCGCGAGGCGGCGTCGAGGTCGACCCGCGCGAGCGCCGGCAGGACGACGTAGGTCGCGCTGCGGCTGGCCGAGCCGGTGACGTCCCCGCTACCGGGGAACACCGCGGTGAGGCGGTGGGACCCGGCGGCCAGGTCACGGGGCAGCGTCACGGTCGCCGTGCCGGTGAGCCCGCTGGTGGTGAGCTCGCCGGTCGCGACGACCACGCCACCCGCGTGGATCTCCACCGGTCCCGACGGCGCGGCGGAGGCGCCGACGACGCTCACCGCCGCCGTCGTCTGGTCGCCGTAGCCACCGAGGCTGCGCGACAGGCGCAGCGTCGTCGTCGAGGAGGACGGCGCGACCTCGACGACCACCGCCGCGGAGACCGAGGCCGTGAAGGCCGCGGAGTCCGGGGCGTAGGCGGCGGTGAGCGAGTGGCTGCCGGCGCCGAGGGTGACGACGGCGCTCGCGGCGCCGCCGGTGACCGGGGCCGTGGCGAGCTCGGTGCCACCGTCCAGGAAGGTCACGGTGCCGCTCGCCGTCGCCGGGTCGAGGCTCGCCGTGAGGGTGAGCTCGGACCCGACCGCGGCCTCGCCGTCGACGGTGAGCGTCGTCGTCGTCGCGACGGCGACGGGCTCGGGGACCGTGACGTCGACGACCTGCGCCCGCTGCCCGAAGGCGTTGTGGGAGTGCAGGACGAGCAGCGGCCCCACGTCGGTGCCGGCGGCCGGGTCGCGGTGGACCGTGAGGTCGCTGGTCGACGGGACGAACAGGCCGTTGAGCGGGATGTCGCCGCTGGTCCACAGGTCCGGGGCGAACGGGTCGTAGGCGAACGGCTCGACCATGTCGACCAGGCCGTTGCCGGTCGGGGAGTACTCCCCGAAGGTCCACACCGCGAACGTCGGGACGACCGCCGGGTTGAACAGCCCGAGCGGGATCGGCGCGACGAGGACGTTGTTGTCGTACACGGTGGTGTCGACGTCGCCCCACTGGCCGTTGACCGACGAGCGCGCCAGGCTCTGCCCGGTGCGGATGTCGTAGGTGTGGGCGATGGTGACGTCGGTCTCCGGGTCGATCTTCTGGACCGCGGTCTGCAGGTCGGGGATCCCGTCGCCGGTGACGTCGGTGTCGATGACCGGCAGCGTCGACGTGCCGAGCGTGGGCCACTGGCCCGCCATGGCGATGCCGATGCCGACGTACCCGAGCGCCGGGTCGAACCCGGCCTCGGCGATCCGCGGCCCGGTGGACATGGCGCCGACGTACCGGATGTCACCGGCCGCGATCTGGGTCGGGGAGGTGGAGCCGGGGTCGACGTCGGGCAGCTGCGGGCTGGTCCGCATGAGCTCGAGGACGGCGGTGCTGGAGGTCCAGCCGCCGGAGTCGACGTGCCGGCCGGTGACCTCGAGCGGCGCGGTGAGCGCGTCCGCGGAGGCGAACTCCACGGGCTCGACCGTGAGGTCGGAGACGAGCCGCGGCGCCGCGTGGACCGGGACGTGGAGCGTCTCGCCCGAGGCTCGCGGGGTGAGGACGAGCTGCCCGGCGAGCGCCGAGACGAACTCGCGGGGGACGCCGACTCCCGAGACGGGGTCGGACGTCGGGTCGATCTCCCGCACGAGGGTCTGCGGGTCCACGGTGAGGGTGACCGTGACCGTCGCGGGACGGCCCGGGCGGACCTGCACGCGCGACGGGCTCGTCGTGATCGTCGCCCCGCCCATCGAGCTCGCGCCGTCGAACCCGGTGGTGAAGTCGCCCGCGGCGCGGCCGAGGGTCTCGACCGTGACGGTGCGGCTGATCCGGACCGTCTCCTCGGCGACGTCGACGACGCCGAAGGCGACCGAGACGTTGCGCGGCGCGGCGGAGTCGTAGGCGATGACCTGGCTGGTGACGGCGGACAGCGCGTCGACGCGGCCGGCGCCGACCCGCTCCGGGCCGTACAGCGGGCCCTCCGGCCCGGGCCGGGAGTAGACCGGGTTGGTCGCGGTGTTCATGATGACGGCCTTGACCTGCTGCGGCGTCCAGGCCGGGTGCTCGGCGCGGACGAGCGCGGCGATGCCCGCGACGTGCGGGGAGGCCATCGACGTGCCGGTGAGGGTGGTCGGCATGGAGCCGGTGCCCGAGGCTGCGGAGGAGATGCGGGTGCCGGGGGCCGCGACGTCGGGCTTGACGACGCCGAGCGAGCCGTGGGCGCCGCGCGAGGAGCCGGGGTTGAGCATGTCGGCGACGGTGTCGTCCCGGGTGAGGGCGGCGTCCTGGTAGGACGGGCCGAGGCGCACGGTGAGCGTGCCGGCCTCGATCTCCGGCAGGAGCAGGTCGGTCACCCGGGCGGTGAGCTGGGCGCCGGGCGTCTGCGGGTTGCCGCCGATGCCGGCGGTGAAGATCGGGGCCTCGGTGCCGATGAGCACGCCGACAGCGCCGGCCGCGGTCGCGTTGTTCCAGCGGGCGCCGCTCGCGCAGGCGCGGGTGGCGTCGTTGTCGTCCCACGAGAGCCAGACGATCTTGCCGGCGACCTGGTCGGCGTAGGCGGTGAGCGGCGTGCAGCCGTCCACGCCCTCGCCGAGGTAGACGACCGGGGCCTCGACGTCCGCGGTGCCGGTGTAGTTCACCGTGTTCTGCGCGGCGTGCAGGCCGACGAGGGACTCGTCGGCCGCGCCGACGACCTCGACGGCGTCGAAGACCATGACGTCGGCGACGGAGTTCGCCACCGCGAGCGCGGAGCCGGTGTTGCCCGGCGAGCCGCCGACGTCGGTCGCGTCGCCGGAGTTGCCGGCCGACATGACCGACAGCGTGCCGAGGTCGGCGAGCCGGTCGACGAAGAGGTTCTCCGGGTCGTCGACCGGGGCGGCCAAGGCGCCCAGGGAGAGGTTGATGACGTCGAGGCGGTCGGAGAAGTCGAGGTCGCCGTTCGGGTCGGCCGCCCACTCCAGCGCGTTGATCGTCACGCCGGTGGACCCGCCCACGTCACCGAAGACCTTGAGCGCGTAGATGCCGGCCTCGGGCGCGGAGCCCGGGCCGACCTGCCAGTCGCTGATGTCCCCGACGTCGCCGTAGTCGCCGCGGAAGGTGGTCCCGTCCGCGGTGACGCCGTAGCCCGCGGCGGTGCCGGCGACGTGCGTGCCGTGGCCACCGCCCGCGGTGTGGTGGGCGTCGATGGGGTTGGGGTCGGGCTGCGGGACGAGCGTGGAGCCCGGCGTCAGCCCGGAGGCGTCGTACAGCGGGCCGGCGAAGTCCCAGCCGCCGAGGTACTTCGCGCCGTCGAACAGGCCCTCGGGCACCGGGCCGGTGCCGTCCTCGCCGTAGGCGGCGGCGTAGGCCTCCAGGGTGCCGGGGCCGCCGAATGCGGCGTGGGTGTAGTCGACGCCGGTGTCGATGATGCCCATGCGGATGCCCTCGCCGGTGTTCCCGTAGGACTCCCAGACCTGGGCCGCGCGGGTGAGGACGTCGACGTTCTTGTTCGTCGGCTCCTTGAGGGTGACGAGGTGGACGGCGAGGACGTCGTCGGACGCCGCGAGCGCCCGGACCTGCTCCGCGTCGCCGGTGACGACGGTGCCGGCGACGAGCGTGCTCGTCACCGAGAGCCGCTGCGGGGCGGCGCTGCGGCTGCGGGCCTGCGCGGCGGCGGGGACGACGTCCTCGGCGAGGGTCTCGACCTCGGCCGCGGCCGCCTGCGCCTCGGTGCTCGAGCCGCCGGACTCGACGACGTCGAGGGCGGAGGGTGCGTCGAGCTGGACGAACGCCGTGACCGTCCCCTCGGCCGCGCTCAGCGACTCGCTCACCTTGGTGTCCGGGGCGAGCGACGGGAGGGAGGGGGGTGGGTCGGTGTCGCCGGCGGCCGGGACGGCGCCCAGCACGGTGACAGCACCGAGCACGAGTGCGCTGGCTGCTGCGGTCAATGATCGGTGCATCGACACTCTCATTTCGGGAGGGGGACCTTGACGGCTCCGTCAAGAACGGGCAAACGGGGTGGTGGCTCAAGGTATCGCCCCGCACTCCCGCCCGTCACCCACCCTGGGGTGGATCGTCGGCTGACCGGCCGCCGTCCCCGGGGTGTGCGGGCACGGTCCGTCGCTCCCTGAGCGGCGGCCGCACGCCGCCCCTACAGTGGCGCGCACGGACGGACGAGGGAGTCGCCATGGCGCAGCAGACCGGACCCGCACCCGAGAGCTCGGTCGTCATCGGGGACCCGTACCACGTCCACCCCGACGGCGTCCGCGAGCCGCCGACGACGTGGCGCGGGTCGCTGCGCTTCTTCGGCCCCGGGCTCATCGTCTCGGCCTCGATCGTCGGCGCCGGGGAGCTCATCACCGCGACCGCGCTCGGCGCCGAGGCCGGCTTCGTCCTGCTGTGGCTCGTCATCTTCTCCACGCTCGTCAAGGTCGCCGTCCAGGTGGAGATGGCCCGCTTCTCGATCGTCACCGGGCTGGGCGGCATGGAGGGCTACACCCGCGTCCCGCCGCGGGTGGGCAACGTCGGCTGGGTCTTCGTCCTGTGGGCCCTCATGGCCCTGTCCAAGCTCATCCAGACCGGCGGCCTCATCGGCGGGATGGCCGCCGCGCTGAGCATCCTCCTGCCGATCGGCTCCGGGCCTCTCGAGGCGACGTCGCTGACGATCTGGGCCGTCGTCGTCACAGTCCTGGCGATCGTCACGCTGTACTCCAACCGGTACGGGCTCATCGAGAAGGTCGCCGTCTTCCTCACGATGACGTTCGTCGTCGTCACCCTCGTCATCGCGCTCGGCCTCCCGGCGACCGAGTACGCCTACTCCGCCGGCGACCTCGCCTCCGGCCTGACCCTGTCGCTGCCGGTCGGGGCCATCGGGGTCGCGGTCGCGATGTTCGGGCTCACCGGGGTGGGGTCGGAGGAGATCACCGCCTACACCTACTGGTGCCTGGAGAAGGGCTACGGCCGCTGGTCCGGACCCGACGACGGCTCGGAGGCCTACCGGCGCCGGGCGCGCGGGTGGATCGCCGTCATGCAGAAGGACGCGCTGGTCGCGTGGGTGATCTACACGGTGAGCACGATGTCGTTCTACGTCATGGGCGCCGCCGTGCTGCACCCGCAGGGGCTCGTGCCCGAGGGCAACGACATGATCGAGGTGCTCTCCCAGACCTATGCGAGCGTCCTGGGCGAGTGGGGCCGGGTGCTCTACCTCGTCGGCGCGCTCGCCGCGCTCGGTTCGACGATCTGGGCCGCGGTGCCGTCCTGGGCACGGTCGTGGGCGAACGCGCTGAGCATCCTCGGGGTCTTCGACTGGGCGGACGCCGACCGGCGCAACCGGTGGATGCGCGTGTTCATCGTCGCGCTGCCCCTCCTCTGGCTGCTCACCTACCTGTGGATCTCCTCCCCGTTCGTCATGATCCTCATCGGCGGGGTGGCCGGCGGCATCTTCCTCGCCGCCGTCGCCGTCGCCGCCTGGTACCTGCGCGCCCGGTACGTCCAGCCGGAGCTGCGTGGCGGCCGGTTCGCCGCGAGCGCGCTCGCCGTCAGCGGGATCGCGATCCTCCTCCTCGGCGTCTACTCGGCACTCAGCGCCACCGGGCTCGTCTCGGTGTGAGGGGCCGGGCGGTCGGCGGCGCGGGTGAGGCGGCCGGCGACCGTGCGGAGGTGGTCGCGCAGCGACGCGGGCGACTCGACGGTGAAGTCGGCCTCGAGCTCGACGAGCGCGACGGCGAGCCACCGCACGGAGTCGCCGTCGAGCCGGAGCCGACTGGTGCGCGCGTCGACGGGCTCGACCTGCCCGATCGTCGCCCAGCGCCGCATGCGATCGCTGTCCGCCGGCTCGTGGACGAGGACGACCGCCTTCTCCTGCCACAGGTCGCGCACCCGGCGCTGGAGGTAGGCCCCGGCGTCCTGCCCGGGCAGCTCGCGCGGGGTGAAGCGGCGGCCCAGGGGGATGCGGGGGCGGAGCCGGTCGACGCGGAAGGTGCGCCAGTCCTCCCGCTCGACGTCCCAGGCGACGAGGTACCAGCGCCCGGTCCAGGCGACGAGCCCGTAGGGCTCCACCTCCCGCCGCGACTCGGTGCCGTCACCGCGGACGTAGTCGAAGCGCAGGCACAGGTGGTCGCGGCAGGCGCCGGCGAGGGTCATGAGCACCTCGGGGTCGACGACGGCGACCCCCGGCAGGTGGACGACGCTCTCCCCCAGCCGCTGCACCCGCGCCCGCAGCCGCGCGGGCAGCACCAGCTGGAGCTTGCCGAGGGCGCGCTGGGCCGCCTCCCCCACGCCGTGGACGTTGCTGCTCGCCGCCGTCGTGAGCGCGATCGCGGCGGCGACGGCCTCGTCGCTGAGGAACTGCAACGGTGGCAGCCGGGCGCCGTCGCCGAGCCGGTAGCCACCGCCGACGCCCTTGACCGCGTGGACGGGGTAGTCGAGCTCGCGCAGCTTGTCGACGTCGCGGCGCAGCGTGCGGCCGCTGACGCCGAGCCGCTCGGCGAGCTCGGCGCCGGGCCACTCGCGCCGCAGCTGGAGCAGGCTGAGGAGCTCGAGCATCCGCCGGGAGGAATCCACCATCTCCCCCACCCTTCCCGGTGCAGCGGACAGTGGGTGTCCGCTTCGGTTCCTAGCGTGGCAGGTGCCAGCCCCACCCGGAAGGACGTGCCATGGACCTGCACCAGCTCGACGCCTTTGCGGCCCGGAGCGTCGACGTCACACTCGCCGAGTTCCATCGCCACCAGCACCTGCCGGTCTCGCGCCCGGTACGCCCCCAGTACCGCCGCCGGCACGCGGCCGTGGCGATGGGCACCACGCTCGGGGTCGCCGTCCCGGCCGTGACGACGGTCGTCATCGCGGTGGTCCGCTAGGAGTCGGTGGTGGGAGGTGGCCCCTCCCGCCACCGGCACGGACGCGCGGTGGAGGGCCGCGCGCCGGCACGTGCGACCCCGGGAGCTACCGGCTCCCGGGGTCGTCGCGCAGCAGGGTGAGCGCCGGTGAGCCGGACGGTGAGGACGAGAACTGCGGCGGTGTGCCGCAGCGCGATCGTCACCGCGTCCGCCGGCCGAGCGCAGCGCTGGCGAGCGCCGTGGCCACGGCCCCGAGCGCGCGGCACCCCGCGGGTGTCCCCGCCGGTTTCCTGCCACCAAGTCCCCCGGCAGCACTCCCGAGCGCCCGCCACCCGGCGTGTCGCCCGCGTGTCGCGGACTTGGTGGCAGATTCTGCGCGCTCGGCGGGCCGCCGGGGGGCGGCCGGTCCGCCCAGCCCGCTGCGCCGGCGCGTGGGCGCGGGGCGCGCGGCCCGCGGTGTCACCGCCGGTTTCCTGGCACCAAGTCCCCCGGCAGCACTCCCGAGCGCCCGCCACCCGGCGTGTCGCCCGCGTGTCGCGGACTTGGTGGCAGATTCTGCGCGCTCGGCGGGCCGCCGGGGCGGGCCTGTCAGTCCTCGGGCGGCTCGGAGTGGATCGTGGCCATGACGCGCACGCGGCGCGAGCCCGGCGGGCGCTGGGACGGGTCGTCACGGGCCTCGAACTTCTCGAAGAGCGCCATGATCTCGTCGCCGAGAGCAGCCGCCTCCTCCGCGGTCGCCCAGATGCTGCTGTTCATCAGCCGGGTGGCCTCGAGCCACTCCTGCGGCTCCTGGCCGAGGCGCTCCATGGCCGCCCACACCCGCTGCGAGCGCTGCTGGAAGGTCATCCGCGCGAGCTCGACGGTCGCTTGGACGGAGCCGGGGACGTCGGGGTCGATGCCCGTGGCGTAGCCCCGGCGGGTGACCGGGCGCCACGGCTTCTCCCGGCCGCGCGGGGCCGCGCGCTCGATGAAGCCGTACTTCTCGAGCATCCGCAGGTGGAAGGAGCAGCTCGCCACCGACTCACCGGTGAGGTCGGCGCACTGTGTCGCCGTGAGCTCGGCGTGCTCGCCCAGGAGGTCGAGGAGTCGCAGGCGCAGGGGGTGGGACAGCGCCCGGATCCGCTCAGGGGCGTTGATGAGCTCCCGGTCCTCCATTGGCATGCCACAACTCTAGAGGTCTCTTGCGCAAGAAGTGCTGTCCACTCCCGCCACCCCGCACCCGCGCTCCGGCCCCCACCGCCCACGACCTGCCGCCCTCCTTCTCCGCCGAGCACTGGATCGCGCACGTCCGGATCCCCTTGCCCCTCTCGCGGATCGCTGGCCGAGCGCTGGATGCTGCACGCCCACACCCGGCCGCCGCCGCTGACCCGCGGCGGGAGGGAACAGGCAGCGCTGAATTTCGGTTGTCCCGCCCACCGCCCGCTGCGAGGGTGGACCGCCTCGACGGGCCGCGCGCCCACACCCCCTCCCCGCACCTGACCCTGACCCCGCACCAGGGTGCGACCAGGGTCCTGCCGGATACCGCTGCCTGCCTGCTCACGATTCGCTGGGACCATGCCGGACCTCATCACCGCGCTGCCCGAGGCGTTCAGCCCCGCGCTCCTCGTCGTCGCCGCCCTGCTCGCCTTCCTCGAGTCCGCCCTCGGCCTGGGGGTCCTCGTGCCCGGCGAGCTCGGCGCGGTCCTCCTCGGGGCCGCCGCCACCACCCCGGTGCAGGCGCTCCTCGCCCTCGCCGTCCTCACGGCCGCGGCCTCGGCCGCCGACCACGTCGGCTACGCCGTCGGGCGCCGCTGGGGCAGCCGCCTGCGCGGCACCCGTCTCGTGCGGCGGCTCGGCACCGAGCACTGGGACCGGGCGGGGACGATGCTCCGCCGCCGCGGCGCGAGCGCGCTCGTCGTCAGCCGCCTGCTGCCCCTCGTGCGCACGCTCATGCCGGCCGCCGCGGGTGCCGCCCGGATCCGCTACCGGCGCTTCCTCGCCGGGTCGGTCACCGGCACGCTCGTGTGGGCGGCGGGCTGGCTCGCCGTCGGCACCTTCGGCGGCCTGGCCCTGCCGCACCTGGCCGACTCCCTCGGCCGGCTCGGGTGGGTCGTGCTCGCGGGTCTCATCGTCCTCGGCGGTCTCCTCGTCCTGTGGCGACGGGCGCGTCAGCGGGCGCTCGTGCGCGCGCTCGACCTCGCGGTCCCGGAGCGCGAGCTCACCCGGGTACCGGCGCCGTGCCCAGGTCCCTGAGGAGCACCGGCTCGGCCGTCCCGTCCGGGCGCGGCCGGCGGCCCGTCTCCCGGTAGCCGAGGCGCACGTAGAGCCGCCGGGCGGCCTCGTTGTCCTCGGCGACGTGCATCATCACCGCCCGCCCTCCGCGCGCACGCACCCGCCCCTCTGCGGTCGCGACGAGCAGGCTGCCGACGCCCCGGCGCGGTCAGGCCGCGCGGGCGGACTCGTAGCGGCGCAGCGCCTCGGCCCGCTCCGCGGCGTGGTCGACGATGCGCTCGGGGTACCCGTGGGCGAGCCCGTCGGGCACCCGCCACGGCTGGTGCACGGCCGCGCCCGGGACGTGGGCGAGCTCGGGGACGTGGCGGCGCACGTAGTCGCCCGCCGGGTCGAACCGCTCCCCCTGGCTCACCGGGTTGAAGACCCGGAAGTAGGGGGCGGCGTCGGTACCGGTGCCGGCCACCCACTGCCAGCCGTGGTTGTTGGAGGCGAGGTCGCCGTCGGCGAGGTGGGCGAGGAAGTGGCGGGCGCCGTGGGGCCACCACACGTGGAGGTCCTTGACGAGGAAGCTCGCCACGACCATCCGTGCCCGGTTGTGCATCCACCCGGTCTCGCGCAGCTGGCGCATGGCGGCGTCGACGAAGGGGTAGCCGGTGCGCCCCTCCTCCCACGCGCGGACGTGGGCGGCGGGCGTACCCGCCGGGTCCTCGTAGGCCATCGAGCGCAGGCCATCGTTCAGGTCGCTCCACGCGGAGGCGGGGTGGTGCCACAGGACGTCGGCGTAGAACTCCCGCCAGCACAGCTCGGTGACATAGCGCCGGGCGGCCTCGGTGCGCCCGGCCGGGTGGGCGGCGACGTCGGCGAGCATGGTCCGCGGGTGGATCGTGCCGTACTTGAGGTGGACCGACATCTGCGACGTCGCGTCGAGGTCGGGGCGGTCACGGGCGGTGTCGTAGCGGGCGAGGTCGGTGTCGAGGAACTCCGCCCACCGCTCCCGGGCCGCGGCCTCGCCGACGGCGTGGGTGGGCGGGCCGTCGGCGCCGGGCAGCTCCTCGGTCGCCACGCCCCGGCGCCACCGGAGCCGGGCGGGCGGCGGGGCGGGCGGCGGGCTGCCGTGGTCGCGCCAGGCCCGGGAGAAGGGGGTGAAGACGCGGTAGGGGTCGCCGTCGGCCTTGCGCACGACGCCCGGCCCGACGGCGTAGGGGGTGCCGGTGGCGACGAGCGGCACGTCGCCCAGGGCCGCGGCGACGCGGGCGTCGCGGCGGCGCCCGTAGGGGGTGGTCTCGCGGCTCACGTGGACGCTGCCCGCGCCGGACTCCCGGACCAGCCGGGGGACCTCCTCCTCCGGGCGGCCGGTACGCACGACGAGCGCGCGGTCGGTCGACTCCCGGAGGTCCTCCAGGGCCGCGACGAGATGCGCGCGGCGCACCGGGCCGGCGGTGGCGAGCAGCGCGGGGTCGACGACGAACACCGGCAGCACCTGCCCGCCCTCATGGGCGGCGAGCAGCGCCGGCAGGTCGTGGAGGCGCAGGTCGCGGCGCAGCCACAGGACGGCGGTCACGGCACCATCCTCCGGTCGCCGCGCCCCGCGCGCCCGGGCTACCGGGTGACGGTGATGCGCGCCGTCGTCGTGTGCTCCTCGCCGAGGGCCAGGACGACGGCGTCGCCGAGCGCGTTGGCGGTCTCGACGCACACCATCGAGGGCCACTCGTCGTCGCCGTAGTCGGGCATCGCGGCGGCCTTGTCCACCCAGGGGTTCCACACGACGGTGTTGGCCGAGCCGTCCTTGTCCACCCCGATCCGGCGGCCGGCGCCCTCGTCGACGACGACGGCGGTCGCGGTGCTCGCGTAGACCCGGTCGGTCTCCCCGGTGAACGTCACCTCGCCCTCCTGGGTGAGGAGGTCAGGGCCGGCGCCGGGCGCCTTGTCGAGGTAGGTCGCGCCGTCGAGGCCGTCGACCGTCGTCGTGCGGACGTCGGAGACGGCGAGGTAGGTGTGCAGCGCCTCCTCGTAGGAGATCTCCTCGGGCCCGGTGTTGCGGACGGTGAGCGCGACGGTGAGCTCGCGGCCGAAGGTCACCGTGCAGGTCGCGGTGAACGGGTGCGGCCAGGAGGCCGCGGCGGGGACGCCGGCGGCGTCGGCGTCGGTGAGGCGCAGGGTGAGGGTGACCGCGCCGTCGCGCTCCTCGGCGGCCTCGAGCCGCCAGGGGGCCAGGCGCGCGAAGCCGTGGGCGGGCGGGGCGAGGCCGGGCTCGCGGCCGGGCCCGAACCACGGGAAGCAGATCGGGATGCCGCCGCGGATCGGCTCGCCGGGCGCGAAGTGGGACGCCCCGCTCATCCAGATCACCGGGTCGGCGCCGGCGGGGGTCCACGCGGTGACGTGGGCGCCCTGGAGGTAGAGCTCTCCCGTGGCGAGCGCGGTGGCGACCCGCACGACGGGCAGCCCACCCTCCCCCTCGGCGAGCGTGACGGACTCGGGCAGGTCGGCCGCGGTGCTGGTCATGGCACGGGACGCTACCCGCCGTCGGGCCGGGGTCGCAGCGGTTGTCACCAGTTGCCCCGGTCAGACCCCGCACCGCGCCTGTCGAAGCCGCCCTCCGGCCGGACCCGGGCCGATAGCCTCCGGGCATGCTGCGCCCAGGGCTGGTCCAGGCACTGGCGGACACCGCCGTCACCGCGCCCGCCGCCGTCCTCGACCTCGCGGCGCTGCGCGCGAACGCCGCCGACCTCGCCGCGCGTGCCGGCGGGCTGCCGGTGCGGGTGGCGACGAAGTCGGTGCGCTGCCGGTGGGTGCTCGACACGCTCGGCGCCGAGCGGGTCATGACGTACTCGGCGGCGGAGTCGGTGTGGCTCGCGCGGCACGGCCACGCGGACGTCCTGCTCGCCTACCCGACCACCGACACCGCCGCGCTCGCGCGGATCGCCGCGGACCCGCTCGTCCGCGAGCGCGTCACGGTCATGGTCGACCACCCCGACCACCTGCGGCTGCTCACCGCGGCGGGCGCGGGGCCGCGTCGCCCGGTGCGGGTGTGCCTCGACCTCGACGCCTCGCTGCGGCTCGGTCCGCTGCACCTGGGTGTGCGCCGCTCGCCGGTGCACACCCCCGCCCAGGCCGCCGCTGCCGCCCGCCGGGTGCTCGCCACCCCGGGCCTGAGGCTGCACGGGGTCATGTGCTACGACGCGCAGGTGGCCGGGCTGGCCGACTCCTCCGCGGCGGTCCGCGCCGTCAAGACGCTCTCCACACGCGAGCTGGGCCGCCGCCGCCCCGAGCTCGTCGCGGCCGTGCGCGAGGTGGCCGACGTCCCGCTCGTCAACGTCGGCGGGACCGGCAGCCTCCACCTCTACGGGCGCTCCGGGGAGGTCACCGAGGTGACGGCCGGCTCCGGGCTGCTCGGCCCCACGCTGTTCGACGGCTACCGCGCCTTCCGCCCGCGGCCCGCGCTGTTCCTCGTCTCCCCGGTGGTGCGCCGGCCCGGGCGCCGGGTCGCGACGGTGTTCTCCACCGGGTTCACCGCCTCCGGGCCGCCGGGCCGCGACCGGCTGCCGACGCCGGTGCACCCGCCGGGTCTGCGGCTCACCCGGGCGGAGGGCGCCGGGGAGGTCCAGACGCCGGTGGCCGGCGCGGGCGCCGACGCGCTGCGGGTGGGTGACCTCGTGTGGTTCCGCCCGGCGAAGTCCGGGGAGCAGCTCGAGCGGGTGAGCACCGTCCACGTCGTCGAGGACGGCACCGTCCTCGCCTCGGTCCCGACCTACCGCGGTGAGGGCGGGTGCTTCGGGTGACGTGGGAGAACTGGTCCGGGACGGTGGCGGTGACGCCCGCGGAGGTCGCCTGCCCCCGGGACGTCGAGGAGGTCGTCGAGGTCGTGCGGCGCGCGGGCCGGGCGGGGCGCCAGGTGACGGCGGTCGGCTCGGGACACTCCTTCACCCCGCTGGCCGAGGCGCGCGACGTCCAGCTGCGCCTGGACCACCTCACCGGGATCGTCGCCGTGGAACCGGGCGGCCGGGTGCGGGTGCGGGCCGGGACGCGACTGCGCGAGCTCAGCGCGCTGCTCGCGCGGCACGGGCTGGCGCTGGAGAACCTCGGGGACATCGACGCGCAGACTGTGGCGGGCGCCGTCGCGACCGGGACGCACGGCACGGGCGCCCGGTTCGGCGGTCTGGCGACTCAGGTGGCCGCGCTCGAGCTCGTCACCGGGGACGGGCGGCTGCTGCGCCTGGGCGAGGGCGCGGGGCCGCCGGTCGAGGGCGTCGTGGTCGGGCTCGGCGCACTCGGGGTGGTCACCGAGGTGACGCTGCGGTGCGTGCCGGCGTTCACGCTGCACGCGGTGGAGGACACCGAGCGCTACGACGCCGTCCTCGAGTCGCTGGACGAACGCGTCGAGCGCCACGACCACGTCGAGTTCTACTGGTTCCCCTACACCGACCGCTGCCTCACCAAGACGAACACCCGGCGCCCGGGTCCCCCGGAGCGGCCGCTGCCGCGCTGGCGGCGGGTGCTGGAGGACGAGGTGCTGAGCAACGGCGTCTACCGGGCGGTCAACGAGGTCGGGCGCCGCCGGCCGCGGGCGGTCCCGGCGCTCAACCGGCTCGCCGCCCGGGCGCTGTCGCGGCGCGAGTACGACGACGTCTCCTCGCGGGTCTTCGCCACCACCCGGCGGGTGCGGTTCGTGGAGTCGGAGTACGCCGTGCCGCGGGAGTCGCTCGTGCCCGTGCTCGGCGCGCTGCGGGCGTGGGTGGCGGCCCACCCGGAGGCGGCCGTGCAGTTCCCGGTGGAGGTGCGCTTCGCGGCCGCCGACGACGTGTGGCTGTCCACCGCGTACCGGCGTCCCACCGCCTACGTCGCCGTCCACCAGTTCCACCGCTCCCCCGCGGCGGACTACTTCCACGCGGTCGAGGCGATCGCGGCGGAGCACGGCGGGCGTCCGCACTGGGGAAAGCTCCACGGCCTGGACGCCACCGCGCTCACCGCGCGCTACCCGCGCCTCCCGGAGGTCCTCGCCCTGCGGGAGGAGCTCGACCCGCAGCGGGTCCTCACCAACCGCCACCTGCGCCGCCTGCTCGGAGAGTAACGAACCTCACACCTTTCGCGGTCCTGACGCGGAACATGCAACCCCCCTCCCTGACGTTATGTCACACGGAGCACGACGAGACCAGGGAGGAGAGCCGTGAGGCGACGCAAGTACGTGGAGTTCGAGGGGGACGACGGGACGACGCTGCGCTACGCACGCCACGCGAACGGTGGCGGGTTCGTCGAGCGCACGGCGCGGGCGCACCCGACCGCCTGGATCGCCCCCGGCGCCTACGTCGACCCGGGTGCCCGGGTGGGCGCCGAGGCACACCTCGACGACGGCGCGTGGATCGACCGTGGCGCGGTCGTCGCGGCCACGGCGAGGATCGGCAAGAACACGCACATCGGCGCCAACGCCGTCATCGGGCGCGGCGCCCGGGTACGGGACGGGGCGAAGGTGGCCTCCGGGGTCCGCGTCGCGGACTTCGCGGTCGTCGACCCCGACACCATCGTCACCGCGGACCTCACCGCCGCGTGAGTCTGCGCCCCTGAGGGGTTCGGGTCCTGCGCGGACCCGGACCCCTCACGTGCGTCACGGAGCGATGTTCGTGTTGTCCCGGAAGACGTTGGCCGGGTCGTAGCGACGCTTGAGCTCGCGCAGCCGGGCGAGGGTGGCCGGCGGGTAGGCCTCGGTCAGCCGCTCGGGCCGCGGGTCGCTGGAGAAGCTCGGGTAGCTGCCGGAGAAGTGGTGGGCCATCGCGTCCCACGCGCCGTCCAGCCGCTGCCGGCCCCCGCCGAAGGCGGTGAGGGAGAAGTTCGCCGAGCGGTGCGCGAACGCGGTGGCCTCCGGGGGGACGTCGGAGCCCGCCCCACCCATCGAGCGGATCTGGAAGAAGAAGGTGCTCCCCGAGCGCACGAGCCGCTCGGCGTCCGCCGCGAGCTGCGGGGTGAGGTGCTCGGCGAGCCCGGTGCGGCTCACCGGCTCCCCCTCGCTCGTCGGGTGGGTGTCCGGCGTGGCGACGAGGGCGGAGTAGGGCACGACCTGGACCGACTGGCTGACGAGCGGCCCGACCTGCGCGAACGGCTGGAGCATCGCGATGATCGTCGCGGGGTCCGCGGAGTCGACGACGGTGGTCGTCTGCGCGAGGAGCTGCCCGCCCCGCGGCGCGCCCATCATGAGGAAGCTGGTGAGCTCGCGCGGGGCCGCCTCGACGGCCGCGCCCCAGCGGGTGAGGAGGTCGGCGGTGTCGCTCGCGTCGTAGACGAGCTGGGCCACGCCCACGTCCCCGACCTCGGCGGCCTGCATCTCGAAGGCGGTGGCGACGCCGAAGTTGAAGCCGGCACCGCGGACCGCCCAGAAGAGGTCGGGGTGCTCCTCGGCGCTCGTACGCACGTGGGTGCCGTCGGCCAGGACGAGCTCCACGGCCCGCACGTGGTCGATGGTCAGGCCGTGGGCCCGCCCGAGGAAGCCGATGCCACCGGTGGTCGCCAGCCCGCCGACCCCGACGCCGCCGTAGTCCCCCGAGCTGATCGCCCAGCCGCGCGGGGCCAGCGCGGCGGCCACCTCGCCCCAGCGGGCACCCGGGCCGACCCGCACGAGCCGGGTCGCGTCGTCGAGCACCTCGATGGTGTTGAGCCGGGAGACGTCCAGGACGATGCCGCCGTCGTTGGTCGAGCGGCCGCTGATGCCGTGGCCCGCGCTGCGCAGGGACAGCGGCACGTCCTGGGCGCGCGCGAAGGCGAGCGCCTCGGCGACCTCCTCGGGTGTGCCGGGGCGCAGGACGAGGCCGGGCGACCCGCCCCGCAGGTAGGTGGAGCGCACTGCGGCGTACTGCGCGTCCCCGGGCTCGACCGCGGTGTCCGCGAGCGCCGCGGGCAGGTCGTCGTAGGCGATGCGCGGGCGGCGGGCGGCCAGCGCCGCGGCGCCGCGGGTGGGGGCGGGCGGGGTGCCGCGCCGGGCGCGCGCGTCGGCGACGGCCTCGCGCAGCGCGGGGGCGACGTCGCGGGCGAAGCGCTCGAGGGTGGCGGGGTCGTCGCTCGCGAGGACGACGGTGCCCACGCCGTCGTCGAGGACGAGCGGGAGGAGGTCGGCGACCCAGCGCTCCGGCGGGCCGTCGAGGAAGCCGGCGGCGTCGGGGGCGAAGCGGCCGGTGACGTTGAGGACGCGGCGGACCTCGCGCGGGTCGCGGCCCGCGGAGGCCGCGGCGACGTCGATCATCGCGTTCCCGTCGCGCAGGCCGGGCACGCCCGCGTTCCCGCCGGGGACGACCCAGCCGTCGGCGAGGCGCCCGACGAGGTCGAGCATCCGCCGTCGGGCGGCGCCGACCCACACCGGCACGGTGTGCGCGGGTGCCGGGCCGCGCTGCGCCCCGGTGAGCCGGTGGTGCTCGCCGCGGTAGCTGAGCGGGGTGGGCGTGGCGGCGTCCCACGTGCCGCGGACGACCTCGATCGCCTCCTCCAGTGCCGCGACGGACTGCCCGGGCGTCAGCCGGGGCACCCCCATGGCCTCCATCGCGTCCCAGAAGACGCCGGCGCCCAGGCCGAGGGTGAGCCGCCCGCCGCTGAGCAGGTCGAGGCTGGCGGCGGCGCGGGCGACGACGGCCGGCGGGCGCATCGGGACGTTGAGCACGCTCGGCGCGAGGCCGATGCGCTCGGTACGTCCGGCGATCCAGGAGAGCAGCGTCCACGTCTCGTGGAAGCGCGGCTGGTAGGGGTGGTCCTGGATCGTCACGAGGTCGAGGCCGAGCTCCTCGGCGCGCACGGCGAGGTCGACGGCGGCGTGGGGCGCCTCGGCGGTGGGGGTGAGGAAGACGCCGAGCTGGAGCGGGTGTCCGTAGTCCATCAGGCACGCTCCGCCGCGACGAGCTCACGCACGGCCGGGGCGATCTCCTGGCCGAGCAGGGCGAAGGCGGTGGGGTCGTCCCCGGCGAGGATGTAGGCGCTCACCCCGTGCTCCAGGGTGATCGCGGCGAGCTGCTCGGCCCACTGCTGGGGCGGCCCGACGAGGAGCCGGTCGCTGCGCTGGGCGGTGAGCCGGCCGCCGATGTTGAGCAGGCGGCGCACGGCGCGCGGGTCGCGTCCGGCGGCGGTGGCCGCCTCGTCGATGACGGCGTTGCCGGCGGTGAGGTCCTCCAGGCCGCTGAGGTAGGCGAGGGAGGGCAGCCACCCGTCGGCGCGGCGCCCGGTGAGGCGCAGCATCCGCGGCTTGTAGGCGCCCACCCACAGGCCGATGCCGTGCGCCGGCGCGGGGCCGCGCTTCGCGCCGTCGAGGTGGTGGTGGGCGCCCCCGGCGACGAGCCGGTCTCGGGTGCTCGTGTCCCAGATCCCGCGGATGACCTCGATCGCCTCCTCCAGGGCGACGACGGACTCCCCGGCCGTGAGGCGGGTGCCGCCCATCGCCTCGATGGCGTCCCAGAAGCCGCCGGCGCCGAGCCCGAGCTCGACCCGCCCGCCGCTGAGCAGGTCGAGGCTCGCGGCGGCGCGGGCGAGCACCGCCGGCGGGCGCAGCGGGACGTTGGCGACGTTCGGCGCGAGCCGGATCGTCGTCGTGCGGGCGGCGACGTAGGACAGCAGCGTCCACGTGTCGAGGAAGGAGGACTGGTAGGGGTGGTCCTGGAAGGTGGCGAGGTCGAGCCCGGCGGCCTCCGAGGCCTGGGTCAGGGCCACGACACGCTCCGGTGCGGCGGCGGTGGGCGTGATGAAGGAGCCGAAGAGGAGGTCGTGACCGTAGTCCGTCATAAGGCGGTCAACAGCGCGCCGCTCCCCCTATTCCACCTTGTGACCCACGCCCCACGTCAGGGACGGCGGCGGGCGCGCAGGGCGAGGGGCAGGGTGAGCAGGGAGAGCAGGCCGCCGGCGAGGACGGCGCCGGAGAAGGACGCCCCGGTTGCGAGCGCCCCGACGAGCACCGAGCCGAGACCCGTGCCGGCGTCGAACCCGATGTTCCACACGGCGCTTGCCGATCCGTAGTGCGGACGGCGCACCGACTCGAAGGCGACGACGAGCGTGAGGTTCTGCAGCCCGCCGTAGCTGACGCCGACGACCGTCGCGCCGAGGAGGAGGGCGACGGCGTCCGTCGCCGCCGGGTCGCGCACCGCCCACGCGACGAGCGCCATGCCGACGGCGGTGAGGACGACGAGCGGCCAGATGTAGGTGTCGGGGCCGGACCGGTCGGCGAGCGCCCCGACGCGCCAGCGGGCGAGCGCAGCGCTCACGGTGAGGAGCAGCAGGGCGAGCGTGCTGAGCAGCGCGCTGCTGCTCATCTGGGCCATGAAGGTGATGAGCGCCCCGCCGGCGAGGGTGACGGCGAGCAGCAGCACCATCGGTCGCAGCAGGCGGCCGTAGGGAGCGCGCTCGGGCGGCGCGGGCACGTGGTCGTGCATCCGGGCGAGGGCGAGCGCGGGGAACGTCCCGAGCGCGGGCAGCACCCCGAGAGCGAAGACGACGCCGAAGCCGAACCTGTCGACGATCCACGGTCCCGCCGAGAGGAAGAGCACCTGCGGCCCCGTGATCGCCAGGCCGTAGGCGCCGATCGCCCGTCCTCGCCGGGCCGGGTCGACGAGCTCGGCCACGAGGGCGCTGCCGGTCACCGTGACGATGCCGAACCCGAGGCCGCGCAGGGCGGAGACGGCGAGCACCGGGCCGAGCGCGTCGCTCAGCCCGAGCAGCGCCGACGGCAGCCCGAGCAGCAGCATCCCGGTGACGAGGACGGGACCCCAGCCCAGGCGACGCAGCGCGCCGGGAACGACGAGCTGGGTGAGCACGGTGAGGAGCATGAGGACGCCGTTGACCAGCCCGGACCCGACCGAACCCGCCCCGCCGTGGACGGCCCACAGCGGGGCGACCGGCAGCAGGGCGGCGTACCCGGAGAACCCCAGGCCGGTCATGGCCAGCAGCAGTGCCATACCGGGCACGCGCAGCACCGAGCCGCTCATGCGGCGCGGCAGGGGGCGGGCTGGACCATCCGTGCAGGCTAGCCCGCGATATCCGCTCGCCACCGCCGGCGGTCGCGTCCTACCCTCCTCGGCATGGTCATGGTCATGGTGCGTCGTGTCCGGGGCGCAGCGGCGCTCCCGGTGGAGCTACTACCGGCTCAGCCCTGACTGGGCGCGCACCCTCGTCGCCGAGGCCGGCGTGCGGGCCGGGGACACTGTCGTGGACCTCGGCGCGGGCGCCGGGGCATTGACCGGTCCACTGGTGGACGCCGGCGCCCGGGTCATCGCGATCGAGAGGCACCCGGCGCGGGCGCAGGCGCTGCGCCGCCGCTTCGGTGAGCGGGCCGTCGTCGTCGAGGGGGACATCCGCGACCTGCACCTGCCGCCGCGGCCCTTCCGGGTCGTCGCCAACCCGCCCTTCCACCTCGCGCGGACGGTGGTCGCGCGGCTGCTCGGTGCCCGGCTGCTCGTCGGGGCCGACCTCGTGCTGCGTCGGGACACCGCCGCGAACCTCGCGGGCCGGACGGCGGGCCGCCGCTACGTCGTCGAGCTCGGGCGATCCGTGCCGCGCGCGGCGTTCCGCCCGGCGCCGAGCGTCGACGCGGCCGTCCTGCGGATCCGGCGCCGCTGACGGCGGCCCGGGCACACCGGCTCAGCGGTCGCGCGGTGGCCCGGACCCCGGCACAGTGGGCGCGAGGACGGGAGGGCGTGATGACGAACGAGGAGCCCGGGCGCCGCGGCACGGTCGCGCCCTCGACGTGGGTGGGGCTGGCTCTGGCGGTCCTCGCGATCGTGTTCGTGCTGCAGAACCAGGGGCGGGTGACGATCCAGCTCCTGTGGATGAGGGTGGGCGCGCCGATGTGGCTCGTCCTGCTCATCCTCTTCCTCGTCGGGTGGGCGGTGGGCGCTCTCGTGCGTCGACGACGCAGGCGCTGACCCGCGAGCGATTGCCGGGACCCGACGCAGGCCGCACAGTGGGGCGATGGACGAGCAGCCCGACACCCGCGACGTCGTCGTCATCGGAGGGGGCCCGGCCGGACTCTCGGCCGCCCTGGTGCTGGGCCGGGCGCGCCGCACGGTCACCGTGGTGGACGGCGGCCACCCGCGCAACGCCTGCTCCCCGAGCCTGCACGGCTTCCTCACCCGCGACGGCGCCACCCCCGCCGAGTTCCTCGCCGCTGCCCGCCGGGACGTGGCCGGCTACGGGACCGAGCTGGTCGAGGACGAGGTCGTCGCCGTCGCCGGTGGCCCGGACGACTTCCGCGTGACGCTCGCGGGTGGTCGGGTGCTGCGTGCCCGGCGCCTCGTCGCCGCGACCGGGGTGCGCGACGAGCTGCCGGACGTCCCCGGCCTGTCCGAGCGCTGGGGCCGCGACGTCCTCCACTGCCCCTACTGCCACGGCCACGAGGTGCGCGACCGGACCCTCGCCGTCGTCGCCGACGACGCCGAGGGCGCCGTCCACCAGGCCCTGCTCCTCGGGCAGTGGTCCGGCGACGTCGTCCTCCTCCTCCACGGGATCGCCGAGGAGGAGCTCGACGACGACGGGCGTGCGCTGCTCGCCGGGGCGGGGGTCAGCGTCGTCGCCGGACCGGTGGGCTCGCTCGTCGTCGCGGACGACGAGGTCCGGGGCGTGCGTCTGGAGGACGGACGGCAGGTCGCGTGCGAGGCCGTCTTCGTCGCCCCCCGCTTCCGCCTCAACCTCGGGCCGCTCGCCGCGCTCGGCCCGCGGACCGTGGCCGGGGACATGGGCTCGCGCCTCGAGACCGACGACCAGGGCCGCACGAGCGTCCCTGGCCTGTGGGCGGCGGGCAACCTCGCCGACCTCTCCGCCCAGGTGCTCGGGGCGGCCGAGCTCGGCTCGCGGACGGCCATCGGGATCAACGGCGAGCTCGTGCTCGCCGACGCTCGGGAGCGGGCCGCCGCCCGGTTCGCGCCGGCTGGCGGGCCACGGCGCCCTGCGATGGAATAGCGGTGGGGGAAGGGGCGTGGCATGCGCTACGTGGTGGGGGCCGACATCGCGGTCGACCTTGCCCGGCGCGGCGCGCGGCCCGGCATCCGCGTCCACCTGCTCGCTCCGACGCTGATCCGCTCGGAGCTGCTCTCCTCGCTCTACCGGCTCGTCCACGACGGCACGCTCACCCGCGCGGATGCCGACCGGTACCTCGACCACATCCACGCGCTGCGGATCCGGCTCCTGGGTGATCGCGTGCTGCAGCGCAACGCGTGGCAGGTGGCCGAGCAGCTGTCCTGGCCGGACACCCTGACGGCGGAGTACGTCGCCCTCACCCGGCTCCAGGCGGACGCCTTCGTCACGCTCGACGCCGCGCTCGCCCAGGCTGCCGCCCGGCTCGTGCGCGTCGCGACGGTGGAGGAGCTCCTCGAGCCCTAGAGGTACTCCTCGGGCTCGTCGTCGGCGAGCAGGCAGCGCAGGCGCACCTGGATCATCTCGTGCTCGGCGCCGAGCTCATCGCGCCACGAGACCGGTCGCTGCACCGTCAGGACCGACTCCACGGTCGCACTCATCTGTCACCTCTCCGGACGTCCTCCCCGAAGGCCGTCTCATCCGGACCATCGGCCGTGGGGGGTCGGACATGAGCGATTCGTCCCGATCGGGCGTCACCCGGCGGCGCCTCCGGCGCGCAAGCCGGCGAGGAGGACGGCCACGAGGTGCGGCACGAGGTCGGGGACCTCCTGGTGCACCACCGCGGGCTGCGGCCGGGTGATCATGCCGACGGCAATGACGAGCTCGAGGGGGGTGAGCTCGGCGCGGACGACGCCGGCGGACCGGGCGCCGGCGAGCACCTCGCCGACAGCCGCCAGGGTGCGGTCCTGCGCGTCGCGGACGTCGGAGGTGAGCTCGCCGTCGGCGTGCTCGGCGAGCGCCGCGGTGACGGCGCCGAGCTCGAGGTCGACGAGGCGGCCGACGAAGCGGGTCCATGCGGCGTCGGGGTCACGGGCAGCGTCCTCGAGGGCGTCCGTCGCCGCCGCGGCCATGTCGGCGAAGGTCGCGAGGACGACCTCGTCGGCGAGCGCGGCACGGGACTCGAAGTTCCGGTAGAGGGTGGCGATGCCCACACCTGCGGCCGCGGCGACGGTCTCGAGGGGGACGTCGCCGCCCGAGGTTGCGAAGAGATGCCGCGCCTCGCGCAGGATCGCGGCACGTCGGCGGGCAGCGTCGGCGCGCACACGGACCTCCCTGGGACGGCTGGTGAAGGGCTTGACTCCCACGCTAACCGGAGGCGTATCATCCACATAATCGGAGGAAGCACCTCCACTTAGATGATTGGCGCCGTCCGCTCGTGACCGACCTGCTCGCCCAGACAGACATCTCCCCCGATCAGGCGCCCGCGCGCCGCACTCCGCCGCCCTGGGCGAAGATGCTCGGCCTCACCGCCGGGCTCGGCATCGTCCTCGTGCTCCTGCTCGCCGTCTTCATCATGCCCGCCCTCAAGAGCGGGCCCACCGACCTGCCGCTGGGCGTCGTCGCCACCGACGCGACGGCCACCTCGATCGAGGAGACGCTCACCGCCTCCGCGCCCGGCTCCTTCGACCTCGAGCGGTTCGACTCGGCCGACGCGCTCACCGAGGCGGTGCGCGGGCGGGAGGTCGCCGGTGGCTTCGTCGTCGACGGCGCGGGCATCGAGGCCGTGGTCGCGAGCGCCGGCTCGACGGCGATCTCCTCCACGATCTCGGCGACGGCGGAGATGCTCGCCGCGGCGAGCTCGACCGGGACGACCGTGACCGACGTCGTCCCGCTGCCGGACACCGACCCGACCGGGATCGGCATCGGCGGCCTGGCGTTCCCGCTCGTCTTCGGCGGCATCGTCCCCGCGGTCGCGTTCCGCACGATCTTCCCGCGCAACAACGGCTGGAAGCTCGCCGGGATCCTCACCTTCTCCGTCGTCGGCGGGCTCGTCGTCGCCACCGTGCTGCGGTTCGTCTTCGGCAGCATCGACACGAGCTTCTGGCCGGTCACCGGGGCGATGGCGCTCGGCATCGCATCCCTGGCGATGCCGCTCGCGGGCCTGCAGGAGGCCCTGGGGAGCAAGGGCTTCACGCTGAGCGCGATGGTCATGATGTTCCTCGGCAACCCCCTCGCCGGGATCGCGACGACCTCCGCCTGGCTTCCGCCCGTCCTCGGCACCTTCGGCCAGCTCCTCCCCCCGGGGGCCGCCGGCACCCTCGTGCGCTCGGCCGCCTACTTCGACGGCGCCGGAGGGCTCACCGCGGCGCTCACGCTCGTCACATGGTTCGTCCTCGGGCTCGTCGTCCACACCGTCGGGGTGCGGCGCAAGGCCCGGGCCGCTGCCTGAGGGTCGGCCTCACGGGAGGCCACCGCCTGGCGCTCCGCCGGTGACTCGTCGAACGGCGAGTCGCCGGTCAGCCACGCCCCGAGGAGCAGGAGCAGGAGGGCCAGCAGCATGAACGCGAGCGAGAGCCACATCGGCCGCTTCCACGCGTCCTTCTCACGCCAGGTCACGGCTCGTCCCCGCGTCGGTGCCCGGGCCACCAGCCGCCGTCACCGTCCGTGGGTGGGTCACGGCGTCACGGCGTCACGGTGAGCTCGGCCTCGGCGAACGTCCCCGTCGCCTCGACGAGTCCGGTGCCCCCGCCGTCGACGTCCGGGACGGTCACCTCGACGGTGAACGAACCCGACTCCGACGCGTCGACCGTCGCCAGCGTCACCGGCTCGCGGCCGGGGAGGCTGAACACGAGGGCCACGCCCTCGTGCGGTTCCTGGGTCTCGACGGCCACCACGGTCCCGTCCGGGCCGACCTCGCCGACATCCGCGCAGCCGTCGAACAGCCCTTCCCCGGTGACCGTCACAGAGTCTCCGGCGGCAGCCGTCGTCGGCTCCACGGACAGGACCGGAGGGGCGCACCCCGCATCCCCACCACTCATGCCGCCCGCGTCGGAGCCGCCTGCGTCGGCGCTGCACGCGACGGCGCTGAGCACGACGGCTGCGGCGAGCACGGTCGTTGTCGCACGGCCCTCTCCTCGACTGTTTCGGAATCTAGCGAGGACTCCTCTGCCCGTCCCACGAATCGCGCATGCCGGGACGGCGACATCGCAGGGTCACACGACCGTGGCCCTG
Source organism: Georgenia wutianyii (assembly GCF_006349365.1). Classification (NCBI taxonomy): domain Bacteria; kingdom Bacillati; phylum Actinomycetota; class Actinomycetes; order Allobogoriellales; family Allobogoriellaceae; genus Georgenia; species Georgenia wutianyii. The sequence goes on from NZ_CP040899.1 coordinate 3,419,043, forward strand.
AGCCGACGCAGGGCGGCCCGACCGCACCCTGGCACGGCGACCCGCACCGAAATCTCCTTGACGGTGACACTGCTGGAGGCTCAAGACTGAGGAGATGGCGCCCCGCGACCTCATGAGGATCAGGACCTTCGCGCGCAGGAGAGCCGTGTCTCCCCGGCGACGACGGTCGGCCGTTCGCCGTGCCCGCAGAGGTCACCTGGCAGGACGACAGCCTGCGCTTCGCGCCACCCGCACCCCAACCTCTCGGACAACCTGCGCCGACTCGGGTCGTTCGGCTCCGCGAGCACACACCTGACGGCAGCCCGAGAGCACGTCGACCAGCCTCTCCGCGCGCGAGACCGGCCCGCTGACCAGGAACAAGGACATCGCATGAGCCAGAGCCTGCGTGACATCGTCACCACCTACATCGACGGCTTCCGGGCCAGTGACCACGAACGGATCCTCGCCACCCTCACCGACGACGTCGAGTGGGTCATCCATGGACACCGGACGACGCGGGGAAAGGCCGAGTTCGACGCCGAGATCGAGAACCCGGCGTTCACCGGCAGCCCGACCCTCGACGTCCAGCACCTCTACGAGGACGGGGACGTCCTCGTCGCCACCGGCGAAGGTGGCGGCGCGACGGTGGCCGACGGGCCGTTCCGCTTCGCGTTCGCCGACGTGTTCACCTTCCGTGCCGGGCTCATCGCGCGCGTGGACTCCTACGTCGTCCCGCTGGACTGAGCGGCGCACGGCGCGGGCGACACGACCGGACCTGTCCGGACTCCCCGCAACCGTGAGGCCTTATCCATCCAGTGACGGCTGTATAGTCAGCGCATGCTGACCAGTATGGACCGTCTCGACGTGATGAACCGGTTGGGCCGCGCGATGGCCGACCCGACCCGGTCACGGATCCTCATGACGCTGCTCGACGGGCCGAGCTACCCAGCCGTGCTCGCCCGTGACCTCGGGCTGACCCGTTCGAACGTGTCCAACCACCTCACCTGCCTGCGCGACTGCGGCATCGTCCTCGCCGAGCCGGAGGGCAGGCAGACGCGGTACGAGATCGCCGACCCGCACCTGGCTCGCGCCCTCACCGCGCTGGTCGACGTCACGTTGGCCGTCGACGTGGACGCGCCGTGCCTCGACAGCGCCTGCCTCGTTCCTGGCTGCTGCGGCGGGAGCGAGTCATGACGGCCGTGATCCCGGCACACCGCCGCGCGACCCTGCACCGGCGCGTGAGGATCATCGTCGGCGTCACCATCACCTACAACGTCCTCGAGGCGGTCGTGGCGATCTGGGCCGGCGCCCTGGCCTCCTCCACCGCGCTCATCGGCTTCGGGCTGGACTCGGTCATCGAGGTCCTGTCGGCTCTCGCGATCGCCTGGCAGTTCACTCGCAAGGACCCCGAGAGGTGGGAGACCGGCACGGTCCGCGCCGTCGGCATCGCCTTCTTCGCCCTGGCCGCCTACGTCATCGTCGACTCGGTCCTCTCGCTGACCGGAGCCCGGGAGGTCGACTCCAGCCCGCTGGGAATCGGCATCGCCACCCTGAGCCTGATCGTCATGCCCGCGTTAGCCTGGATCGAGCACCGGACCGGCCGCGAGCTGCGGTCCAAGAGCGTGATGGCAGATGCCAGACAGCTCGTCCTGTGCGTCTACCTGTCCGGCACCGTGCTCATCGGCCTGCTCCTCAACACCCTCGTCGGCTGGGACTGGGCAGACTCGGTCGCAGCCCTCGTGGTGGCTTACCTCGCGATCCGCGAGGGCCTCGAAGCCTGGCGCGGGGAGGTCGAATCACCCTTCGAGGTTCTGGAAGAGATGGACGAGGACGACGAACCGAACCCGGGCGACATTCCCGGACGCCTCTCCACCTGAACGACTTTCTGTCGTTGACGACCCCTGCGTCGCGCACCAATCCTCAGCGCTCCGACCGGGTCCGTCCGGCATGTTGCAACGCGCGCGCGGAGACCCTCTCGGCCGGGAGCGATCCGTCATGAGCCGCCGACGTCCGGGTTCCTGCGGCCGTCTAGCGGTCCTTTGCCAGGTCGCTGGGGTGGCGGACGGCAAGGTCCAGGCTCATGGCGAGTGTGACCACTGCCCAGGTCCCGGCCAGACCGATGCCCCAGAGAACGGGGACGGCCGGGTCGATGTAGTGGGCGGGGAGGGCGAGGGGTGCCGTCGCGGCGGACAGTGCAGCGATGCCGGCGATGAGGAGCGTTTCCAGGGTGAGCAGTGTCATGAGTGACGTGGGAGAGGTGCCGGACATGCGGTAGACGGCCAGCTCGCTCGACCGCAGCCGGGTCACGATGGCTGTGGCGATGGCACCCAGAAGGCCGAGCAGCAAGGGCAGCCAGCGGCTGAGGCGCTCGAGGTAGTTGAGGGCTGGGTCGCTCGTGGCAGTGAGGAGTTGGGAATGCTGCACGGACAGGTGACATCTGATTGTGCGACAGTCCCGATGCACTTCGAGTGACTTGTACGAGGAACGGCTCGCAGTCTCCTGGCTCGGACCGTCCACAGCACTCGCCCCGGCCGCCCAGCACGACAACGCATAGCGCCGTGCCACCAGCACCCGCACCACTGGCCGGCCCACAGCCCGCGTCCAGGCGGCCTTGTGCAGAAATAGGCACGTCGGAGCGGCCGGTCTCGTGCAGTTTGTGCAGTTCTAAGTGCGAGAGTGCAGTTTCAGCGAACTCTCGGCACTTCTAGTGGGCCATGTCCGTGAAGCGCGAGTAGTGGCCCTGGAAGGCGACGGTGATCGTGTCGGTCGGGCCGTTACGGTGCTTGGCCACGATGATGTCGGCCTCTCCCGGGCGGGAGTCCTTGTCGTAGGCGTCCTCGCGGTGCAGGAGCATGACCATGTCCGCGTCCTGCTCGAGGGAGCCAGACTCACGCAGGTCGCTCATCATCGGCTTCTTGTCGGTGCGCTGCTCGGGGCCACGGTTGAGCTGGGCGACGGCGATGACGGGCACCTCGAGCTCCTTGGCCAGGAGCTTGAGCGCACGGGAGAACTCCGAGACCTCCTGCTGGCGGGACTCCACCCGCTTGCCCGAGGACATGAGCTGGAGGTAGTCGACGACGATGAGGCGCAGGTCGTGGCGCTGCTTGAGGCGCCGCCCCTTCGCACGGATCTCCATGAGCGACATGTTCGGGCTGTCGTCGATGAACAGCGGCGCCTCGGAGACCCGGCTCATCGCGGCGGCGACCTTCGTCCAGTCCTCGTCGCGCATCGTGCCCTTGCGCATGTTCTGCAGCGGTACGCCGGCCTCGGCGGACAGCAGACGCATCGTCAGCTCGGTGCGGCCCATCTCCAGGGAGAAGACCACCGACGTGAGGCCGTGCTTGATCGAGGCCGAGCGGCAGATGTCCAGCGAGAGCGTCGACTTACCGATGGCGGGACGCGCGGCGACGATGATCATCTGCCCGCCGTGCAGGCCGTTGGTCAGCGCGTCGAGGTCGGCGAACCCGGTCGGCACGCCGACCATGCCCTCCCCGCGGTTCGCGTTGTTCTCGATCTCCTCCATCGTGAGGTTGATCGTGTCCCGCAGCGGGACGTAGTCCTCGCTCGTGCGCCGCTCGGTGACGGCGTACACCTCGGCCTGGGCGGCGTTGACGAGGTCGTCGACCTCCCCGCCGTCGGTCGCGTACCCGAGCTGGGCGATGCGGGTGCCGGCCTCGACCAGCCGCCGCAGCACGGCCTGGTCGCGCACGAGTCGGGCGTAGTAGCCCGCGTTCGCGGCCGTGGGCACCGAGGAGATGAGCGTGTGCAGGTAGGCCGCGCCGCCCACCCGGCCGAGCTCGCCCCGCTTGCTCAGCTCCGCGGCGACGGTGACGGCGTCGGCCGGCTCACCGCGCCCGTAGAGGTCGATGATCGCGTCGTAGACGAGCTCGTGCGCCGGGCGGTAGAAGTCCTGCCCGCGCACCTCCTCGACGACGTCGGCGATGGCGTCCTTGGACAGCAGCATCCCGCCGAGCACACTCTGCTCCGCGGCGAGGTCCTGCGGCGGGGTGCGGTCGTACAGCTCCCTGCCCGCCGACCTGGACTCCATCACCCTGTCGTCAAGATCCGTCATCCGCCATCCCTCCTGCTCATGGTCTACCTCGGACCTCCGACATCACCGGCCCGTATCGACCCACAGGTGGCCCCGGGGCATCGCTCGGACGCCCGCGCGGGTCACCTGCCGAGCCACCGTACGGGCCGCGCCGACGCGAATCCATCCACGGGTGTGGACAGACCTGGGGACAGATGGTGGATACGGTGGGTCCGGCCGTGCACAGGCGGTGGACAATCGTGTGGATAACACCGGTGCAACTCACCCGGACCCGCGGAATTCCGCGGAACTGCTCGTACACACAGTGTGGAAGGAAACTGGTCGGCACATTGGTGGACAACGTTCCCGGACGGGACGGCGGACGCGTTCTCGACCGGCAGATCCTCGCCCTCGCGGTCCCCGCGCTCGGCGCGCTCGTCGCCGAACCGCTCTTCGTCCTCATCGACTCGGTCATGGTCGGGCGCCTGGGCACCGCCGAGCTCGCCGGGCTGTCCCTGTCCTCCACGCTCCTCGTCTCCGTCGTCGGCGTCTTCGTCTTCCTCGCCTACGCCACCACCGCGGCGACCGCCCGGCGCATCGGGGCCGGGGACCGGGCCGGGGCGGTGAGCGCCGGCATCGACGGCATGTGGCTCGCCCTGGGACTGGGGCTGGTCGCCGCGGTGGCGCTCGTCCTCGGCGCCCCGTGGGTCGTCACCGCCCTGGGCGCCGAGGGCGCCGTCGTCCCGCACGCCGTGGACTACCTGCGTTACTCCTCCGCCGGCCTGCCCGGCATGTTCCTCGTCATGGCCGCCACCGGCACGTTGCGCGGCCTGCTCGACACCCGCACCCCGCTCGTCGTCGCCACCCTCGGCGCCGCGCTCAACGTCGCGCTCAACGCCGTCCTCATCTACGGCCTCGGGCTCGGGGTGGCGGGTTCGGGCCTCGGCACCGCGATCACCCAGACCCTCATGGGTCTCACGCTCGGCGTCGTCGTCCTGCGCGGGGCGCGCGGCCTCGCGGTGTCCCTGCGCGCCCGCCCCGCCGGAATCTGGGCCAGTGCCCGCTCCGGCGTCCCGCTCTTCGTCCGCACCGTCACGCTGCGCATCGCCATCCTCCTCACCGTCGTCACCGCCACCTCCCTCGGGGCCACCGCGCTGGCCGCCCACCAGGTCGTCAACGCGCTGTGGGGGCTCGCCGCCTTCGCGATGGACGCCCTCGCCATCGCCGCCCAGGCGATGATCGGCCAGGGCCTGGGCGCGGGCGACCGGCCCCGCGTGCGCGCCGTCCTCCGACGGACCCTGCAGTGGGGGGTGGGCTTCGGCGCCGTCATCGGGGTGCTCGTCGCCGCCGGCGGCTGGTGGCTCACCACCCTGTTCACCACCGACCCCGACGTCCGCACCGCGGCCGCCGTCGCGCTCGTCGTCACGGGCCTGACGATGCCGATGGCCGGGTGGGTGTTCGTCCTCGACGGCGTCCTCATCGGCGCCGGGGACGGCAGGTTCCTCGCCTGGGCTGGCGTCGTCACGCTCGTCGTCTACGTGCCACTGCTCGCGGCGGTGTGGATGTGGGCGCCGTCGGGCGGGGCCGGCCTCGCGTGGCTGTGGGCGGCCTTCGCCGGCGGCTTCATGGCCACCCGCGCGGTCACCACCGGGCTGCGCGCCCGCGGCGAGCGCTGGATGGTGCTCGGGGCTTGACGCCTTGGGTGTGGACTCGTGGACCTCACAGGTCCGGAAGTCCACACCGAAGGCGCGTCGCGAGCCGCTCCGGAGACGCCGAACGCCGGGACCGCCTCAGCGGTCCCGGCGTCCTGTGGAGCGGGTCAGGCCTCGACGACCTGGACGGTCACGTTCGCCTGCACCTCGGGGTGCAGACGGACCTGCACGCGGTGCTCGCCGAGCGACTTGATCGGGTTGCCGACCTCGATCTTGCGCTTGTCGACGGACGGGCCACCGGCCGCCTTGACGGCGTCGGCGATCTCGCCGGTGGTCACCGAGCCGAACAGGCGACCACCCGCGCCGGCGCGCACGGCGACGACGACGGGCTTGGACTGCAGCGAGTCACGCGCGGAGCGTGCCTCCTCGACCGAGGCGATCTCGCGGGCCTTGCGGGCCTTGCGGATCTGGTCGATCTGCTTCTGCCCGCCCTTGGTCCACGGGGTCGCCAGACCACGGGGCATGAGGAAGTTACGGGCGTAGCCGTCCTTGACCTCGACGATGTCACCGGCTTCACCGAGGCCGGAGACCTCGTGGGTGAGAATGAGCTTGGCCATTGTCAGTCTCCTCCGGTCAGCGAGCGGAGCTCGCGTAGGGCAGCAGAGCCATCTCGCGGGCGTTCTTGACCGCCTTGGCGATGGCGCGCTGCTCCTGGACGGACACACCCGTCACCCGACGCGCGCGGATCTTGCCGCGGTCGGAGATGAACTTGCGCAGCAGCGCGGTGTCCTTGTAGTCGATGCCCTCGACCTTCGCCGACTTCAGCGGGTTGGCCTTCTTCTTGATGGGCTTGCGAAGTACGGGCTTCGCCATGATGTGCTCCTAGGGGTCTTCGTGCACGGCGCGAGCCGTGCTGTACGTCTGATCAGAAGGGGGGCTCGTCACCGAACGAGCTCGACCCACCCGTGGCCCACGGGTCGTCCGACTGCCCGCCGGCGGGCTGGCCGAAGCCGCCGCCCTGCTGGCCGCCGTAACCGCCGCCCTGCTGGCCACCGCCACCGCCGCCGCCGAAGCCGCCGCCGCCACCGCCCCCACGCTGGGTGCGGGTGACCTTGGCCGTGGCATAGCGGAGCGAGGGGCCGACCTCGTCGACCTGCATCTCCACCACGGTGCGCTTCTCGCCCTCACGGGTCTCGAAGGACCGCTGGACGAGTCGACCCTGGACGATGACACGGTTGCCCTTGGCGAGGGACTCGGCGACGTTCTCCGCCGCCTCCCGCCACACCGAGCAGCGCATGAACAGCGTCTCGCCGTCCTTCCACTCGTTGGACTGCCGGTCGAACGTCCGCGGCGTCGAGGCCACGGTGAAGCTCGCGACGGCCGCACCCGAGGGGGTGAAGCGCAGCTCGGGGTCAGCCGTCAGGTTGCCCACGACGGTGATGACGGTCTCGCCTGCCATGTCGGTCTCCTCTGGGGTGCAGGTGGGGCCGGGAGGCTCAGTGAGCGTCCGGACGGATGAGCTTGGTGCGCAGGACGGACTCGTTGAGTCCGAGCTGGCGGTCGAGCTCCTGAGCGAGCTCCGGCGTCGCCGTCATGTCGACGACGGCGTAGATGCCCTCGGAACGCTTGTTGATGTCGTAGGCGAGGCGACGCTTGCCCCAGATGTCGACCTTGTCGATCTGGCCGCCACCGGTCTTGACGACCGCGAGCAGCTTGTCGAGCGACGGGGCGACCGTGCGCTCGTCGACCTCCGGGTCGAGGATGATCATCAGTTCGTACTGACGCATGCTTGGTACCCACCTCCTTTGGACTTGGCGGTCACGGACGGTCCGTGACAGGAGGGTGATGCGTTCGTCGGCCGCGGCGGGTACGCAGGTACGCACCGACCACGGCCAGCGCACCAGTCTAGCGCACTCCGACCCGGCCCCGGTGCGTCATCCACATCACCCTTGCCGCGCACAATGAGCCCATGACGACGCGCGGCTTCACCTCCGACAACGCCTCCGGCGCCCACCCCGCCGTGCTCGCGGCACTCGTCGCCGCGAACGAGGGCCACGCCCCCTCCTACGGCGCCGACGCCCTCACCGCCGAGCTCGCCGAGCGCACCCGGGAGGTCTTCGGCCCCGACGCCGCGATCTTCCCCGTCCTCAACGGCACCGGCGCCAACGTCGTGGCCCTCACCGCGCTGCTCCAGCGGTGGGACGCCGTCGTGGCCGCAGAGCTCGCCCACGTCGCCACCGACGAGTCGACCGCGCCCCAGCTCGTGGGCGGCTTCGCCCTGCGCACCCTGCCGGCGCCCGGCGGCCGGATCGACCCGGAGGACCTCACCGCCCTGCTCGCGGCGCAGGACGGCAGCGTCCACCACGCCCGCCCCGCCGCGCTCACCCTCACCCAGAGCACCGAGCTCGGGACCGTCTACACCCCGGCGGAGCTCGCCCGGCTCACCGGCCTCGCCCACGCGCACGGCCTGGCCGTCCATGTCGACGGCGCGCGGCTGGCCAACGCCGCCGCCCGTCTCGGCACGTCGCTGCGCGAGCTGACCACCGACGTCGGCGTCGACGTGCTGTCCTTCGGCGCGACGAAGAACGGCGCGCTGTTCGGGGACGCCGTCGTCGTCACCGACCCGGCCCTCGCCGAGCCGGTCGCCCGGCTGCGCAAGGCGAGCACCCAGCTCGCCTCGAAGATGCGGTTCGTCTCGGCCCAGCTCCTCGCGCTGCTCACCGACGACCTGTGGCGCACGACGGCGGCCCAGGCCAACGACGCCGCGGACCACCTGGCGCAGCGGCTGCGCGAGGACCTCGGCATCGAGCCGGTCCATCCGGTCCAGGCCAACGCCGTCTTCCTGCCCGTCCCGCCCGAGCGCCTGGACGATGTCCTCGCCCAGGTGCCGGTCCTCCCGTGGGACCGTCGCACCGGCCTGCTGCGGGCGGTGTGCTCCTTCGACACGACCGAGGAGGACGTCGCCGCGCTCGTCACCGGCCTGCGCCGCGTCCTCGGCTGACGGGGCCGGCGACATGGCGAAGGCCCGCCCCTCCCGGCCGTGAGGCCGAGGAGGGGCGGGCCCAGGTGCGTCCAGGTGGCGTCAGGTGCCGGCGCCGGTCGCGGTGCCGTCGCCCCCGGCGGAGCTGCCGGGGTCCTGCCCGGCGGATCCGCCGGACCCGCCGCCGGACCCACCGCCGGACCCACCGCCGGTCCCGCCGGACCCACCACCGTCAGCGGGTGGCGGCGGCTCGGGCGTCGGGGCCGGGACGGTCGGCTCGGGCGTCGGCTCGGGCGCGGGCTCCGGCGTCGTCGGCTCCGGCTCGGGCTCCGGGGCCGGCGGCTCGGGCTGCGGCTCGGGCGTCGTCGTCGGCTCGGGCGTCGGCTCCGGCGTCGGCTCCTCCGTCGTCGGCTCCTGGGTCGGCTCCGGGACGAACGTCGGGGTCTCCGGCGCGGGCCGCTCCGGGAACTCCTCGACCGGCTCGTCGGCGAGCGCCGCGATCATGAAGTCGCGCCACATCGTCGTCGGGTAGGTCGAGCCGGTGATCGAGGAGTACTCACCGAACGGGGTGAGGCTCTCCTCGGTGCCACCCTCACCCACCTGGTACATCGCGACGACGGTCGCGAGCTGGGGGGTGTAGCCGGCGAACCACGCCGAGCGGCCGTCGTTGGACGTGCCGGTCTTGCCGGCCGCGGGACGCTCGAGGCCGCGTGCGCGCACGCCGGTGCCCTCCTCGACGACCTGGGTCATCGCGTAGGTCGCCTCGGCCATGACGTCCGGCTCGAACACCTCGGTGCCGTTGGAGCTGCCGGCGTAGATGACGTTGCCGTCCGCGTCCTGCACCTGGGCGACGATGTAGGGGTTGTGTCGCACACCCTGGGCGGCGAACGTCGCGTAGGCGCGGGCCATGTCGAGGGGGTGCGGCGAGGCCGGGCCGAGCACGTTCGACGGGACTGCCGCCAGGCCCGCCGTGTCCTCCGGCAGGCCGGCGTCGATCGCCGCCTGCACCGACTTCTCCGGTCCGATCTCCGTGTTGAGCAGCGCGTAGGAGGTGTTGACCGACTGCTCGGTCGCCTCGACGAGGTCGATCTCCCCGCGGTTGACGGAGTCGTAGTTGTTCACCGGACGGTCGAAGCCGGGGATCTCCATCGGGGTGTAGCTCGGGAAGCGGGTGCTCAGCGGCACCCCCTCGCGCAGCGCGGCGACGAGCGTGAACGGCTTGAACGTCGAGCCCGCCTGGGCGACGTCCTGGGTGGCCGCGTTGCGCGACTGGGTGACGAAGTCCGGCCCGCCGTACAGCGCGACGATCTGCCCGGAGTCCGGGTCGATCGACACGAGCGCGACGCGGTTGTTCTCCGGCCGGTCCTCCGGCAGCGAGTCGACCACCGCGACCGCAGCCTCCTGCGCGGAGTGGTCGATCGTCGTCGTGATCCGCAGACCGAGGGTGTCGATCTGCTCCTCGCTCATCCCCGCCTTCTCGACGAGCTCCTTGCGGACCATGTCGAGGAGGTAGCCCTCGGGGCCCGCGTAGGTGTCCGAGCGGACGTGCTCGATCGTCTCCGGGAAGGTCTGCTGGGCGGCCTCGTCCTCGGTGATCCACCCGTCGCGGACCATGAACTCCAGGGTGCGCGCCCAGCGCTCCTCGGCCCGCTCGGGGTTGATGGCCGGGTCCCACGCGCTCGGCGCCGGGATGACGCCGGCGAGGAGCGCCGACTCCGAGAGGGTGAGCTCGGAGGCCGGCTTGCCGAAGTAGGCCTGCGCGGCGGTCTGGACGCCGTAGGCGTTGCGCCCGAAGTAGATGGTGTTGAGGTAGTCCTCGAGGATCTCGTCCTTGGTGAGCTCGCGGTCGATCTTCAGCGCGAGGATCGCCTCGCGGAACTTGCCGACGTAGCTCGTCGTGGTCCCGAGGTAGTAGCGCTCGACGTACTGCTGGGTGAGGGTCGAGCCACCCTGGGTCGCGTTGCCCTGGAGGTTGTTCACCAGGGCACGGCCGATCGCGATCGGGTCCACGCCGACGTTCTCGTAGAAGCGGCGGTCCTCGGAGGCGACGACGGCCTGGCCCAGGTAGTCGGGCAGCGTGTCGAGGTCGACGATCTCGCGGTTGTACTCCGCGAAGCTGCCCATCTCCGTCTCGTCGTCCGCGTAGAAGACGTGAGTGCCCTGCGCCTGGGCGAAGTCGCCCGGCTCGGGGATGTCGGTGGTGGCGTAGGCGGCGACGAGGATGCCGGCGACGACGGCGATGCCGGTGACGACCGTGCCGAGCACGACCCGCCAGCTGGGCAGCCAGCGCCGGACGGGGCCCTTGCCGGCTCGTGGGTAGTCGAAGCGCCGCTTGCGCGTCGTCGTCGTTCCGGCCGACCGGCCGGCGGTGGACCGGGTCCGGCCCTGGGCGCTCGCTGAGCGCCCGGACTCCTTCTTGGCCGCCACGCGTCTCCTCCTCGCCTACGAAATGTGCGGACAGGCTGCCCGACGACCACCCAGTATGGGGTACCGACCGCGGCCAACCAGGGGGTCGGGCGCCCGCGGGGACGGGCCTTCACACGATCCGACCACCCCCTTCGCAGCCGTTCACCGCCGAGGTGAGGCGGCTCACCGCCTCCCCGGCCGCAGACCACGCGGCCCGCCCCCGCCCCGCCTGCCGACCCCCGCCGAGGTCGCACATGTCCGTCAACGGTCGCCGGATGGTTCGGCGGGACCGGGACGGAAGGTGCGACCTGGGCGGCAGCCGGAGGACGGGCGAGGGGCGGGCCGGGTGGGTGGCTCAGCGCTCGACGTCGCCGGCGATGAACGCCTCGACGGAGGCCCGGGCGACCTCGTCGTGACGCTGCTCCGGCGGGGACTTCATGAAATAGCTCGACGCCGAGAGGAGCGGGCCGCCGATGCCACGGTCCAGGGCGATCTTCGCCGCACGGATCGCGTCGATGATGATGCCCGCGGAGTTCGGGGAGTCCCACACCTCGAGCTTGTACTCGAGGTTGAGCGGGACGTCACCGAAGGCCTTGCCCTCGAGGCGCACGTAGGCCCACTTGCGGTCATCCAGCCACTGGACGTAGTCGCTCGGGCCGATGTGGACGTTGCGCGGGGCCAGCTCGCCCTCGATGTTCGAGGTGACGGCCTGGGTCTTGGAGATCTTCTTCGACTCGAGGCGGTCGCGCTCGAGCATGTTCTTGAAGTCCATGTTGCCGCCGACGTTGAGCTGGTAGGTCCGCTCCAGCCGCACGCCGCGGTCCTCGAAGAGCTTGGCGAGCACGCGGTGGGTGATCGTGGCGCCCACCTGGGACTTGATGTCGTCCCCGACGATCGGCACACCGGCCGCGGTGAACTTGTCGGCCCACTCCTTGGTGCCGGCGATGAAGACGGGCAGCGCGTTGACGAAGGCGACCCCGGCGTCGATGGCGCACTGCGCGTAGAAGCGGGCGGCCTCCTCCGATCCCACCGGCAGGTAGCAGACGAGGACGTCGACCTGCGCGTCCTTGAGCGCGGCGACGACGTCGACCGGCTCGGCGTCGGACTCCTCGATCGTCTCGGAGTAGTACTTGCCGAGGCCGTCGAGGGTGTGGCCGCGCTGGACCACGACGCCCGTCGTCGGGACGTCGCAGAGCTTGATGGTGTTGTTCTCGCTCGCGTCGATGGCCTCGGCGAGGTCGAGCCCGACCTTCTTCGCGTCGACGTCGAAGGCGGCGACGAACTCGACGTCGTGCACGTGGTAGTCCCCGAAGGTCACGTGCATGAGGCCGGGGACGGACTCCTGCGGGTCGGCGTCGGCGTAGTACCGCACGCCCTGGACCAGCGAGGAGGCGCAGTTGCCCACGCCCACGATCGCCACACGGATAGAACTCATTCCTGCTCCTTCGATGAGGTGGTGGACGGGGCGGCGCCCTCGTCCGGTCGGTCCGGGGACGGCGGGCCGGCCGCCGGGCCGGGAGGTCGTAGGTCGAGCGCGCCGGGGGTGCCGCGCTCGGTGTCGATGAGGTTCTCCAGCCACTCGACCTCACGCTCGACCTGCTCCAGGCCGTGGCGGACGAGCTCGGCGGTGTAGGAGTCCATCCGCTCCCGGGCGCGCTGGGTGGACTCGCGCAGCATGGCGAGGCGCTCGAGCATGCGGGCGCGGCGGCCCTCGAGGATGCGCAGCCGGGTGCGGGCGTCGGTGACACCGAAGAGCGTGAAACGGACGTCGAAGGCCTCGTCGTCCCACGCTGCGGGCTCGGCCGTGGCCAGCGTGCTGGCCAGGCGCTCGCGTCCGGCGTCGGTGAGCCGGTAGACGATGCGCGCCCGTCGCCCGGCGAGCGCGTGGGGCAGCGTGTCGCCGTTCGCCTGGGTGATGAGCCCGGCCTCGGTGAGGCGGCGCAGCGCCGGGTAGAGCGAGCCGTAGGACAGCGTGCGGAAGGCGCCGAGCTGGGCGCTCAGCCGCCGGCGCAGCTCGTAGCCGTGCATGGGGACCGAGCCGAGCTGGCCGAGGATGGCGAGCTCGAGCACGTCGGCGCGGGTGCTCATCGGCGGTCCCCCTTCCTCTTGTCTATGTATCGCTGCGATATATCGGGCCGAGCCTAGCGCACCGGGTGAGCGCGTCCGGACGTCCGCCCGCTGCGCCCTCTGCCCGGCCGCGCGGCGCGGAACCTGCCACGAAGTGCCGTGCCGAGGCCCTCACGACGCCCGAGGTGCGGCGTGTCGCGGGCGTGTCGGGGACTTCGTGGCAGAAAGGGCGGCGCCGACCTCGGCCGGAGCCGGACGCACGCCGCCGGGCCACGGCCCCGCCGGGCCGGGCGCGCCCGGCGGGCCCTCGGATAACCTGCTGCGGTGCTGTCCCGAGGTGTGACCCGACCATGAGCGTGCTGTCCGACCTGCGCACGCTCGTCGTGCACCCAGGCTTCCGCAAGCTCTTCACCGTGCGACTCGTCTCCCAGTGCGGGGACGGCATGTTCCAGGTCGGGCTCGCCACGCTCTTCTTCTTCAGCCCGCAGAACATGGCGACGGCGGGCGGTGTCGCGACCGCGTTCGCCGTGCTGCTCCTGCCGTTCACGGTCGTGGGGCCGTTCGCCGGGCCGCTGCTCGACCGGTGGCGGCGCCGGCAGGTGCTGCTCGTCGGCAACGCGGTGCGGGTGGTCCTCGCGATCGTCCTCGCGGTCCTCATCGGCACCGGCGGGGTGAGCACCCTCGTCTACGTGCTCGCGCTCGTCACGCTCGGCATCAACCGCTTCCTCCTCGCGGCACTGTCGGCCGGCCTGCCCCGGGTCGTCCCGCGCGACCAGCTGCTCATCGCCAACACCCTGACGCCGACGCTCGGTGCGGTGTCGGCGGCCGCCGGTGCCGTCCTCGGCCTGCTCGTCGGGTTCCTCGTCCCCGACGCCGTCACCGACTCCGCGTCCCTCGTGTGCGCGGGCCTGCTCTTCGGGGCCGCCTCCGCCCTCGCGCTGCGGCTCGGGCGCGACGAGCTCGGCCCGACGACGCCGGCCCGGGTCGGGGTCTCCGACGCCGTCCAGCGCACGCTGCGTGAGCTCGGCGACGGCGCGCGCTACCTCGTGCGCCGCGGCACCCCGGGCCTGGGCCTGGGCGTCATGGCCGTCCACCGCTTCCTCTACGGCGTCAACTTCATGGCGCTCATCCTCATCTCGCGCAACCTGCTCTCCGACCCCACCGACGCCCGCGCCGGGCTCGCCACGTTCGGGCTGCTCACCGGGATCTCCTTCGCCGGCAACGGACTGGCGATCGTCCTCACGCCGCTCGCCCACGAGCGGATGTCCCCGTCCCGGTGGATCGTCGTGTGCCTGGGCGCCGGGGCGGTGAGCCAGCTCCTCCTCGTGACGACCCCGCTCATGGGGGTGGTCGCGGCCTCCGCCGTGCTTCTCGGGCTCAGCGTTCAGGGCGCGAAGATCGCCGTCGACACGATCGTCCAGCGCGACACCCACGACGACTACCGCGGCCGCGCGTTCTCCCTCTACGACGTCCTGTACAACGCGGCGTTCGTCGGTGCGGCGGCGCTCGGGGCGGCCGCCCTGCCGGACACCGGCTGGTCCCGGCTCGTCTTCGCCGTGCTCGCCGTCGTCTACGTCGTCGTCGCGCTGCTCTACCGCGGTGGGACGGCCCGGATCCAGGACACGGCGCGGCCCGTCCTCGCCGCGGAGGCACCCGGTCCCGGGACCCGGTCACGGACGGACGGCGACGCCGCGGCGGAGTAGCGTGCCGCGCATGACCGACGCCTTCGCCGACCTCCTCGCCGCCAACCGCCGCTACGCCGACGACTTCGCGCTGTCCGGGTTCGACGGCGTCGCCCGCGCCGGCGTCGCCGTCGTCACCTGCATGGACTCGCGCATCGACCCGCTCGGGATGATCGGGCTGGTCCCCGGCGACGCGAAGATCCTGCGCAACCCGGGCGGGCGGGTCACCGACCAGGTGCTCGTCGCCCTCGTCCTCGGGGTCAACCTCCTCGGGGTGGAGCGGGTGCTCGTCATCCAGCACACCCGCTGCGCGATGGCCTCGCGCTCGGAGGAGGAGCTGCAGGCGGAGATCAGCCGCCGGCAGGGCCAGGACGCGACGTGGATGTCCCTCGGGGTCATCACCGACCAGCTCCGCTCGATCCGCGCGGAGGTCGCCAAGGTGCGCGCCCACCCGCTCATCCCCGACACGGTCGAGGTGGGCGGGTTCCGCTACGACGTCGACACCGGCCTGCTCGAGCCCGTCGCCTGACCGGCGCTCACCCCCCTCACCACCCGCCGAGAGAGGGGCGTTACTTGTCCTGGGCGGCCCACCAGGCGAGCAGCGCCTCACGGGCGGGCTCCTCGCCCAGCGGCCCACGCTCCATGCGCAGGTCGAGGAGGAAGCGGTAGGCCTTGCCGACCACCGGGCCGGGCGGCACGCCGAGGATCGCCATGATCTGCTCGCCGTCGAGGTCCGGCCGGATCTTGGCCAGCTCCTCCTCCTCGGCGAGCGTCGCGATGCGCTGCTCGAGGTCGTCGTAGGCGGCGGCGAGGCGCATCGCCTTGCGGCGGTTGCGGGTGGTGCAGTCGGCGCGGGTGAGGCGGTGGAGCCGCTCGAGGAGCGGCCCGGCGTCGGTGACGTAGCGGCGCACCGCGGAGTCGGTCCAGTGGCTCTCGCCGTAGCCGTGGAAGCGCAGGTGCAGCTCGACGAGACGGGAGACGTCCTTGACGGTCTGCTTGTCGAAGCGCAGCGCCTTGAGCCGCTTGGCGGCCATCCGCGCGCCGACGAGCTCGTGGTGGTGGAAGCTCACGCCGCCGGCCGGCTCGAAGCGGCGGGTGGCGGGCTTGCCGATGTCGTGGAGCACGGCGGCCAGGCGCAGGACGAGGTCCGGGCGCGGGACCGCGCCGTCGGGCCCGGTCTCCAGGGCGATCGCCTGGTCGAGGACGACGAGGGTGTGCTCGTAGACGTCCTTGTGCCGGCGGTGCTCGTCCACGGTGCGCTGCAGCTCGTCGAGCTCGGGCAGCACGACCGCGGCCACACCCGTGTAGACCATGAGCTCCAGGCCCCGGCGGGGGCGGTCGGACAGGAGCAGCCGCTCGAGCTCGGCGCGGATCCGCTCGGGGGAGACGATCTCGAGCCGGTCGGCCATGGCCGACATCGCCGCCATGACGCCGGGGTCGACGTCGAAGCCGAGCTGGGCGCTGAAGCGGGCGGCGCGCATGATGCGCAGCGGGTCGTCGTCGAAGGACTGCTCCGGGTCGGCCGGGGTGCGCAGCAGGCCCGCCTGGAGGTCCTCGAGCCCGCCGAAGGGGTCGACGAAGGTGAGCGCGGGAAGGCGCACCGCCATCGCGTTGACGGTGAAGTCGCGGCGGGACAGGTCCCCCTCGAGGGTGTCGCCGTACTCGACCGTGGGCTTGCGGGAGTCGGGGTCGTAGGACTCGGTGCGGTAGGTCGTCACCTCGACGACGACGTCGCCCTTGCGCGCGCCGATCGTCCCGAACTCCCGGCCGACGTCCCAGTGCGCGTCGCCCCAGGAGGCGAGCAGGCGCTCGGTGTCCTCCGGGCGGGCGGAGGTGGTGAAGTCGAGGTCGTGGCTCACGGTCCCGAGGAACGCGTCGCGGACCGGGCCGCCGACGAGGGCGAGCTCGTGCCCCGCGGCGGAGAAGACGGCGCCGAGCTCGAGCACGGCAGGGGGCAGCGCGGTCAGGGCGGCGGCCGCCGTCCGGGCGAGCGCGGCAGGTGAGTCGGACACTGCCACAGCCTGCCACGGCGTCCCCCACCGTCGGAACCGGGGACCAGTGCCTGTGCGCGAGACCACGCGGGAGGCCCGATTCGGGCGCGTGGGTCCGGCAGCCCCCAGGCGGGTTGATTATGGTGACCTCATGTCCGCCGTCCCCGCGCCACGCCGCCGCATTCCGGCGCCGCCGCGTCCGCGACCCGGCGCGCCGCGCTCGACGCTGCTGCCGGTCGTCGACGAGACGTCCGCCGGCGGGCTGGTCGTGCGGGTGGAGGACCGCCAGGCGTTCACCGCCGTCATCGCGCGGCGCAACCGCGGCGGGCGACTGGAGTGGTGCCTGCCCAAGGGCCACCTCGAGGGTGAGGAGACACCGGAGGAGGCCGCCGTCCGCGAGATCGCCGAGGAGACCGGGATCACCGGGCGGGTGCTGCGGCACCTCGCGACGATCGACTACTGGTTCTCCGGCGACGACCGCCGGGTGCACAAGGTCGTCCACCACTACCTCCTCGAGGCGACGAGCGGGGACCTGACCACGGAGAACGACCCGGACCAGGAGGCGGAGGACGTCGCCTGGGTGAGCCTCACCGAGGTCGCCTCGCGTCTCGCCTACCCGAACGAGCGGCGCGTGGTCGCCACCGCGAGGGACGTGCTGGCCGGCCGCGCATGAACATCTCCTGGACCTCGTCCGGGGCCGGCCGTCGAGCGCTCGCGCTGCTCCTGCTCGCCCTCGCGACCTGCCTGCTCCCCGGCGCCCTCGTGCCCGCCACCGCGACCCCCTCCGAGCCGGAGGAGGACGCGGAGGTGACCGTCGCCCTCACCGACATCCGTCCGGCGGTCCTCACCCCGGACGAGGACCTCGTCGTGCGCGGCACGGTGACCAACGGGACCGACACCGCCCTCGAGGTGCCCGAGCTGCGGCTGCGCGCCCAGCAGAGCGCCCCGATCAGCCGCTCCCTCCTCGAGCGCTGGCTCGAGCCCACCTCCCTGTCCGCGACGACGCTCCTCGCCGCCGAGCGACTGCCCGAGCCGCTCGCCCCGGGCGCCTCGGCGTCCTTCACGCTCACCGTGCCGGCGGACTCGCTCCCCTTCGCGCGCAGCTACTCGGCCTGGGGCCCGCGCGGCATCGAGGTCACCGCGCAGGACGCCGCCGCGACGACGTCCCTCAGCCCGGCGGCCGCGCGCAGCTTCCTCCTGTGGTGGCCGGACATCGAGGTCGAGCCGATGCCGCTCGCCGTCCTCGCGGCCGCGGTCCCCACGGCGGCGGAGCGGACGGTCGCCCAGGAGACCGACACCGGGCTGGGCGCCGCCTCGGCCGAACGTCTCGAGCCGCTCCTCGCGGCGCTGGACCAGCCGGCCGTCGACGTCGCGATCGACCCGTCGCTCCTCATCGACGTGCCCGCGGTCGTCGACCTCACCACCGGTGAGGATCCGCAGGACGACCAGACCCCCGAGCCCACCCCCCCGAAGTCGGCGCTCGCGACGACGATCGAGGAGTTCGCCGCCTCGCCGGGCCACACCGTCCACGCCCTGCTCTGGGCCGACGCCGACGCCGCCGCGCTCGCCCACGCGAACCGCACCGACCTCCTCGAGGACGTCGCCGTCGACCGTGACGTGGCCCTGGAGCGCTCGGGCCTCGACGCCTCGACCGGGCTCGCCTGGCCGGCGGGGCCCACCCCGGACCAGCGGACCCTCGCCGCGCTCGTGGAGGCCGGCGCCGGCGCGGTCGTGCTGCCCTCCGACGGCCTGTCGTCCCTCGCCCAGCTCACCTACACCCCCTCCGCGCGCACCGACGTCGTCGCCGAGGGGACCACGCTGCCGGCCGTCCTCACCGACGAGCGGCTCTCCGCACTCCTCACGGGCCGGCTGCTGCCGGTCAACCCGACCGCGGACCAGGTCGTCGTCGAGCTCGACCCGCTCACCGCCCGTCAGTACCTCCTCGCCGAGACCGCGGTCATCGCGCGTGAGCGCCCGGCCGACCCGCGCGAGCTGCTCCTCACCGTCCCCCGGAACTTCAGCGGGGACCCGTCGCTGCTCGCCGAGCAGCTCACCACCCTCGCCGAGGTCCCCTGGGTCGACCGGATGACCCTGGAGGAGATGCTCGACCGTCCCGCTCCGGAGCTCGAGCGCGAGACGCTGCCGGCGCTCGTCGTCGAGGAGGGCGAGATGACCTCCGGCGAGCTCACCACCCTCGAGGAGGTCCTCGCCGAGACGACGGCGTTCGCCGAGGTCCTCGCCGAGCCCGCGGCGCTCGTCGAGCCGGTCCGTCGCGCCCTGCTCGAGCTCACCTCCGCCGAGTGGCGCGAGCGGCCGCGCACCCGCGCCGCTCTCCTCACGGCTGCCGAGGAGGCATCCGACACCCGCCGCGGGCTCGTCGCCGCGCGCCCCGGCAGCACTCTCAACCTCATCAACGACGAGGCGCACATCCCCGTCGCCGTGACCAACGAGATGACCCGCCCGGCGACGGTCCTCGTGCGCCTGGCCCCCCGTGACCCGCGGCTCGTGGCCGACGAGGCCGTGCTCCTGGAGGTTCCCGCGCAGCAGTCGGCGACGGCGCAGGTGCCCGTGCACGCGGTCGGCAGCGGCGACGTCGTCGTCGACGTCGTCCTCGCCGCGCCGGACGGCACCCCGATCGACGAGCCGCGCGAGATCCAGGTGCGGGTGCGGGCCGACTGGGAGACCGTGGGGACGGCCGTCGTCGCGGGTCTGCTCGTGCTCATGATCGTCGTCGGGCTCGTGCGCACCGTGCGCCGCGGGCGTCGGAACAAGGAGGTGAGCGTCGCGTGAGCGAGGAACGCCGGGGCCTGGCCGGGTCCGCGGCACTGATGTTCTCCGGAACCCTCGTCTCCCGCCTGCTCGGGCTGGTGCGCAACGTCGCCCTCGTCGCGGCGATCGGCGTCACCGGCGCCGCGAACTCCTTCGCGGTGGCCAACAAGCTGCCGAACATCATCTACATGCTCGTCGCGGGCGGTGTCCTCAACGCGATCCTCGTCCCGCAGATCGTCCGGGCGATGAAGGGCCGCGACAACGGCGAGGAGTACGTCAACCGCCTCCTGACGATGGCGGGGGCCGCGCTCCTGGGCCTCACGCTCCTGCTCACCGCGGGGGCGAGCGTGCTCGTCGCGGTCTACGCCTCCGAGCTCGACCCCGTGTGGTTCGACCTCGCCGTCGCCTTCGCGCTGTGGTGCGTGCCCCAGCTGTTCTTCTACGGCATGTACACGCTGCTCGGGCAGGTGCTCAACGCCCGCGGCATCTTCGGGCCCTACATGTGGGCGCCCGCGGTCAACAACGTCATCGCGATCATCGGCCTCGTCGCCTACATCGTCGTCTTCGGCGGGACACCGACCGGCGCCCACGAGGACCCGGGCACGTGGACCGGGCTGCGCACCGCCCTCATCGGCGGCACCGCGACGCTCGGCGTGGCTGTCCAGGCCGCCGTCCTCGTCCTGCCGCTGCGCCGCGCCGGCTTCCACTTCCGGCCCCGGTGGGGGCTGCGCGGCTCGGGCCTGGGACGGGCGAGCAAGGTCGCGACGTGGGCGTTCGCCAGCCTCCTCGTCGCCCAGCTCGGCTTCATCGCGGTGTCCAACCTCGCCGCGGCGGCCGCCGGCAGCGGGACCGGCTTCGTCGCCGGCAACGCCGCCTGGGAGAACGCGAACTTCCTCTACCTGCTCCCGCAGTCGCTCATCACCGTCTCCCTCGTCACCGCCCTGTTCACCCGGGTCTCGGACTACGCGGCCGGCGGGGACACCGCCGCCGTCCGCGACGACCTGTCCCTCGGGCTGCGCACCATCGGGGTGTTCACCGTCTTCGCCGGCGGCGCGCTCGCCGTCCTCGCCCTCCCGCTCGTCCAGGCGACGATGCCGACGACGACGATCCCCGAGGCCCGCGGCATCGCCCGGATCGTCGTCGCCCTCCTCCTCGGCATCGCGGCGCTCGGCGCGTTCACGATGATCCAGCGGGTCTACTACGCCTTCGAGGACACGAAGTCGCTGTTCAAGCTGCAGCTGCCGCTCACCGGCATCGTCATCGTCGGCGCGCTCGTGTCCACGCTGCTGCCCCCGGAGTGGTGGCTCGTCGGGGCGGCGGTCGCGACGTCGCTGTCGAACGTCGTCGGCTCGGTCGTCGCCTACCTCGCGCTGCGGCTCAAGCTGCCGAGCCTGGACGGCTCGCGGGTGCTGCGCACCCACATCCGCCTCGTCCTCGCCGCGACGCCGGCGCTGCTCCTCGGGTGGGGCCTGCTGCACCTCCTCGGCCCGACGACGACGGCCGACGCGTGGCCGGTGCGGATGCTCCTCGCGACCCTCAAGGCCGGGCTCGTGGGCACGGTCATGCTCGCCGTGTACCTCGGCCTGCTGCGGGCGCTGGCGGTGAGCGAGCTCGACGTCATCCTCCGGCCGGTGACCCGGATGGCACGGTCGGCGGCCCGCCGGGTGCCCGTCCTCGCGCGACTCACCGGTTCCCCGGCGGCCGAGGACCAGGCGGTCAGTACGATGGGCACGGACGACAGGGAAGGCCCAGGACCCGGGCCTGACAGAGGGAGCAGGACGCTGGACGACCACGCACGCGCCACCGCCCCCGCGCTGGCACAGGGCACACTGCTGTCCGGACGCTACCGACTGGACCGCGAGCTCACCGCGATCCTGCCCGGCACCGCCCTGTGGCACGGGCAGGACGAGATCCTCGAACGGCCGGTGCGGGCGCTCGTGCTCCCCTCGACCACCGGGCCCTCGGCCGAGACCCTCGACGCCGCACGGCGCGCCGCCCTCGTCGACGACCCCCGCCTGGAGCGGGTGCTCGACGTCGGCGCCCAGGACGGCCACGCGTTCGTCGTCGCCGACGTCGCGAACGGGCAGTCCCTCGAGGAGCTCACCGTCTCCGGCGCCCTGGACGCCGAGCAGGCCCGCTCAGTGGTCGGCGAGGCCGCCAGCGCCCTGGAGGCCGCTCGCCGGCGCGGGGTGCACCACCTCGCCCTCACCCCGGCGGCCGTCCACGTCACCGGCGACGGCCAGGTCCGGCTCGCCGGCCTCGGTGTGGCCGCCGCCTACCTCGGCATCGACCTCGACCCCGTCTCCGCGTCACAGCACGACACCCTCGGGCTCGTCCGGCTGCTCTACCTCGCCCTCACCGGCACCTGGCCCTACCCGGCCGACGGCCCGGACCTCGCGGTCCAGGCCCCGCCCGCCCGCACCGTGGGCGGCGTCCCGGTCGCGCCGAGCAGCCTGCGCGACGAGGTCCCCGCCGACCTCGACGCACTGTGCTCCCGCACGATGAGCGGCCAGGGGCCGCGCACGCCGAGCGAGCTCATCCGCGAGCTCGCGCCCTGGCGCGACATCAACGTCGAGACCCTGGCCGGGGACCACCCCGTGTGGCCCGGTGCCCTGGCCGCCGTCGGTGCTGCCGCGGCGGGGGCGCGGGACGAGGCCACCGCGGCCGAGGCCGCCGAGGCGTCGGCCGCCACGGACCGCACGGCCGGCTCACCCGCCGACGCCACCCTCGAGGCGGCCGAGGAGGCCGCTCTCATCGAGACGGCGGAGGACACCGCCGTGCGTGCGCCCCGCGTGCTCGACGAGGAGCCGGTCGAGGCCTGGCCGGCCGACGAGCCCCAGCCCGCGCAGCCCGCACCCGCCGACGAGGCGCCCGTCGCGGCACCCGAGCCGGTCGACGAGCCCGCCGCGCAGCCGGGGCTCCCCGAGGAGCCCGCGGGCGAGACCCTCGTCGGGATGCCCGCGGTGACGGGCACGAGCGCCCCGACCGACACGCCACAGCCCGCCACCGAGCGGCCCGCCCCGGCGTGGGAGTCGGTCGTCCAGGGTGAGGACGCCGGCTCGCCGACGCCCGCGCCCGAGCCCGCGACCCGTGACACCACGGCGTGGTACCCGCGGACGCCGCCCGCGGACACGAGCGCACCGGAGGACTTCACGGCCGTCGTCGCCGGGGAGGACGCCGAGGCACCCGGCGCGCCGCTGGCCGCCCGCCACCCGCGCGGCTCGGTCATCACCGCGGCCGTCGGCGCCGGTGTCGGCGGCGCTGCCGCGGCCGTCGCGGACTCCACCCGCCGCGCCGTCGACGCCGTCAAGGGACGCGTCTCCGCCGGGGCCGAGAAGGTCTCCGAGGCCGCCGCCACCCGCACCGCCGAGCGTGAGGCCCGCGCCGAGCAGGCGCTCGCCGAGACCCGTGAGGCCGACGTCCGGGCGGCGCTCGAGCACGACCGCGTCCCGGCGGACCCCACGCCCACCACCGTCGATCAGGAGGCACCCGCCTTCGGGCCCGCCGAGCCGCGCACCTGGGAGGAGGTCGTCGCCGAGCCGGAGCCCGAGCGCGGCGGCCCCGTCCCCTTCCGTGAGCGGCGCCTGGACCCCACGCCGATCGTGCTCGCGATCGCCTTCGTCGCCGTCATCATCGGCGCGATCATCGCCTTCCGGACGCTCACCGCCGACCCCGGCCCCGTCGAGCGCCCGACGACGATCACCGCCCCCGCCGAGACCCCTGCCCCGCAGGAGCCCGGCGACGGTGCGACGACCGCCCCGCCGGAGGCGGCCGCCCCCGAGGCGCCCGCACCGGTGATCGCCTCCCTCACCCCGCTCGACCCCGAGGGCGACGGCGCGGAGAACCCCGAGCTCACCCCGCAGGCGACGGACGGCGACCCCGCCACCTACTGGCGCTCGCGCTCCTACGTCGACCCCGGGTACGGGATGAAGTCCGGCATCGGGCTCGCCGTCCAGCTCGAGCAGGAGAGCCTCGTCTCGGGCGTCACCATCGACCTCCTGGGTCAGGGCGGGAACGTGGAGATCCGCGCGACCGACCCGGCGACGCCCACCGAGGGCGAGCTGCTCGCCTCCGGCCCGATGGGCCCGGCCACGACCTTCACCTTCGCCGAGCCGGTCGTCACCGACAGGCTCGTGCTCTGGTTCACCTCCCTGCCGGTCGCGGGCTCCGACGGACGCAACCGCATCGAGCTCGCGGAGCTCACCGTCGAGTGACGACGGAACAAAACCCGCGCCACCGGCCTTGACCCCATGAGTACCCCGAACACCGAAGGATTGTCATGACGGACAGCACGACCACCACCCTCCACGAGGTCGTCATCGTCGGCTCCGGCCCGGCCGGCTACACCGCGGCCGTCTACGCCGGACGCGCCAACCTCGAACCGGTCGTCATCGCCGGCGCCGTCACCGCCGGCGGCGCGCTGATGAACACCACCGAGGTGGAGAACTTCCCGGGCTTCCCCGAGGGGATCATGGGCCCCGAGCTCATGGAGCGGATGCAGGCCCAGGCCGAGAAGTTCGGCGCCGCCGTCGTCTACGACGACGCCGTCTCGGTCGACCTCACGGGGGACGTCAAGACCGTGACGACCGCCGAGGGCGACGTCTACCGGGCCCGCACCGTCATCCTCGCCAACGGCTCGGCCTACAAGGAGCTGGGCCTCGAGGGCGAGAAGACCCTCGGTGGGCGCGGGGTGTCCTACTGCGCCACCTGCGACGGCTTCTTCTTCCGCGAGCAGCACATCGTCGTCGTCGGTGGCGGTGACAGCGCGATGGAGGAGGCCACCTTCCTCACGAAGTTCGCCTCGAAGGTCACCGTCGTCCACCGCCGCGAGGAGCTGCGGGCCTCGAAGATCATGGCCGAGCGCGCCATGTCGAACCCGAAGATCGAGTTCGCGTGGAACAGCGAGGTCGCCGCGATCCACGGCACCGACAAGGTCACCGGCCTCACCCTGCGCGACACCGTCACCGGTGAGGAGCGCGATATCGACGCCACCGGCGTGTTCGTCGCGATCGGGCACGTGCCGCGCACCGACATGCTCGTCGGCCAGGTCGACCTCGACGAGAGCGGCTACATCGTCGTGTCCTCGCCCTCGACCGCGACGAGCGTCCCCGGCGTCTTCGCCTGCGGCGACGCCGTGGACCACACCTACCGCCAGGCCATCACGGCCGCTGGCACCGGGTGCGCCGCCGCGCTGGACGCCGAGCGCTACCTCGCCGCCCTCGGCGAGGCGGCCGAGCCGGACGCCGATGCCTCCCAGACCCCGCAGGGCGCCGTCGCGCTGTGAGCGTCCCCGCGTTCCCCCAGGTCACCGACGACACCTTCGCCGAGGAGGTGCTCGCCGCCCCCGGGCCGGTGCTCGTCGACTTCTGGGCGGCATGGTGCCAGCCGTGCCTCAAGCTCTCCCCGGTCCTCGCGGAGCTGGCCGCCGACTTCGGCGACCGGCTCCGCGTCGTCGGCCTCGACGTCGACGAGAACCCCGACACGACGCGCGAGTACGGCATCGTCTCGATCCCGACGCTCGTGCTGTTCCGCGACGGTGAGCTCGTGACATCGCTCGTCGGAGCGCGGCCCAAGCCCACCCTCGCCCAGGAGCTCGCGACGCTCGTTCCCTGACACTCCGACCTGGGCAGGCGTCGCGGCGGCGTAGCCTGGCCCTACGCGTCAGGTGACGCGCGCACGAGGAGGCCTCCATGACGACACCCGAACCGCATCAGCCGCCCACGGCGGCGGCCGGCACCCGGCTCGACCCGTGGTTCTCCTCCTACGCCCAGCGAGCTCACGGGATGCGCTCCTCGGAGATCCGGGCGCTGTTCGCCGTCGCGAGCCGCCCGGAGGTGGTGTCGCTGGCCGGTGGGATGCCGAACATCTCCGGCCTGCCGATCGACTTCCTCGCCGACATGACGGCGAAGCTGCTGCGCGACCGCGGACCGGAGGCGCTGCAGTACGGCAGCGGCCAGGGCGAGGTCGAGATGCGCGAGCAGATCGTCGAGGTCATGCGCTACGACCACGTCCACGCCCACCCGGACGACGTCGTCGTCACCACCGGCTCCCAGCAGGCGCTCGACCTCGTCACCGAGATCTTCATCGACCCGGGTGACGTCATCGTCGCCGAGGCGCCCAGCTACGTCGGCGCGCTCGGGGTGTTCCGGGCCTACCAGGCCGACATCGTCCACGTCGCGATGGACGACCAGGGCCTGGTCCCCGAGGAGCTCGAGCGCACGCTGCGCCGGCTCGCCGCCGAAGGGCGGCGGGTGAAGATGCTCTACACCGTCCCGAACTTCCACAACCCGGGCGGGGTCACGCTCGCCGAGGAGCGCCGGCCGCGGATCGTGGAGATCTGCCGCCGGCACGGCGTGCTCATCCTCGAGGACAACCCCTACGGGCTCCTCGGCTTCGACGGCGACCCGCTCCCGTCGCTCAAGAGCTACGACCCCGACGCCGTCGTCTACCTCGGCTCCTTCTCCAAGACCTTCGCCCCGGGCTACCGTGTGGGATGGGCGGCCGCGCCGCACGCCGTGCGCGAGAAGCTCGTGCTGGCCAGCGAGGCGGCCATCCTCTCGCCCTCGCGCTTCAGCCAGCTGTCCATCACCTCCTACCTCCAGGGGTACGACTGGTACGGGCAGGTCAAGGACTTCCGCGACCAGTACCGCACCCGCCGCGACGCGATGATGTCGGCGCTCACCGAGTACCTGCCCGAGGCGCGCTGGACCGTGCCGGACGGCGGGTTCTACACGTGGGTGACGCTGCCGCCAGGGCTGGACGCCAAGGCGATGCTGCCGCGCGCGGTGACCAACCTCGTCGCCTACGTGTCCGGCACGGCGTTCTACGCCGACGGGCAGGGTGCGGACCACATGCGCCTGTCGTTCTGCTACCCGACCCCGGAGCGCATCCGGGAGGGAGTGCGCCGCCTCGCCGGCGTCGTACGCTCCGAGCTCGAGCTCACCGAGATGTTCGGGACGGCGGGCTCCCGGCGCACGAGCGAGGACCCGCTGGCCGACGCCCCGAGCCCGGACCAGACCTGACCGAGAGCGGAGTGACAATGACGAACGCCGACAACCCCCGCGTCCTCGTCCTCGCGGGAGGACTCTCGCACGAGCGCGACGTCTCCCTGCGGTCCGGGCGCCGGGTGGCGCAGCTGCTCCGCGACGGAGGACTGGACGTCGAGGTCCGCGACCTGGACCCCGAGCTGCTGCCCGCGCTCAGCGCGGACCCGCCGGACGTCGTCTTCCCGCTGGTCCACGGCTCCACCGGGGAGGACGGCTCGATCCGCGCCCTCCTGGAGCTGCTCGACATCCCGTACGTCGGCAGCACGTCGGCCGCGTGCCGTCTGGCCTCGCGCAAGCCGGTCGCCAAGGAGCTCGTCGCCGCCGCCGGCGTCGCCACCCCGCCGTTCGTCACCTTCCCGCGCGGGCTGTTCACCGAGATCGGCTCGAGCGAGGTGCTGGCCACCGCCGTCGCAGGAGTGGGCCTGCCGCTCGTCGTCAAGCCCGAGGACGGCGGCTCGGCGCTCGGCGTCACCGTCGTCACCCGGGCCGAGGACCTCCCCGAGGCGATGGTCTCCTGCTTCTCCTACGGCAACGCCGCCCTCGTGGAACGTGCCGTCACGGGCACGGAGGTGGCTGTCTCCGTCGTCGATCTCGGCGACGGGCCCGTTGCCCTGCCCCCGGTCGAGATCGTCACCGAGGGGCCCTACGACTACGACGCGCGCTACAACGCCGGGCGCACCGAGTACTTCGTGCCCGCCCGGCTCGACGAGGAGACGACGGTGGTGGCCGCCCGGGCCGCCGTCGCCGCGCACGAGGCGCTCGGGCTGCGGGATCTGTCGCGCACCGACCTCATCGTCGACGAGAACGGCACGCCGTGGTTCCTCGACATGAACGTCGCGCCCGGGATGACCGAGACGTCCCTCTTCCCGCAGTCAGCGCAGGCGTGGGCGGCCGGTGGCGGCCCGTCCTTCACCGAGCTCGTGACCACGCTCGTGCGCCAGGCTGCCGCGCGGGGCTGACGAAGCTGGGCTGACACGCTGGGAGCGGGGCGACCGAGAGGTCGCCCCGCTCCCAGCGTGCTCAGTTCTCCAGCGCCGGGCGCTCGACGTTCGGGGCGAGCACGTCGAGGATCCGGTTGAGGTCCTCGAGGCTGGCGAACTCGATGTTGATCCGGCCCTTGCGCTGGCCCATCCCGATCTTCACGCGCGTGTCGAAGCGGTCGGCGAGGCGGGTCGCGAGCTCGTTGAGCTCGGCGACGTGGGCGCCCCCGCGGGGACGCCGGCGCATCTCCGGGGCGGTGGGCTCGTCACCGAGCGCGACGATCTCCTCGGTGGTGCGCACGCTCAGCCCTTCGGCGACGATCCGCTGCGCGAGGCGCTCCATCGCGGCCGGGTCCGAGAGCCCGAGGAGGGCGCGGGCGTGGCCTGCCGACAGGACGCCTGCCGCGACGCGTCGCTGGACGAGCGCGGGGAGCTTGAGCAGGCGCAGCGTGTTCGAGATCTGCGGGCGGGAGCGGGCGATGCGGGAGGCGAGCTCCTCGTGCGTGCACTCGAAGTCCTCGAGGAGCTGCTGGTAGGCGGCCGCCTCCTCCAGGGGGTTGAGCTGGGCCCGGTGGAGGTTCTCCAGGAGCGCGTCGCGCAGGAGGTCGTTGTCCTCCACGTGCCGGATGATCGCCGGCACGGACTCCAGCCCGGCGAGCTGAGTGGCCCGCCAGCGCCGCTCACCCATGATGAGCTCGTACCGCGCGCCCTCACCCTCGGGCAGGGGACGCACGACGATCGGCTGGAGGACGCCGACCTCACGGATCGAGGAGGCGAGCTCCTCGAGCTCGTCCTCGTCGAAGACCTGACGGGGCTGGCGCCGGTTGGCGATGACCTCGTGGACGCCCACCTCAGCGAAGGAGGCGCCCGGGACGGGGGCGAGGCCGCCGGTGTCCGCGGCGTCCGTCGGCTCGGGGGCGGGCTCCGGTGCGCTGGGTGCAGCGGGCTCCGGCTCGGGAGCCGTCTCCGTCTTGCGACCGGGGTTGACGGTGTCCTTGGGGATGGAGGGGCGCTTACGGGACTTCGTGGTCGCCGTCGTCGTCGTGCGCGCGTTCGCGCTCCTCGCGGGCCTCTCCTCGACGGCCGCCGGGGTGGAGGCCGACGTCGTGACGGCACGTGCGGCGGGCTCACCGGCGGGCTTGCTCGGGAAGAACACGTCGACGGGACGGCCCTCGGTCGGCGCGGTCGGGATCAGGGCGCCGAGGCCCTTGCCGAGCCCCCGTCGCTTCTCACTCATTGACATCCTCCGAACGTGGTGCCGCGGCGGACTGCGGCTGGGACTGGGACACGGCCGCGGTGACGCCCTCTGCCGCGCGCTCCGCCATCTCCTGCGCTGCGGCCCGGTAGGCCAGCGCGCCGGTGGAGCCCGGGTCGTAGGTGAGGACTGTCTGGCCGTAGGACGGGGCCTCGGAGATCCGGACCGAGCGAGGGATCGACACCTCGAGCGTCTGGGCCGGGAAGTGCTCGCGGACCTCGTCCGCCACCTGCCGGGACAAGTTCGTCCGCTTGTCGAACATCGTGAGCAGGATCGTCGACACGTGTAGCGTAGGGTTGAGGTGTCCCCTGATGAGTTCGATGTTCCGCAGGAGCTGGCTCAGGCCCTCGAGCGCGTAGTACTCGGACTGGATCGGGATGAGTACCTCGCGTGCAGCGACGAAGGCGTTCACGGTCAGCAGCCCGAGGCTCGGAGGGCAGTCGATGAAGACATAGTCGAAACGCTGCTCAGGCGCCTGGGCCTCGAGGTACGTCGCGATCGCGTTCCGCAGCCGGTTCTCGCGGGCCACCATGGAGACGAGCTCGATCTCGGCTCCGGACAGGTCGATGGTCGCCGGTGCGCAGAACAGGCCGTCGACATCGGGGCAGGGCTGGACCACCTCGGAGAGCGGGGTGTCCTCGATGAGCACGTCGTAGGTCGACGGCGTGCCGGCGCGGTGGTCGATCCCCATCGCCGTGGATGCGTTGCCCTGGGGGTCGTTGTCGATGACGAGGACGCGCAGTCCACCGATCGCCAACGCCGCCGCGAGGTTCACCGTGGTGGTGGTCTTCCCGACGCCGCCCTTCTGGTTGGCGACGGTGAGGATCTTCGTCTCGGGAGGCCGGGGGAAGGTCCTCCCCTCCAGCGACATGCGACGGCGAGCGTCCTCGGCAAGCTGAGCCGCCAGTGGCGTCGATTCGTCGAAGGCGTCGAGCCCGAGGATGCTGGCGGGATCGCCGCGGTTCACGTGGTCCACACCGTTTCCCTTCGGAGGGCGCGGCATGGTGTCGTCCGACCTGGTCACACGCACCCCTAGTTCCGCAGTAGTTCGAGAGTGGTCCCAGCCTAGTCGCTGGGCCCTGGATGCCCTTGCAGGCAGGCCGTAGCGTCCCCGTGTTTCGCGTCGCGCCGGCGACTTCGGTGTGAGCGGCTTGGTGGCGGTTTCACGTGAAACAGGCAGGAGCAGGCCTCTGCGCCGACACGCTCCCCTCTCGATCTGCCGTAGGGACTCCGCCGAGCTGGACGCCCGATGTGCAGCGCCGGCCCACTCGGCTCCGGTGCGCCCATCTCCGTTCGGGGACTTCGGTGTCGGCAGGTCACGGACATCCGGTGATGGGGAACGGCGCGCGCTGCGACGACGAGGCCGAGCGCCCGATACTCCTTCGCACTCGGGTAGGAGCCGCGGCCAGTTTCACGTGAAACATGAGAGGGGCCCACCACCGCGGCGAAGGTCTGTGCGCCAGGTGTGCGTTCGCCCCTCCCTGCAGGGTTGGTAGCCCCGACTGGTCTCCCTTACAGCGTCTGCACGTCATCAGCGGCGGCCCAGTGGGGCTGACACGCTCCCGTCCGATGCTGAGTGCGTCGGCAGCGCCTGGGACAGGTTCTTCCGTGCGCTGGCGTTCTATGCCGGCTGCCGTCGCGTGGGGAGCGATCCTGATGCCGACGATCGATTCCGCGCCCGAGCTCCGAACAGCGACACGAACGGATCAGGCCCGGCGGTGCTCGCCAGTCGTCACCGCTCCTGCCTTCCAGTGCGTTGGTTTCACGTGAAACCAGACGCGTCGACGGCCGAACTGGCGGAAACTGAGTCTCCGGATGCGCGTCATACCGCGGATCTGAGCGCTGTCCCCAAGGTTCCCCACAGCGGTGGATAGCGCGCCCGAGCCTGCGCCAGCGTCCGTGTCGCCGAATCGAACGACTCGCACCACGGACCCTTCGGGTCCTAGCAGCTGCCGGTCACCGGTGTGCGAAGGCCGTTCGAAGCGATGTGCCGATGGGCCGAGAGTGCGACAAGTACGCGCTGTCGATCTGTTCCTGCGACGCTGATCATCTGCTCGTATACGAACGGCCATCACGTCGCTAGTACGCGGTGGGTTTCACGTGAAACAGGGCCGCATGACGGGAGGATGGCGAGATGAACGTCCACCGTGACCACGGTGGCCCTCGGAGATCCCTGAGGCATCACACCAGATGTTCCGGCAGTGGCTCTTTGGTTTCACGTGAAACCGGCGCCCTTGTTTCACGTGAAACGGGCGCCAACAGACGCCTCTCGGACTATGAGGTCCGACGGGCGCTGCCCCGGACCTCGCGGAACTCACCCCCTAAGCTCCACGTGGCGTTAGCGTCGAGCTGCACGATGGGCCATTCTCGTGTCACGACAGGCCCGTCTCAGACGCAGTCCGTGACCTCCTCCGCGGTCCCCTGCGTGGCAGGCCAGACTCGACACCGCTGGTGTCACGTGCACGACAAGCATCGACCGCTGGTTTCACGTGGAACACAAGGAGCGCGCGCCCTCGGAGCCACCTATAGCCAGCCGTGACATGGAGGGGCGTAAGCCACGGCGGAGCGGTCCTGAGCGGTCGCGAATAGTGGCGCGGGCGACGAGTCAGTGATCTGTGGAAACGCGAAGGTGCACGTCGGACGGGAGTCGATCCGGCCCGGTGTCAGCCAAGCCCTCCCTCGCGGCGCTGTTTCACGTGAAACCTCGACGACAACGGGCATGAGATCGCGCAGCCGCGGGCTGCGCACGCGCACTGGCACGCGCCCCGAAGCAGCTGAGGCGGCCCCCATCGACCCGGTCCAGCCCCCGAGGTGCCTGCCGGCCACCATGAGCCGCCGCGCACACATCTAGCCCCCGTGGAGACACAGGTGAGCAGACCGAACGGGGTACCCGTTCGCCACGAGGACGTTTCACGTGGAACATCGCCATGGCCACGTACCTCCCGGAACCAACAGCGCCTGCGTCAACGTTTCGCGTCCGCACGACCTGCACTCGTCGCAGTGTCACGCTGCGGCACTTCAGTCTGGATTCCTGGACCTGAACGGTCCACAAGTCCACACCTAACGCCGCAGTCACGCGGGCCGGGACCCGGTGACCTCGACACCCTCGCGGAACCCGCCTTCTGCGGAACCCAGCTCTCGCGCAGAAGTCGGCTCTCGCGCGAAACTCCGCTCTCGCGCGAAACTCCGCTCTCGCGCGGAAGTTGGCTCTCGCGGGGGGTGTGCGGCGCCCGCAGGGGCGCTGGCCTTTTTGCGCGGATCGCGGCCGGCCCGGGGAGCTCAGGCGGGCTGGCGTTCGGCGGTGACGACGCGGGTGGGGTCGTCGGTGCCGGGCACGAGCACCTCATGGACCCGGGCGTCGCGCAGCCGGTACTTGCGCAGAGCCTTCGCGGCCTCGTCGATCTCCAGGGCAGCGCGCTCACCCTTGAGCGCGACGAGCGAGCCCCCAGGGGCGATGAGCGGGGCTACCCAGGGGATGAGCTTCTTCAGCGCCGCTACCGCGCGGGCGCTGACCACGTCGAACTCGCGCGCGCCGTGAAGCTCCTCGGCACGGGCCCGCTCGACGGTGACGTTCTCGATCGACAGCTCCGACGCGACGTCGTGCAGCCAGGCGACTCGTCGCTCCATCGGTTCGATGAGCGTGACCTCGAGGTCCGGTCGCATGAGTGCGACGACGACCCCGGGGAAGCCCGCGCCCGACCCGACGTCGCCGAAGGTCGCACCGTGGGGGACGAAGCCGGCCACGGCACTGGAGTTCAGCAGGTGCCTGCTCCACAGGCGGGGCAGCTCCCGAGGTCCGATGAGACCTCGCAGCTCTCCCTCCCGGACGAGGAGGTCGGCGAACGCCTCGAGCCGAGGCCACGCCTCGCCGAACACTCCCGCAGCCTCGGCCGGCGCCTGCTCGACGGCGCCGGCCCCGCTCTCCTCGGAGGACACTCTTATCTACACCTGTAGACTACTGCTCGCTGATGACGACGTGGCGGTGGGGCTCCACCCCGGCCGAGTCGCTCACCAGGCCGGCAGCTGCGACGGCGTCGTGCACGACCTTGCGCTCGAAGGGGTTCATCGGGTCGAGCGCGACCGACGCCGCCCCCGCCTTGACCTTGGCGATCGCCTCCTGGGCGATCGCGGTGAGCGCGACCTTGCGCCGACGCCGGAAACCGGCGATGTCGAGCATGAGACGGCTGCGCTCACCGGTCCGCGCCTGCACGGCGAGGCGGGTCAGCTCCTGGAGGGCGTCGAGGACCTCGCCGTCCTTGCCGACGAGCCGCTTGAGGGCACGGTCCTCGCTGTCCTCGTTGACGATCTCCACCGACGCGCGGCCGTGGTCGATGGACAGGTCGATGTCGCCGTCGAGGTCGGCGATGTCGAGCAGCTCCTCGAGGTAGTCCGCCGCGATCTCGCCCTCCTCCTCGAGCCGCTTCACGGTCGTGGAGACCTTGGTCGCCTCGGGACGTGCGTCGGCCTCCTGCTCGGCAGTCGTCTCCTCCGCCGCGGGAACCACGTCTTGCTCGCTCACGAGTTGATCCTTCTCTCTCAGCCCGACGACCCGGGCACTGTCAGGTCTGGTCTACTTGCCGGACTTGCCCGGCTTGTTGCGCCCCCGGCGCTCGAGCTCGGCTCGCCGCTGAGCCGCTCGCTGCGCGTGCCGTTCGGCTGCGCGCTCCTGGGGCGTCTTCTTCTTGGCGCCGTTCGCCCCGCCGCCGGCGGTGCCGGACGTCGTCTTCCCGGCCGTGGCCTCGTCCACCACGGACTCCGTGGCCGCCGAGTCCGCGCTCGTCGCCGAGGCAGCACTCGCACCCGTCGCGCCGGACGGCCTCGCCGTGGCCCCAGCGGGCCCGCTCTTCTTCGCGCGGTCCTTGCGCTTGGGCTGGACGCGCTGGCCCTTCTGGACGGGCCGCTCCGGCTCGGCGGGCTCGGGCAGCAGCTGCTCCACGGGCACGCCCTTGCGGGCGGCCTTGCGCTCGAGCTTGGCCCGCTCGCGCTCCTTGAACTTCTTCTCGGCCTCGGAGCCGGGCGCCGGCATCTTGCGGATCGTGTAGAACTGCTGGCCCATCGTCCACAGGTTCGTCGTGAGCCAGTAGACGAGCACACCGATCGGGAAGTAGACGCCGGAGAAGGCGAAGACGAGCGGCAGGATGTACATGAGCATCCGCTGCTGCTTGGCCATCGGGTTGTCCAGCGCGCTCTGCGGCATGTTCTTCATCGTCAGCTGCCGCTGCGTGGTGAACGTCGTCACCGACATGAGGATGATCATGACGATCGCGAGGACCCGGACGTTCATCGTCGACGCGGTGAGGAACGTGTCCGACAGCTGTGCCCCGAGCAGGGTCGAGTCCTGGAACTGGGCCGCCGTCGAGGCGTCGATCGGTCCGAGGGGCTGCCCCTCGCGGTAGGTGCCGTCGGCGATCTGGGGCATCGAGTAGAGCACCCGGAACAGCGCGAAGAAGATCGGGGACTGCGCGAGGATCGGCAGGCAGGAGGAGAACGGGTTGGTCCCGTGCTTCTGGTAGAGCGCCATCATCTCCGCCTGCATCTGCTGGCGGGACGCGGGGTCGTTCTTCCCCTTGTACTTCTTCTGCAGCTTCTGCATGTCGGGCTGCAGCATCTGCATCCCGCGCGAGGCCTTGATCTGCTTGAAGAACAGCGGGATCAGGAGGATGCGCATGATGACCGTGAGGCCGACGATGGCCAGCGCCCACGACCAGCCGCTCGACGGGTCCAGCCCGACGGCGGTCCAGAACTCATGGAAGAGATAGAGGATCCACGCGACGACCCACTTGATGGGGTACAGGATCGTGTCAAAGAAACCCATGAGGGCTGGCTCCTAGAGGTCTTGCGGCGCGTCGTTCGACGGCGCCCCACCGGCGGCTACCCCGAGAGTACGGGGTCGAGCGGACCGTGAGGTCCACGGCATCGGGTCGCCCTGCTCGGGGACGTGGTCAACCCCGCCGTCGCTCCACGGGTTGCACCGCAGCAGACGCCAGCCGGCCAGCAGGCTCCCGCGCACCGCGCCGTGCCGCTGCAGGGCGGTCACCGCGTAGGCGGAGCAGGAGGGGTAGTACCGGCACGAGGGTCCGAACCACGGGGAGACGATGAGCTGGTAGCCCTTCACGAGGAGCGCGAGCCCGCGGCCCACGACCCGTCCCAGCGCAGTCATCGCTGCGCCCGACGCCGTGCCCGGCGCAGCGCGACGTCGAGGTCCTCGCCGAGCTCGGCGCTCGACGCGCCCCGGGCAGCAGGAAGCGCCCGCACGACGATCGAGTCGCCGTCGTGCAGGTCGTTCATGCGCGGGGCCAGCAGGCCCCGCAGCCTCCGCTTCACCTGGTTGCGCTCGACGGCGTTACCCACCGCCTTCGACACCACCAGGCCGGCTCGGGGCGGGGTCGTCTCCCCGGCGCTCGAGGCGCCGAGGTGGACGACCAGCCGCCGCGTGCCACTGCGGGCACCACCGCGCACCGCGTCGGTGAACTCCTCCGACCGACGCATCCGGTGCTGCGGCGGCAGCACGGGTCAGGCCGAGAGCTTCTCGCGGCCCTTGCGGCGGCGAGCGCTGAGGATGGCGCGCCCGGCGCGCGTGCGCATGCGCAGCCGGAAGCCGTGCACCTTGGCACGCTTGCGGTTGTTCGGCTGGTAAGTCCGCTTGCTCACGGCAGTACTCCAAAACGTCGGTTGTCGTCGTGCTGCCCTGGGCAGCTGAGTGCGCGGTACGGCTGCTCCTCGGACCCACACGCGGGCACCACGGA